>JBIIQM010000112.1:0-8179 GCA_044342075.1 Pirellulales bacterium
AGTTCGGGCTGCAGCGGATCGGCCGTGTCGAGCTGATCCTGATCCTGCGGCTGGTTGAGGTAGCCGCTCAGGCCCACGACGGTGTGGGCGTCGACGAGCCCCGGGGTGACCACCTTGCCGCGGAGCAGTTTCGTCCCTTCGGGGATTCGCACGTCGGCCGCCGGGCCCACCTGCCGGATGCGGCCGGCCTCGATGAGGATCACGCCGTCGGTGATCGCCGGACCGGCCATCGTGTGCACCGTGTCGCCGCGGATGGCGATCGTGCCCTGCGCTATCTCCGCTGAAGCCGCCGGCCACGAGAGCATGATGGCGCAGGCCGCGGCTGCAAGCCGGCCGATCGAGTGCATGATGCCTTTCGCGGTCATCATTTCGTCTCCACCGCCCGCGTCGTCAGGCAGCAGCTTTCGGCATCCTGATCGCGGCTCGCGCCATAGCCACCCACGGCGAAGAGCCGGTCCTCGGGATCGTCGCGATCGAAGACCTTTTTCCCCTCGACGAAGGTCTGCAGCACCTTCGTGTGCACGCTCAGCGGGTCGCCCGACAGGACGATCAGATCGGCATCTTTGCCCGCCTCGAGCGAGCCGATCCGGGCATCGAGATCGAGCATCCGCGCCCCGGCGAGCGTCAGGGCCTCGAGCGCCTTGTCGCGCGACATGCCGGCCCGCACGCCGAGGGCCGCCGTCCGCAGGAAGAGCCTGGAATCGGTGACAGGGTCGTCGGTGTGAAACGCACAGGCGACCCCGGCCTTTTCGAGCACGGCGCCTGTCACGAGCGAGAAATCCATCGTCTCGATCTTGCCGCCGGGGCTGTCGAGCACGATCACGGAGCAGCCGACGCCCGACTTCGCCAGTTCGTGCGCAACCTTCCAGGCCTCGCTCGCATGGTGCAGCACGGCCTTGAAGCCGAATTCGTCGCGCAGTCGCAGCACGGTGATGATGTCGTCTGCGCGGTGGGTGTGATGGTGGACGATCTTCCGCCCCTCGAGCACGTCGACGATCGCCTCCATCTCCAGGTCGCGATCGGGCAGTTTTTCGCGGTCGCCCGCCGCCTGCCTGATCTTGTCGCGATACGCGAGCGCCTTGACGAACTTCTGTCGGACGATCGCGGCCGATTTGCCGCGCGTGCCGGGGAACGGAGGCTCCTGCTGGGAGTTGGTGCCGTTGGCCATCTTCAGGCCGCCCAGGATCGCGCCGGCGGCATCGCGGTAGAGGATGTCTTCGATCGTGTTGGCCGGCCGCAGTTTCACGTAGACCGTCTGGCCGCTCGCCAGGTGCCCCGACCCAGGCATGATGTTGAGCGTCGTCAGCCCCCCGGCGCGGCA
The DNA here is from genome assembly GCA_044342075.1 of Pirellulales bacterium. Lineage (GTDB taxonomy): Bacteria > Planctomycetota > Planctomycetia > Pirellulales > UBA1268 > RGVT01. The sequence goes on from JBIIQM010000112.1 coordinate 1,322, forward strand.
TTTCCGGAACCCCGCGTCACGGACGTTGATCGAGTCGAGAATCCGCACGTCGGGCTGCACGGGGCCGCTGCCGTCGCCCCCGCGGCCCCCGCCGACGTGGCTGTGGGTGTCGACAAGGCCGGGCATGATCACCTTGCCGCTGACATCGATTCGCTCGGCGTCGGGCGGAATGGCCGTCGTCGCCGCCGATCCGACCGCCAGGATTCGGCCCCCCTGCACCACCACCGCACCGGCAGGGATCGCGGGAGCGGCGATCGGGATCACCTCGGCGCCGACAAAGGCGATCGGACGCTCCTGCGCGGAAGCGGGCCACCCGCAGAGCAGGGCGATGACCGCAGCAAGAAGGAATCCGGGGCGAAGCGAAATCACCCCGGCATTATCCGCGGCGTTCCGCCGCCCGCACAAGAGCCCGGGCGGTCTCTTGGGCCTTCAACTTGGCAGCGATCGACTCTTCACCGGTGGCGGTCGTGGACTGGACCTTTTCCAGGGCCGCCTTGGCCTCGGCAAGGCTCAGTTTCTCCGCCGGGATCGCCCGCTGCGTGATCACCGTCACCGAGTCGTGGCCCACCTCGACGAAACCACCCTCGACGAACGTGAGGCGGACGGCGTCGGCCGCCCCCCCCTGCTCGCCCGCGATCCTGACCACGCCCGCCCCGAGGCGGCCGATGAAGGGGGCATGGCCACGGCCGACCCCGCGCTGGCCGTCGAAGAGCGGGAGCGTGACGAACCGCGCATGCGTGTCGAGGACCGTGGTCTCGGGGGTCACGATCACGCACCGCACGCCGGTCGATTGTTTCGCGTCAGCCATCTCTGAGGGTTCCGTGGTTCAGTCGGGAAAGCGGCGTTCGTTTCAGGCCTTGGCGGCCATCTTCTTGGCCTGCTCCTCGGCCTGCTCGATCGGGCCGACGTACATGAAGGCCTGCTCGGGAAGGTGATCCCACTTGCCGTCGGCGATTTCCTCGAAGGAGCGGATCGTATCGGCCAGGCTCGTGATCTCGCCCGGCTTGCCGGTGAACACCTCGGCCACGAGGAATGGCTGCGAGAGGAACCGCTCCATGCGGCGTGCCCGGTGCACGATGAGCTTGTCTTCTTCGGAGAGTTCGTCCACGCCGAGGATCGCGATGATGTCCTGGAGTTCACGGTAGCGCTGCAGCGTCCGCTGCACGCGGCGGGCGATCTTGTAATGCCGCTCGCCCACGTACTGCGGATCGAGGATGCGGCTCGACGAAGCGAGCGGATCCACGGCAGGGTAGATGCCCTTTTCCGAGATCGACCGCTCCAGGTAGAGGAAGGCGTCGAGGTTGCCGAACGCCGTTGCCGGGGCCGGGTCGGTCGGATCGTCGGCAGGCACATACACGGCCTGCACGCTCGTGATGGCCCCCTTGGAGGTGCTCGTGATCCGCTCCTGAAGGGCGCCCATCTCCGTGGCCAGCGTCGGCTGGTAGCCCACGGCGCTCGGCATGCGGCCCAGAAGCGCGCTCACCTCGCTGCCCGCCTGCGAAAAGCGGAAGATGTTGTCGACGAAGAGCAGCGTGTCGGCGCCGGTCGTGTCGCGGAAATACTCCGCCATCGTGAGTGCGGAAAGTGCCACGCGGAGACGCGCCCCCGGCGGCTCGTTCATCTGGCCGAACACCATGCACGTCTGCTCGATGACGCTGCGGCCGGTGTCGCCGATCTTGGCTTCCTGCATCTCGAGCCAGAGGTCGGTGCCTTCGCGAGTCCGCTCGCCGACACCGGCAAACACCGAGTAGCCGCCGTGCGCGCTTGCAATCCGCGCGATGAGCTCCGTCAGGATGACGGTCTTGCCGAGACCGGCACCGCCGAAGAGGCCGGCCTTGCCGCCGCGGACGAACGGCGTGAGCAGGTCGATCACCTTGATGCCCGTCTCGAAGAGCTCCGTTCGCGTGGAGAGCTCGGTGACCGGCGGCGGATCGCGGTGGATCGGCCAACGCTCCTTCGTTTCCACGGCGCCGCGGTTGTCGATCGGCTCGCCCAGCAGGTTGAACACGCGGCCGAGCGTGGCCTTGCCCACAGGCACCGAGAGCGGGGCGCCGGTATCGATCACCGCCTCGCCGCGAATCAGGCCGTCGGTCGAGCCGAGTGCCACGCAGCGAACCTTGCCGCCGCCGAGATGCTGTTGCACCTCGCCGACCAAGTGGATGGCGACGCCCTTCTTGTCGCTGTCGATGCGCACGGCGTTGTAGATCGCGGGGATCGAGTGCTCGGGAAACTCAACGTCGAACGTCGAGCCGATGACCTGGGTGATCTTGCCGGGAGCCTTCGTTGCCGTTGCCATGTCGATTCCTGTCTGTCGTGATGGGGCTGGAGTGTTGTGGTTGTGGGAAACGCGTTATTTCTTGAGCGCCTCGACGCCGCCGAGGATTTCCATGATCTCGCCGGTGATCTGCGACTGTCGGGCCCGGTTGTATTGCCGCGAGAGGCTCTTGATCAGGCCGCCGGCGTTTTCCGTGGCGGCCTTCATCGCCACCATCCGCGCCACCTGCTCGCTGACGGCAGCGTCGAGGAAGCACTTGAAGAGCCGCGAGAGAAAGCTCGCCGGCAGGATCTCCTCGAGAATGCTCTCGGCCGATGGGTAGAAGTCGTATTCCTGGGAGGCGAGCGTGGCCGCCCGGTCGGCGGTGGTGTCGGCCTTGGGCGGCGCCAGCGGCAGCAGCATCTCGGTGACCGCCTGCTGCCTCGCGATGGAATCGAACTTCGTGTAGACGACATCGAGCCGATCGATCGCGCCGGTCGAATAGGCCTCGAGGTAGGCGCGGCCGAGCGGAGCCACCGCCGCGAATTCGGGCTTGTCTTCGAAGGAGGTGTGCTGCTCGGCGATGTCGATGCCGCGGAACTTGAGCGCCGAAATCCCACGCTTGCCCGACACGCTCACGTGGGTCGCCACCTGCTCGCTCTTCCACTGGCCGAGCAGGGCCACCGACTGCCGCACGACGTTGGAGTTGTAGCCGCCGCAAAGCCCCCGGTTGCCCGTGAGCACGAGGACCGCCGACCGCTTCGTCGGCCGGATCTCCAGGAGCGGATGGACCACGCCGGCTCCTGCGCCGGCGATGTTTTCGAGGATCTTGGCGAGTTGCTTCGTGTAGTCGCGCGCCGCAACCGAGCGGTCCATCGCCTTCTTGAACCGCGCCGTGGCGATGAGTTCCATCGTGCGCGTGATCTTCCGGATGTTCCTCACGGATTTCCGGCGTCGATCGAGTGCCCTGGCTTTTGCCATTGTGTGCGACCTTCAGCGTGTGCCTATCGAGCACCGGCCAGTTGCCGTGCCTCGCCGCCCTTCGCGGCCCGTTGCCGCTTGTATTCGGCGATCCCCGCCTCGAGCTGCCGCTCGCTCTCGGCGTCGAGTTCCTTCGAGGAGTCGATGCGGGCACGCAATTCGGGAATCTGGTCGCGGACGAACGTCAGGAAGCCCTTCTCCCAGTCGGCAACATCCTCGCGCTTCACGTCGTCGAGATGGCCACGGGTGCCTGCGTAGATGCTCATCACCTGGTCGACCACGTCCATCGGGGCGTACTGCCCTTGCTTGAGCAGTTCGATCATCCGGTAGCCGCGGTCGAGTCGCTGCTGCGTGGCGGCGTCGAGGTCGGTGCCGAGCTGGGCGAAGGCCTCGAGTTCGCGGAAACTCGCGAGGTCGAGACGAAGACCGCCCGACACCTTCTTCATGGCCTTCGTCTGGGCGGCACCGCCCACGCGGGAGACGGAGATGCCGGCGTTCATGGCGGGCCGCTGGCCGGCGAAGAAGAGATCGGGCTGCAGGTAGATCTGGCCGTCGGTGATCGAGATCACGTTCGTCGGGATGTAGGCCGACACCTCGCCTTCGAGCGTCTCGATGATCGGCAGCGAGGTGAGCGAGCCGCCGCCAAGTTCCTTGGAGAGCTTGGCCGAACGCTCGAGCAGACGGCTGTGGGCGTAGAACACGTCGCCCGGATAGGCCTCGCGGCCCGGCGGGCGCCGCATGAGCAGCGACAGCTGTCGGTAGGCGGTGGCCTGCTTGGAAAGATCGTCGTAGACGATCAGGGCGTGCTGGCCGTTGTACATGAAGTGCTCTGCCATCGCGGTGCCCGAGTAGGGGGCGATGTATTGCAGCGGGGCGGCGGTGCTGGCGCCGGAGACGATGACCGTCGTGTAGTCCATCGCGCCATACTTCCGCAGCGTGTCGATGGCCACGGCGACCGACGAGTCTTTCTGACCAACGGCCACGTAGAAGCACTTCACGCCGCTGTTCTTCTGGTTGATGATCGCGTCGATGCCGATCGCCGTCTTGCCCGTCTTGCGGTCGCCGATGATCAGCTCGCGCTGGCCGCGGCCGATCGGTGTCATGGCGTCGACGGCCTTGATGCCCGTCTGAAGCGGCTCGCGGACCGGCGAACGCTCCGACACGCCCGGGGCGAGCGTCTCGACGGGGCGACGTAGGTCAGTGACGACCGGTCCCTTGCCGTCGAGCGGATTGCCGAGCGGATCGAGCACGCGGCCGATGACCGCATCGCCCACCGGCACGCTCAGCAGCCGGCCCGTGCTCTTCACCTCGTCGCCCTCGGTCACCTTGAGGTAATCGCCGAGGATGATCACGCCGACGGAGTTTTCCTCGAGGTTGAACGCCAGGCCGGTGATGCCGCCGGGAAACTCGACCATTTCGCCGGCCATGACGCCGGAAAGGCCCCAGACGCGGGCAATGCCGTCGCCCACTTCGAGGACGCGGCCCACTTCGCGGACGTCGATGCCCGACTGGTAGCGGGCGATCTCCTCGCGGAGGACGGATGCGATTTCGTCGGTCAACTGTGCCATGAGTACTCCCCGTTTTGGATGGCGTGGATGTTTCGGTCTTGGAGACGGCCGCCGAGCCGGGCGAGGCTCGTGGCGACCGATTGGTCGTAAATGGTGTCGCCGATGCGGACGACGAGCCCGCCGATGATGCCCGGATCGACTCGGAAGGTGGGCTTCAGCCGCGCCGCGAGAGACTTCTCCACGTCGGCAACGACCCTGCCCTGCTCCGCGGCATCGAGCGGAACGGCCGTGGTGAACGTGGCCTGGCTTCGGCCCGCGCGCTCGTCGGCGAGCCGTTCGGCCGCGGCCGCGACGGCCGCGAGAATCCCCAGGCGGCCGTGCTTCGCCAGCACATGCAACGCGTTGACCGTGGTCGGGGTGAGGCGGCCCTTGGCGATCTTGTCGATCATGGCCGCCTTGTCCTCGGCGGCCACCTTGGGCGAGGCAAACACGGCCTGGGCCTCGGGCACGCGCGGCAAAACGTCGCGGGCCAGCGTGGCGAGTTCGGAGAGCACCGCGTCAAGGCACTTCGCGTCGGCAGCCGCCTCGATGATGGCCTGCGCGTAGACCTTCGCCACACGATCGGTGGCGATGTCGACATGGTCGCGGTCGGGCTGGGTGTTGTTGGATCGAGACATGGTGTGGGCTGCCGGTAGGGCGGATCAGTTGACGCTCGGACGGCTCGACAGGCTGGCGACCGAATCGCGGACGAGACGGGACTGGTCGTCCGCGCCGAGTTTCTCCCGGAGGAATTTCCCGGCCACATCGACGGCCAATTGGCCGGCCTTCTCGGCGATCTGCGAAAGGGCGTCGTCCTTGGCGAGCTTGATTTCGTGGGTCGCTCGCGTCCGCTCGTCCTCCGCAGCCTTGCGGGCCTCGGCGACGATCGATTGCCGCGTGACATCGGCATCGCGACGCGCCTCCTCCAGCATGCCGCGAACCTCCTCGGAAGCTTCGGCGAGCCGCCGCTCGTAGGAGACGAGCATCCGCTTGGCTTCCTCGTTGGCGGCCTTCGTTTCGGCGATCTGGCGGGCAATGCCCTCCTCGCGCTTCTCGAGGCCCTGCATGATCGGCTTCCACGCAAACTTCGTCAGCAGGCCGAGCAGCGCGAGAAACACGGCGAACGACCAGACGGCGAGGTCGGTCTGAAACCAGGCCGGGCTCTCGAAATCCTTCTGGCTGACGCCGGCGGGGGCGTTGTGGCCGATCTCCGGGGAGTGGCCGTGGCCGTGGTCGTCGTGCGAATCGCTCGCGTGGGCGGCGGGCGAAGCCGTCGCGATCGACGGCCGCGTCGAAAGCAGTCCGATGGCCAGAATCGCCACCGTCAGGCAGAGGGCTCGGCAGAGGCTGGTCGCAGTCACGGGAAAACTCCGCGGTTCAAGCTGGATCAAAAAAGCTGGATCAAAAAAGCTGGATCAGGAATGGCGAAACAAACGCTGGTGACCGACGAGGCCCCCGGGACAATGCATCTCGGAAGCCATCGTCAGGATCCCGTCCCAGCGAGACGGGGCGGGGGCGAAGAGCCCTTCCACCCCGTCTCCTGGACGGATGCCGGCAGGCCGCAGCAGGGCCACGAACCGCCGGGAAGCGGCTTCAGGCCTTCTGCGAGCAGATGAACAGCGCGTAGAACGTGAAGCCTTCGATGAGGGCCGCCGCGATGATCATCGCGGTCTGGATGCTGCCGGCGACCTCGGGCTGACGCGACATGCCCTCGTAGGCGGCCGAGGCCAGCTTGCTGATGCCGTAAGCGGCGCCGATCACGACCAGGCCGACGCTGAACGCCGAGGTCAGGTCGATGAGCGAGCGACCGGCCTCGGCAGTGCCTTGGGCGCTGGCCATGTCGGCGCAGAGGAACGTGAGGGCGACGGCGGCCAGAGCGGCGAGCGAGCGGGTCGAGAAGAGGGATCGGATCATCACTGGATCAAACTCCTTGGAAAACGAGGGACCGGACGGTTGCCCGGATACGGGTGGAAATGAGGACGAACGGGTTGGATGTGCGGGTTGGGAAGGCTTTGTTCTAGAGATTTTCGGACAACTTTGAAGGGCGGTTTCTTTTGGCCGCTGGTTTTTGGGCCT
>JBIIQM010000004.1:0-65199 GCA_044342075.1 Pirellulales bacterium
ATCCTGTCCTTCGCTCGCTCGGAGGTGACCGCGCTCCGGCATCCTGCCTGCGCTTGTCACCTACGCCGGCTCTCAGGGCATGGGCAGCCCCGTGCCTCCCCGCTTTTTGTAGGACAGGCTTTAGCCTGTCATCAATCAGGACAGGCTCAAGCCTGTCCTACTAGTACGGGTCACCCGAAGCCGGTTGGGCGCGTTGACGACGGACGATCGAGATGCGATGGCTAGGAAGTCATCTCGACCCGCCGGTAGCCGCCGATGCTCGCGAAGTAGAGCAGGAAGCCCAGGTAGATCACTGCCATGGTCGCCGGGATGTAGGAATCGGCCTTGAGCGTGTCGCGGTCGCCCTGCTGATCGGCCTCGATCGCGGCCTTCTGGTCGGCAGTCGCCTGCGGGCCGGCGTCGCGGGCTGCGGCCACCTTGCGGCCGTCGAGGCCCTGCACCTCGGTGCTCGGGATGTTGAGGAAGCGGCTCGGGGTTTCCGCCTTGTATTCCTCGTAGATGGCCGGGTTGCGCTGCTTGAGCGACTCGCCGGCGAAGCGGTCCTTGCAGTAGCCGAGCCCGGGGCCGCCAAGCAGGCCCGCGGAGAGCATGCCGATGCCCCCCATGATCGACATCGCCACGGCGCCCGTCTGCGGGAAGCGGTCGCCCACGACGGCCAGCATCGTCGGCCAGAAGAACGTCTTGCCGACGGCGTAGATGCCGAGCGCCGCCAGCGCGATGGGAAACGTGGTCATGCCGCTGGCCAGCCGCAGGCCGATCCAGGCGAGCACGGCCGACACGAAGAGCAGGCCGATCGGCGAGAGCTTGAGCCGCGTCTCGATGAAGTGGGCACAGAACCGCAGGGCGAACATGATCGCGGAGGTCCAGATGAAGAGGGCCTTGCCCTGCTCGGAGGAGAAGAGGTTGCCGGTGATGTTTTGGATCCAGCTGTCGGTGCCGAGTTCCACGGCTCCCACGAGCGCGTGCGTCACGAAGAGGATGAAGAGCATTAGCGAGCCGATCGAGAACTTCGTCATCACGGCCACGGCTAGAAGCAGAAGCCCGCCCAGCGCGTAGCCGGCAACGGCCGCCTGCTCGGGGATGAAGTTTCGCAGGATGTCGCCGAAGAACAGGGCCAAGAGATAGCAGGCCACCGCGGAGCCGAGGATGCCTACGCTCCGGAACATGTCGACGAAGCTCGCCCCCTTCGCGGCGGCCTCCGACTTCGGGAACTTCTGGCCGAGGAACATGAGGGCGTAGATCACCGTCGGGATCAGGTAGAGGGCGAGCTGGTACTTCCAGTGGATGCCCATCCGGTCGTCGAGGATCCAGCCGAGCACGGTGCCGAGCACCATGCCGGCCGGCCAGCTGGCGTGAAGGATGTTGAGGTAGTGCGTGCGGTTGTTCGGGAAGACCGTCGCCACGAGGGGGTTGGCCACCGCCTCGAGCGTGCCGTTGGCGAAGGCGAAGATGAACGACCCCCAGAAGAGAAACTGATAGGCATTGCCGGCGGAGGAGGCGCTGAAGGTGACGAGCGCCGAAAGGATGTGGCCGAGCAGGGCCAAGGCCACGAGCTTGCCATAGCCGATCTTGTCGACGATCAGGCCGCCGAGAATGATCCCGAAGCAGAAGCCCGTCAGGCCGGCGCCGGTGATCTGGCCGACCTGCAAGGCGGTGAAGTCGAACTCCTGCCGCCAGTTGTCGAGGATGCCACCGCGGATCGCGAAGCCGACGCCCGCCGCGAGGATCGCCATGAATCCCGCCCAGAGCAGCCGCTGGGCGTTGGGCACGGAACCGTTCGGAACTTCTTCGTGGCGCAGCGCGTTCATGCGATCTCCAGGGCAGGGGACGGGGGAAGAGGGAGCCGGGAAAAGATCGGGACTATAGCAGGCCGCCGTGGGCTGCGGAAACCAGGGCTTTGCGGCGGCGGCGGAAGGCGGGGCGGCGCGTCTTGACCCTCCCACGGGCGGCGGCGTACTGTCCCGCCCCCCTGCGGAACCGCTGCGCGCCCACGCGGATCGACCATCGCCCCATGCATTCGCTCGCCGACACCCTCTGGACGCTCGTGCGCTGGACCGTGCCCGTCACGGTGGCGGCCGTCGTGGCGGCCGGCGCGATCGGTTCGAGCCGGGTGGGCGAAGAGATCAGGAGCCGCGTCGAAGCCCGGCTGGCGGAGGAGTTTCCCGCGCTCAACGTGCAGGTGCAGGGCGCGAGCCTCGTGCAGGGGGAGGGGATCGTCGTCCGCGGCGTGTCGCTCGTCGATCCGAAGATGCCGCAGCAGTGGCGGCAGCTCCTTTGGATCGATGAACTGCGGCTCGCCTGCACCACGAATCTCACCGAGTTGGCTTCCGGCCCGCCGCGGATCACCGCGGTTCAGGTGCGTCGGCCCGTCGTGCATGCCGTGCGACACGCTGACGGCACGTGGAACCTCGCGCGGCTCTGGCGGCAGCATTCCGCCGGCGGCCTCGTGCCCGTGTCGGTCGAAGACGCCACGTTGCTCATCGACGACACCTGCCGCAGGATGCGGGCGACGTTGCGGCAGGTCGCCTGCGACGTGCAGCCGGCAGCCGCCGCACCGGACGGTCAGGCATGGGCGACGTTTCGTGGCAGCGTCGCGGGCGACCTGTTTGAGCGGGCCGGCTTCCAGGGGCGTTTTGCGCCGGCGAGCGGCGCCTTCGAGTGCTCGGGCGACGTCGAATCGCTCGACCTGTCGCCACGGCTGGCGGCGTTTCTGCCCGAGGCGGAGGGCAAGCCCGGCGCCACGGAGGCGAAGGAGTGGCTCACGGGGCTGCGCGGTCGTTGCCACCTTGCCTGGCAGGCGGCGGGGGGCCTGCAGGCGCTCGGCGAAGCGACGTTCACTGCCTCGGGCCGGCTCGAGTCGGGCCGCTTCCAGCACACCGCGATCCCATTCTCGCTCACCGACATGACCGCGGCCTTTCGGGCCGATCGCTCCGGGCTTCTCGTCGAGAGCCTCGAGGCTCATTCCGGCGCGACGCTCCTGCGGGGATCGGGCCGGCTCGCCGGCTGGCGACACGATGCCGACTTCGACCTCTTGCTCGACGCCGAGCGGCTCACCGTGAGCCGGCAGTGGGAATCGCACCTGCCCGAACGCTATGCGGCCCAATGGCGAAAGCTCCTGCCGTCGGGCGAGGTCGACGTGCGGGCGCAGCTGGTCCGCCGAGACGGCCGGATCGATCCGCAGGTGTCGGTGCGGTGCCGCAATGCATCGATCACCCACTATCGCTTCCCCTACCGCCTGGACCGCACGGTGGGAACCGTGGTGCTCGACTCGGGCACGCTGTCGATCCACCTCACCGGCCAAGCCGGCGGCCATCCGGTCCACGTGCGGGGCACGTTCCAGACCGCGGCCTCGACCGGCTTTCTGGAAGTGCGCGGCGACGGCATGCGGATCGACGACGCGCTCCTGGCCGCCATGCCGCCGCGGAGCGCCGCCATCCTGCGGGCGCTGCATGCGGCGGGCACGTTTGACTTCGTCTTCCGCCACGACCGCGCGACACAGCTGCCCAATGGTTTCGCCAACTCGCTGGGCATCCGGCTCGCCCAGTGCAGCATGAGCTATGCGGGCTTCCCCTACCCGCTGACGAACGTCTCGGGCACGCTGCGCATGGAGCGCGGCCACTGGACGATCAAGGAGATCGTCGGCTCCAACGACACCGGCAGGGTGCGATGCAACGGCGCCCTCGTACCCACCGGCGACGAAGACGGCGAGCTCACGCTGCACCTCTCCGGCGATGGCGTCGTGCTCGATCGGGAGTTGCGGGACGCGCTGCCCCGGGGCATGGGGCGCATCTGGGACGACATCGACCCGCGCGGGAACGTGGGATTCACGGCGACGGTCCGCCACCGCGTGAAGGCGAAGAAGACGGACGTGGAGGTCGAGGCGATCCCGCACGCGGATACCGTGTCGATCGAGCCGGCCTGGTTTCCCTATCGCCTGGAGAAGCTCCGGGGGAAGCTCGCCTGGAAGGACGGGCTGCTCCGGTTCGACGGCGTGCGCGGCGTGCATGACCGCACCACGGTCAGCAGCGAGGGGACCTGCCGGTTCGCCCCGGACGGCGGCTGGCACGTCTCGTTCGCGCGGCTCACGGCCGACCGCTTCCGCGCCGACCACGAGGTGCTGCAGGCCATGCCAGCCGGACTCAGGCGGGCGATCGCCGCGGTGAACCCGCGAGGCCTGCTCTCGCTCAACGGCGTCCTCGACATCTATGCGCAGGGGGCGCCTGGTGGTGGGGCCGGGCCCGCCTCGGCCGCCTGGAACATGCGTCTCGACATGGAGCAGGGCAGCCTCGACGCGGGCATCCCGCTCGAGCACGTGCATGGCGGCATGCGGCTCGAGGGACGGACCGATGGCCGCACCTGGAAATCGTACGGCGAGCTGGCGCTCGATAGCGCCATCTGGCGAGGCGTGCAGCTGACGGCCGTGCAGGGTCCGCTCGTGATGGACGAGGAAGGCGTGCGATTCGGGCTGACGGCCGGCGCAGGGCAGGGCCGCGCCCGCCGGCTCTCCGCCCGCGTTGCCGGCGGCTCCATCTTCGCGGACGGCAGCGTGTCGTCCGGCCCGGAAGGCACGTTCGCCGTGGCCGCTTCGGTGAGCGACGCCGAGCTCGAACGGCTCGCCGGCGATTCGCCGGCGTTTCCCGGCGCCGCGCAGCGGTTTTGCGGCAAGGTGTTCGGCGCCATCGAGGTGAGCGGCGCCCGCACCGGCACCCACTCGCTTGCCGGCCGGGGCCAGCTGCGGCTGCGCGACGCCGACATCTACGAACTGCCCGTGATCGTGGCGCTCTTGAAGGTGCTCCGCGTGAAGGCGCCCGACCGCAAGGCATTCAGTTCGAGCCTCGTCGACTTCCGGATCGAAGGGCCGCGTGCCTACCTCGACAACATCGAGCTCTCCGGCGACGCGATCAGCCTCGTGGGCAACGGCGAGATCGACTTCGACTCCCGGGTGCGGATGACATTCCGCTCGATCATGGGCGACTCCGAGACGCAGCTGCCGGTGATGAAGCGGGTGCTCGGCGGCGCGAGTGGCCAATTCATGCTCGTCCACGTCGACGGCACCCTCGCGCAGCCGGACATCACCACCGAGGCCTTTCCCACGCTCAATGCCGCGCTGCAGCAGCTGCAATCGAATCGCCGCGACTCCGGCCGCGTCGGCCTGGGAGACCGGCGCGAGACCCCACGGTGACAGGAAGCCGCCCCGGGCGGCACAATGATCGATCTGCACGACTTCCAGACAGCCATACGACTTCCAGGCAGGCACGAGCCCCATCCCATGACCGCCACCCAGACCCGCTTCGTGAAGATGCACGGCGCCGGCAACGACTACGTCTACATCGATTGCTTCACCGAGCGGCCGCCGGCCGACCCGGCCGCGCTCGCCCCGCGCATCGCCGACCGGCATCGCGGCGTCGGTGGCGACGGCCTGGTGCTCGTCCTCCCGTCGACCAAGGCGGCGGCCCGCATGCGGATGTTCAACGCCGACGGCAGCGAGGCGGAGATGTGCGGCAACGGCGTTCGCTGCGTGGCGCATCTGGTCGTGGCCCATGGCCACGCGCCGGCCGGCGCCGTGGCGATCGAAACCGGCCGCGGCGTGCTGACGGTCGACGTGCGGCGGATCGGCGAGCGGCTCTCGCAGGTGCGAGTCGATATGGGAGAGCCGTTGCTCGAAGCCGACCGGATTCCGGTCGCCGGCGCCGGCTCCGGTCGGCTGGTCGATGCGCCCTGCGCGGCGCTCGCCGCGCCGGAGGCATGGTGGGAGGCGGCCGGCCTCGACCCGCGGATGACCTGCGTGTCGATGGGCAATCCGCACGTCGTCTTCTACTGCCGCGACGTGGCGTCGGTGCCGCTCGAGATCGTGGGGCCGAGGATCGAAAAGCATCCGCTCTTCCCGCAACGCGTGAACGTGCATTTCGTGCAGGTGCTCTCCGACGATCGCGTGCGGATGCGAACCTGGGAGCGGGGCAGCGGCATCACGCAGGCCTGCGGCACGGGCGCATCGGCGGTCTGTGTGGCCGGCGTGCTCACGGGCCGCACGGGACGACGGATCGTCGCCGAGTTGCCTGGGGGCGAGTTGGAATTGGAATGGGCTCCCGGCGGGCAGGTCTCTATGACCGGGCCGGCCGAGGAAGTTTTCGAGGGCGTGTGGCGCGACGCCTGATCGCGCGGAACTGGCCACGCAAAGCCATCAAGGCAAGGAAAGGATTCCGTTCGTGAAGTTCACCGGACCGCTCGAAATCGGCGCCTTGTCGCTCCTGTCGACGGCGACGATTCGGCAATGGATGAGCACGCTCGATTGCCGCGCGGAGTTCGGCGACCCCACCGTGGATCCGGTGCATCCGGACTACCGCGGCGCGAAGATCTACGTCTTTTGGCACGAAAACATCCTGCTGCCCCTGTTCCTCCGCGGGCATTCCAATATCTCGATGCTGCTTTCCCGCCACGAAGATGCAAACATCCTCGATCGGGTCGCGCGGATGATGGGGTTTGGCGTCGTGCGGGGCAGCACGTTCCACGGCGGCTCCGTCGCCCTGCGGCAGCTGGCACAGCGGGCGCAGGAAGAGAACCTCACGATCACGCCGGACGGCCCGCGCGGCCCGCGGCGGCGGCTCGCGCCGGGCTGCGTGTTTCTCGCAAGCACGCTCGGCATCCCGATCGTGGCGATGGGGCTCGGTTACGCCCATCCCTGGCGCGTGGGCACGTGGGATCGCTTCGCGATCCCGAAGCCGTTCACGCGAGCCCGCGCCATCGTGAGCCGTGCGATCCACGTGCCCCCCGACCTCGATCGCGAAGGGCTCGAGTGGCACCGCGCCGGCGTGGAGCGGCTGCTCGTCCATCTCTCCGACGACGCTGAGCGGTGGGCCTGCGCGGGCCAGAAGCGCGCGCGAGAGGTGCGGCTGCGCAAAGAGCCCTCGCGGGTGGCCCGACGTGCCGCGCAGCTTCCGGCGTCGGACGGCGTGTCGCTCGAGGAGGAACTCCGCAGGTGCGCCGTCCTCCCCGTCGCGGAAACCCACGAACGCCCTGCCGCCTGAACGGCATGCCGGCTCAGGTAGACCGCTTCGTCCCGAAGCGGATCCCCCATCGAATCGCGCCGGCTCAGGGACGGCAGAAGTCTCCTCGCGGAGAAACTTTCTCCGCTGACGACCTACGGAGCTTCCTTCCCCAGAAGGTCGAAAGTTCCTAACGCTCGTCGAGCTTCAGCCGATCCCTTCGCCTACGTCGACTGAATCGCTGGGGCCTGTCTAGCGCGGCGGTCCGACGAGCGCCTGTTCGAGCGGCACTTCGAGCGATTGGAGCGACACCTCTGCCCGCCGCTTCTCGCCGCCGGGCAGGATGTATTGCAGCGTCATCGGCCTGTCGGCCGGGCTCGACGTCACCACCTGCGTGAGTTCGTTGGGCGATCGCACCGGCTTGTCATCGAGCGCGACGATCACGCTCCCGGGCGGCACGCCGGCTCGGGAGGCGGGCAGGTCGTGCACGACGCCGATCACGAGTGCTCCGGCCGGTTCGGGCAGGCCAAATCGAGCCTGCACGCCCGGATCGACCGGGAGCGTCCGCACACCGAGTGCCGTGCGGCCCTTCGCCCCGGTCTGCGGCGACGGGATCGGGCCGGCGACGCGACGCGGCTCTGCCGGCATGAGCGGCGCAGGCTCCGCAGGCCGGGCGATCGACGGGGCGAATGCTGGAGCCGCGGCAGCGGGAGGCACATACGAGGGGGCGGCCGCAGCGGGCGGCACATAGGCCGGCGTGTGCAGCTCAGTGGGGATCGATGCCGTTTGTGGCGGGGCCACTGGCTGAGCGGGAATATTTGCCGGCCCGAAGTCTCCGGCCACCGTGTCCGACTGCCTGGCCTGCACGGGAGCTGGCAACGGCTGCGGAACCGACGCCATCGCCGGCGCAGCGGCCTGGGGAACGGGCGCCCCAAATGGGGCGGGGGCTGCCTGCGGGGCGGGCAGCTCTGCCGGGGTCGCAAAGGGGGAGGGGGGCAGCTGGCCGGCTGGTGCCGCGGCCGCCAGCGGGCCCGTTGGCGTCGGGGCAGCGGGGGGAATCGCAGTCCGAACGGGGCGTTCCGCCGCCTTCAGCACGACCTCGTCGATCCTGTCACCACGGCCGACGGCCATCTTCACGTCGCTGCCTGGGGCGATTGCCGCCAGTTCTGCGGCGAGTTGGTCGGAGTTTCGCAGCGGCTTGCCGTTGATCGCGAGCACCTGGTCTTGCGGCTTGATGCCGGCCTGCGCGGCCGGGCCGGGCTGCGCCACGTCCACCACCACCAGCCGACCTGGCACGAGCGAGTCGTCGGCCGTCAGGCCAAGCCAGCCGTTGCCGACGGCCGTCGCCTGCTGCAGCACCGATCGCGTGGGCAGTTCGAGCGGCTCGCCGATCGAAATTTCAGCAGGCTCGAAACGGGACGGCTCTTGGGCGCGAAGGCCACCGGCGAGGGCCGCTGCGGCGGTGGCAATCGTGCACGCCGAGCGAAGGAGACCGAAAAAGGATCGTGCGTGAATCACGTCGTTCATCCTGAACAGATGCACTCGATCAACGGCGAAGAGTATAGAAGATTTCACCGATTTCGTCCCGCGGCCCGCGTGTCGCGTTTTTCAGGCGATTTTGCCGGTTATGCGGGCCGTCCCTACTGCTGCCGCGAAGCGATGCGGCACGCGGCGGCGCAGGAAAAACAGCGCGGTCAAAACACGACTTCGCAGTCTCTCGCTCACGCTGCTTGCATGGTTTGACAGCACTGCATGCACCCCTATACTCGCGCCGCGATCACGAGTCGCAGCCGTCACGGATGGATGCGAAAAATTCAAGGAAATGAGTGGGTGCCTGGTGCAGGACGTGGCCAAGGCGGGAATCACTGACGGATCGGTGCCGGAGCCGGATCACCGGGCCAAGGGCGCGGGGAAGACCTGCCCGGAGGATGCCCGGCGCGTGAGCGCGGCCTTTTGCGCTCGGATCGGTGCCGAGCGGCATGCCGTCTGGTTTGGCGACGTGGCCGAGGTGGAGGTCGTGCGTCAGGATTCGGGCGAGACCTGCGGGTTCATCCGAATCGGCAACGCCTTCACGCACGAGTGGCTCCGCAAGACGTTTCACCGGGATTTTGCCGCGGCGGTCCATCAGGTCTGCGGCAAGTCGGCCCGTGCCGAATGGCTGGTCGCCGAAGCCGTTGTTGAAACAGTCGCACCGGTGCAGTCCGCCGCCGCGACGGGCTCTGCTCTTGATGCCACGCGGGAGCCGCCGAAGCAGCGTCGTGCCTCGCGCCGGGCGACCCAATCAGAGCAGGCTTCCGCCCCCGTTGCCCCCGAGGCAGACGGGAAGCGTCTCGCGGTGCAGGCCGCCCCGGTCCATCGCCATGCCCCGCGGCTCGATTCATTCGTGGTGGGGCCGAGCAATCGCATGGCCTTCGCGGCGGTCGAACTCGCGGCCAGTCGGCCCGGACAGATGTCGCCGCTGGTTTTGCACGGTCCGAGCGGCTCCGGAAAAACGCACCTCCTCGAGGCCTTGTGCACGCACTTCCGCGAGCTTCACCCCAAGGCGAGCGCCGTCTTCCTCTCCGCGGAGCAATTCACGACCGGTTTTCTGCAGGCGCTCCATGGCAGCGGCCTGCCCGGCTTCCGTCGCACCTGCCGCACCGCCGACCTGCTCGTGATCGACGATCTGCAGTTTTTTGTCGGCAAGCGGGCGACGATCATGGAGGTTCAGCACACGATCGAGGCCCTGCAGCGGCTCGGTCGCCAGATCGTCTTCGCCAGCGACCGGGAGCCGGAGTCGATCACCGATCTCGGCGTGGACCTGCTGACGCGGCTGCGCGGCGGCATGACCGCACGGATGCTGCCGCCGGACGAGGAAGTGCGGCGTGGCATCGTGAAGTCGATCGCCGCGCGGCGTGGCCTCGACGTGCCCGACGACGTCGCCCATTACGTCTCTTTTCACATGGCGCGCCACGCCCGCGAGCTCACTGGCGCGATGAATCGCCTCGAGGCCACGAGCCACATGCTGGGCGTGCCGATCACGCTCGGCATGGCGGAAGAGGCGCTCGCCGATCTCGTTCGCTCCAGCGCCCGCTGCCTGCGGCTCGCCGACATCGAGCGGGCCGTCTGCTCCGCATTTGGCATCGAGCCAGGCAGCCTGCAATCGGCCCATCGGGCCCGCAAGGTGAACCACCCGCGGATGCTGGCGATGTTTCTCGCCCGCAAGCACACGCCGGCGGCCCTCACGGAGATCGGCAGCTACTTCGGCCGCCGCAGCCATTCGACGGTGATCTCGGCGCAGAAGACCGTCAACGAGTGGGTTTCGAAGGGGGAGCGGATCATGCTGGCCGATTCCACCTGGGGCGCCGACGAGGCGATCCGCCGCGTCGAGGAATTCATCCGCGCTGGCTGAGTGCGCCAGTAGACCGCTTCGTCCCGAAGCGGATCCCCTCGAGACGCCGTCAACTCGCCCAACCCGGCTTCGGGTGACCCGTACCCCGTCGCCGGACGCTCGCTTCGGACATCCTGTCCTTCGCTCGCTCGATGGCGGCTGCGCTCTCGGCATCCTGCCTTCGCTTGCCGCCAACGCCGGCGAGCGGGGTACGGGTCACCCAAAGCCTCCCGTTCCAGTAGGACAGGCTTCAGCCTGTCTCACGTAGGACAGGCCTCTGTGCCTGTCTCAGACAGGCTGAAGCCTGTCCTACTTCAGGCGCTCTTCGAGGCTCGCCTTGTAGCGGACGCTTGATTCGGGGCCGCTGAAGCCGATCACGCGGCGGTCGATGCCGGTGGTGCGGCGGATGACCCGGCCGTGGTCGATGTCGAATTCCACCGTTCCGTCCCAGATCCGTTCGAGCAGCCGGGCCTCGAGCCGCGGGTCGTCGAGGGGCGTGAGCACGGTCGTGTCGACGTGGATCGTGGCGATGCCGTCGCGCACGGAGGCAATGTGGTAGCGGAGCCGCGTGCGCACGGCCTTGCGCGGGCCGTTGGGCACCTCGACGACAACCTCCTGGGGCACGGTCCATTCGGCTCCCTCCCGCACCTCGCCGTCCGGCAGCGGCACGACCATCAGATCGCCCGTGTTGGACGGGGGGCTTGGCCGCAGATCCTGCCGGGAAAGCACTCGGCCGACGCGGTCGATCGTGAGCCGCGAGAGCGGCACGCCGAGGCTCTGCTTCACGGTCTCGTAGCCCGGAGGGGGCGGCTCGTCGCCACTGCTGCTCCAGCGGACCTGCCCCTTGTCGCTCGTCCGCGAGGTCATCGTCACGCCATCCACCGAGTGTTCGATCGTGGCATGGCCTTCCGCATCGACGGTGGTGACGGTCCAGATCTTGGTCGAGTCGGTGGCGGTCTCGGTGGACTGTGTCGTGCCGGCGATCGTCGTCTCCGTGAGGGCTCGGTGGGTCACGTCCATGACGAGCCGATCGCCCGCCTGATACCGATAGCGGAGGCGGACGGCTGCGCCGGCGTCCGTCTCGGCGGCATGGAGTCCCGCGACCGACAAGCCGCCGAGGAGCGCCGCGACGGCAAGCGATGCGGCGGCGGATCGCTTGCGGCGGATCATGAGCCCTCGTGCCCGTGGGCGGCCCGTGGGGCTGCGGCTTCGGCCCGCATGCCGCCCCAGGCCAGTTTCTCGCGCAGCGTGCGGTAATAGCCGTGATCCTGTGTCTCCACGAGCGCGAATCGCGGCACCGCGCGGCGGATGCGGATGCTGTCGCCTGCGGCGAGGGAGGTGATGACGCGGCCATCGACCATGCAGGCCGAGCCGGCGTTGGGCCGGGGTACGCAGAGCTCGTAGACCCGAGCGGCCGAATCGATCACGGTGCGGTTGGTCAGGGTGTGGGGATTGAGCGGTGTGAACACGAAGGCATCGAGGTCCTTCCGCACGATCGGCCCGCCGGCCGAGAGGTTGTAGGCGGTCGAACCGACCGGCGTGCTCACGATCAGCCCGTCGGCGCGGTAGGTGGTGGCCAGTTCTTCATCGACGTGGAGCTGGATCTCGATCATCGAGAAGGGCGGCCCCGCGAGAATCGCCACCTCGTTGAGGCCGAGCTCCCGCTGCAGCACTCGGCCGCCGCGGAGCAGTTCGCACTCGAGCAAAAGATGCTCCACGAGACGAAACCGGCCGGCGGCGATCTCGTCGAGCGCCGGCTCCACCTCCTGCCGAGAGAAGTCGGCAAGAAAGCCGAGGGCGCCCAAATTCACACCGAGCACCGGCACCTGTTCGTAGCCCATCCAGCGGGCGGTGCGCAGGATCGAGCCGTCGCCGCCGAGCACGACGACGAGGTCCGCGTCTCCCGGGAACGGGCCCCCGCCCCATGATTCGCGGGCGGCGAGCAGGCAGCGAGTCTGGTGGCCGCGGGCCGCCAATAGCGCCTCGACGCGTCGGGCTTCCTCGTCCACTCCCGCGAGGCCGGCCGGGCCCACGATCAGGATGCGCAAGCATGCCGGCGGCGGCTCGTGCGGTTGCAATCGCGAGGGGCTGGTCATGGAGGGCTGTCCGGCAGGCGATGGAAAAAGGTCATCGCGGGCTCGTTCCACGGGCGCTCACGGGCAGGGCACGTTCGGCCGGGCCGCGGCCGCGAGCGAGCGGCAGGTCTTGGCGATGCCGGCGGCGTCGAGCCCGAGATCGGCGAGCAGCTCGCCCCGCTCGCCATGCTCGACGAACCGATCGGGGAGTCCGAGCCTGACGATCGGGCCGCAGGTGATCCGAGCGTCGTTGACGGCCTCGAGCAGGGCGCTGCCGAAGCCGGTGGGCAGGGCGTTTTCCTCGACCGTGACGACCCACGGGGCCGCCTCGATCCGTTCGAGAAACGCGCTCGTGTCGAGCGGCTTCACGAAGCGGGCGTTGACGACGCCCACCTCGAGCCCGCTTTCCCGCAGCAGGCGGGCCGCCTCGAGGGCGCCGCCCAGGAGCGTGCCGCAGGCGACGATGAGGCCGTCGCTGCCTTCGAGAAGCGGCTCCGGGCGACCGGCTGCGATCGGAGTTCGCGTGCCGCCATGCGTCTCGACCACGGCCTTCGGATAGCGGATGGCGACGGGGCCATTCTGCTCCAGCGCCCAGTCGAGCATCGCGGTCAGGTCGTGCTCGTCTCCCGGCGCCAGCACGGCCATGTTGGGGAAGAGCCGCAGGTAGCCGAGATCGAAGGCGCCGTGGTGGGTCGGGCCGTCGGGGCCGGTGAGGCCGGCGCGGTCGAGCATGAACACGACCGGCAGGTTCTGCAGGCAGACCTCCTGGAAGATCTGGTCGAACGACCGCTGCAGGAACGTGCTGTAGATGTCGACGATCGGACGGCAGCCCACCTTGGCCTGACCGGCGGCAAAGGCAACGGCATGCGACTCGCAGATGCCGACGTCGAAGAAGCGGTCGGGAAACTCCTCGCGCACCGGCTCGAGCTTGTTGCCCTGGCACATCGCCGCCGTGAGCACGGTCACCCGCTTGTCGCGCCGCATGCAGTCGCCGATCGCGGCGCTCGCCACGTCGGTGTAGGCGCGGGAAGACGATTTCTTGATCGAGACGATGCAGTCGTCGTCGTCGCACTCGAACGGCGCGGGCGTGTGGAAGAAGACCGGGTCGGCCTCTGCCGGCTTGAAGCCGTGCCCCTTCTCGGTGAGCACGTGGAGCAGCACCGGCCCCTCCTCGTCCTTCACGAGTTCCAGGTAGCGGATGAGGTTGGGCAGCGAATGCCCCTCGACCGGGCCGAAGTAGCGGACCCCCATCGCCTCGAAGAGCATGCCGCCGTGGAGCGTGGCCTTGATCGAATCCTTGGCCTTGCCCAGCATCCGTTCCATCTGCTCGCCCACCATCGGCACGCCCTTGATGATCTCGCCGGCCTGGTGCTTGAGGCCGCGATACCACGGGTTGGTGCGGACCACATCGAGATACTCGGCGAGGGCGCCGACCCGCGGGCAGATCGACATCTTGTTGTCGTTCAAGATCACGAGCAGCCGCTTCTTGAGGAAGCCGGCGTTGTTGAGCGCCTCGAAGACAATCCCCGAAGGCAGGGCGCCGTCGCCGATCACCGCCACGGAATGGCGGTCGCCGCGGCCGCAGAGATCGTCGCCGCTGGCGAGCCCGAGCGCCGTCGACACGCTCGAGCCGGCGTGGCCGGTCATGAAGAGGTCGTAGGGGCTCTCGTCGGGATTCGGGTAGCCCATCAGGCCGCCCTTCGTGCGGATCGTGCCGAAGCGGGCGAACCGCCCCGTGATCAGCTTGTGCGGATAGATCTGGTGGCCCGTGTCCCAGATCAGCCGGTCGCGGCTGAAGTCGAAGACGCGGTGCAGCGCGATGCAAAGCTCCACGACGCCGAGATTCGAGGCAAAGTGGGCCGTTCGGCTGGTCACCACTTCGCAGAGGGCCCGCCGCATCTCGGCGGCCAACTGCTCGAGCTCGGCCATCGACAGCCCCGCCAGGTCCTGAGGCGACAGGATCGATGGGAGGATCGCGGCGGGGAGGGGTTGCTTCTCTGGCATGGCGTGAGGCGTCCTTTGCGTGCGAGCCTAATGATCGCGGGCGACGATCCAGCGTGCCAGCGCCGTGAGTTCCGCGGCGGCGTCACCGAGGCCGGCGACGGCAATGGCCGCCTCCTCCGCCAACGCGAGGCCGCGGGCGCGGCTGGGCTCGAGACCGACCACCGTGGGAAACGTGAGCTTGCCTCTCGCGGCATCCTTGCCCACCCGTTTGCCGAGCGCCGTCTCGTTGCCCTCGGCATCGAGGAGGTCGTCAGCGATCTGGAAGGCGAGACCGAACGCGCGGCCGTACGACGCGAGCATCGCCAGCCGCCCCGCATCGGTACCGGCCGACAGGCCTCCGAGCTCGAGAGCGGCCAGGAAGAGCGCGCCCGTCTTGCGCCGGTGCACCCGCTCGAGCCACTGCACTTGTTCGGCGGCGGGGCTCGCGGTCATGTCGGGGATCCAGCCGCGCTCGGCGGCCAGATCGTCGGCCTGACCGCCGACGAGCGCCTCGGCGCCGGCGGCGCTGGCAAGCACGAGGCAGCCGCGGGCCGCGGTCGCCGCCGGCATGCCGCGGGCGAGCGTTTCGAAAGCGAGGGACTGGAGCGCATCGCCGCAGAGGATCGCGGTCGCCTCGTCGAAGGCGCGGTGGCAGGTGGGTCGGCCGCGGCGCAGGTCGTCGTCGTCCATGGCCGGCAGGTCGTCATGCACGAGCGAATAGGCGTGGATCATCTCGACGGCCACGGCGGCCGGAGCGGCGGTCTCCCAATCGCCTCCGCAGGCGCGAGCCGCCCAGAGCACGAGCGCCGGCCGCAGCCGCTTGCCCGGCGCGAGCAGGGAATAGCGCATCGAGTCGAGCAGCCGGGGGGCCGCATCGCCGGAGAGTTGCAACGCCGCCCCGAGCCGGGGCTCGATGAATGTCTTCACCCGCTCCAGTGCGGCCACGATGTCGCCGCTCGGAGCAGGAGGCTCACCCGACCCGCTCGCCAGCCTGCCGGCCGTCTGGCAGCTTGCCATGCTCGGGTCCTAACGGTGAAAAAAGAAGGCGGAAGAAATGCGTTTCGGCCGCGAGACGGACTCAACGCCGACTTGAAAGTCTAAGCCTCATCGCTTGCATCGTCCATCCCGGGGAGGCTCTTGGCGCGGGAGGCTTTGGCGCCGGTCGCCCCGCGACCGCCGGCTTTTTTCGCGGGGGCGGGCGGTTCCGTGGCGGCGGGCAAAGCCCCGAGCACGGGCCTCCCATCCTCGTCGATCCGCACGAGCATTTTCACCCGCTCTTCCACGGCCGATAGCTCTTCGTGCAGACGCCGCAGGATGGTCACGCCTCGTTCGTAGGCGGCGATCGACTCCGAGAGTCCGAGACCGCCTGACTCGAGCTTCATCACGGTGTCGCCGAGCGCGGCCAGCGACTCTTCAAACGAGGAGGTCTGCCCGGAGTTTGACGATTGGGCCGCGGCGCGCGGCGCGGTATCGCGATCAGGTGTGGCCATCGAGTGAGGTCCTTTCCACGCGGCTCCAGAGCCGCCCATTGGCGAGGTGGGTGACGATTTCCATGCCGGGAGTGGCGTCGGCCGCCGAGGTCAGCACCGTCTGGCGGTCGGCACGTTGCGTGACGGAGTAGCCGCGGGCGAGCACCTTCAGGGGACTGTTGGCGTCGAGCCGCGCGGCGGCGGCGGCGAGTCGTTCCCGCGCGCGATCGACCGTCGCGAGCGTGAGCCGGCGGAGCCGGCCCGCCTGGTCGGTGAGCGCCGTGCGTCGGTCCCGGATCAGCCGCTCGGGCTCGGCGAAGAACCTCGATCGAGCGAGCTGGCCGATCCGCTCGCGCGAGGATTCGATCCGGCGCAGCAGGGCGGCCCGGAGTCGTGGGCCGAACGCATCGAGTTGGGACGTGAGCTGCCGGCCATCGGGCGAGACCTGCACGGCGGCATCGGTGGGGGTGAGGGCCCGGCGATCGGCGGCGAGGTCGGCGAGCGAGACGTCGATCTCGTGCCCCACGCCGCAGACGATCGGTATCGGCGAGGCGGCCACGGCCCGCACGAGCACCTCTTCGTTGAAGGCCCAGAGGTCTTCGAGGCTGCCGCCACCCCGCACCAGCGCGATGACCTCGGGCCGCGGCTCGAGGCGAGCGGCAAGGCCGAGGGCCGCCGCCAATTCCTCCGCCGCCCCGGCGCCTTGCACCCTTGCGGGCACCACGATCACCTCGCTCGCCTTCCAGCGGCCGCGGAGCGTGGTCAGGAAATCGGCGATCGCCGCGCCCGTCGGGCTCGTGACCAGGGCGATGCGGCGCGGGAAGAGGGGGATCGGACGCTTGCGGGCCGCGGCGAAGAGGCCCTCGCGTTCGAGCAGTTGGTGGAGCGCCCGCAGCCGAGCCTCGAGCGTGCCGGTGCCCACGGCGTGCAGCCGGTCGATCGTCAATTGATACGTGCCGCGCGGCGGGTAGACCTCGAGCCGACCGTGGCAGATCACCTGCAGCCCGTCGGCTGGGTCGATGGCCAGCGTCTGGCGGGCGCCGCGCCAGATCACGGCCCGCATCACGGCGTCGTCGTCCTTGAGCGAAAGATAGATGTGGCCGGAGGAGGCGCGGACCAGATTCGAGATTTCGCCGGCCACCCACACGTCGGCGAACCGGGTCTCGAGGTGCTCCTTGACGCAGAGAGTCACCTCCGACACGCTCATGACCTCCGCCGGAGGCTGACGCCGGTCGGCGGCCGGCGTTTCGTCCCAGCCGAAGGTCGAGTCGTCGCGCAGGCTCGTGTCGTCGCTCATCCCCGAAGTTTAGCAGGTTTCATGGCCATGCCCGCCCCGACGAGCGATGTCTCCCCGAACGCCGTGACAACGCCCCGCGGCGCGCTGGCGGTCGTGTTCCTCACCGTGTTCATCGACCTGCTCGGCTTCGGCATCGTGCTGCCGGTGATGCCGCGACAGGCCGAGCCGTATCTTTCGGCGCTGGGCCTCTCGCCGCTGGGCGTGGGGGCGATGATCGGCGTGCTGTTTTCCGTCTTCTCGCTGATGCAGTTTCTCTTCAGTCCCATCTGGGGCCGTCTGTCGGACCGCATCGGCCGGCGGCCCATGCTGATCCTGAGCCTCTTGGGGTCGGTCGTCTTCTACGCGGTCTACGGCCTGGCCGTCACGTTTCCAGTGGAGCAGGCGGCGACGGCGGTCGGCCTCATGCTTCTGTCGCGGATCGGTGCCGGCATCGCCGGGGCGAGCGTGGGCACGGCGGCGGCCGTGATCGCCGACTGCACGACTCCCGAACGCCGGGCCCGCGGCATGGCGCTCATCGGCATCGCCTTCGGCGCCGGCTTCACGCTCGGGCCGCTCATCGCCTATTTTGGCCTCGCGCTCTTTCGGCAACAGCCGTGGGGCGTTGGAGCGCTGGCCTCGCTGCTCTCGTTTGTGGCGCTCTTGATTGCGATCTTCGTCTTCAAGGAGACGCGGCGGCCCGGGAATTCCACCGCGAAGGAGTTTCCGAGCGTGTCGAGGACGGCCGCGGTGCTCGGCATGCCGGCGGTGGGCGCGCTTGTGCTCGTCTATTTTCTGGCGATCTTCGCCTTCGCCAATTTCGAGGCCACGCTCGCCCGGCTGACGAAGGAAGCCTTCGGAATGACCGACGACGACAACTTCCTCGTCTTCGCGTTCATCGGCGTCGTCTTGATGCTGGCCGGGGGCTTCTATCGCCCGCTGGCCAAGCGGCTGCCGGAGCACCGGCTCCTTGCCACGGGAATAGCGCTCATGATCCTGGGGCTCGGCGGCATGGGCGTGGTCGCGTGGCTCGTGTACCGGGATGCCGGCGCCCCAATCCCGCCGGTGCTCGAAAACGTCTTCTATGCCGTGGCCGCGGTGTCCGTGGTGGGATTTGCGTTCGTGAATCCTTCGGTGTCGGCGCTGATTTCCCGCTCTGCCGATCCGGAGCGGCAAGGAGAGGTCCTGGGCGTGAACCAATCGTTCGCATCGCTGGGGCGGATCCTCGGCCCCTTCGCCGGCTCGATGCTCTTTGCGATGCATCCCTCGCGGACATTGCCCTACGCCGCCGCCATCGCCACGCTCTGCCTCGTCGCCGCCCTCCTCCCGCGCACAAAGTAAACCGCTTGCAAAGTAAACCGCTTGCTCAGCAAGCGGATTACGAGCCGCCCGCATTGCCGCCGGAACGGCAGAAGTCTCCTCGCGTTGTCCCTCGCGGACTCGGTTCAAAAGCTCGTCGAGCTTCCGCCGATTCCGGCGTTCAGCATCGAAAGTAGGACAGGCTTCAGCCTGTCTAAAAGTAGGCCGCTTGCGGAGCAAGCGGTCTACGGGCGGCTCTTCGTGAGGCCGTAGGCTTCGAGTTTCCGGCAGAGCGTCGCGCGGCTGATGCCGAGCTCTGCGGCGGCGTTGGGCACGCTGCCGCCGGTGCGCCGCAGCGCCTCGATCACGAGCACCCGCTGCCAGTCGCCTAGTTTCAGCGTGGCGGTCTCCGCAACGAACGAGCCGATGCGGGCCGCCGCGGGCGATTCGTCGGCGGTCGTGGGGATGATCCGTTCCAGACTTCCGATGTCCAAGCTGCCGGGCTCGAGGGCGATCGTGTGGTCGGCGTCGGCCGCGTCGTCATCGATGGCGTCGAGGTCGATCGTCTGCAGCGATGCGAGGTCTGCCGGCGGGGCTCCCGCCTGCGCCGGGCCCTGCGCGTGGCCGGCGCAGGCGGCAGCCGCGAGGCTCGCAAGCGCCACGAGGAAGTCGAAGTCGGCGCTGCGGAGCGCGCCCTTTGGCGCCGAGGCCGCGAGGGCCGCATGCACCCTGCCCGCCTCGACGATCGGCACGCAGGCGATTTCGACCGCATCGGCATCCCCGGCCGGCGCCGTCCAGACGGCGTTGCCTTCGCGGGCCACCAGCCGACAGGTCGATTCGCCGAGCAGCCGCGCCAGCGGGCTGCCGGGGGGCACGACGCAGACCGGTTCGAGCCGATCCTCGGCCCGCACGTTGAACCAGCCGACGCTCGCGGCACCGCAGTGCTCAGCGGCCAGTTCGAGCGTGGCGCCGATGACATCGCGGGTGCTCCGCGACGAAAGCAGGCGGATGCTCGCCTGATACAGGAGCAGGGGCCTCCGTGCGTCATCGCTCGAGCCGATCGACGAGCGGCGCAGGACGCTGCCCTCAAGCTGGGCGACAGGCCCGCACTTCACGAGCTGGCCGGATTCGCCGGCGGTCGGCGGGCGGGGTGTCGCCGCCGGACGCGCGATGCGAAAGGCGAGTTCCGCCGTGCCGATCCGGATCACCGCGCCGTCGGTGAGCGGCTGCGATGCAATCTGGGCGCCATCGACCCAGGTGCCGTTTCGGCTGCCGAGGTCGCGGATCATCCAGCGGCCGCCCTCGAAACGCACCGCCGCGTGGATTCGGCTGGCAAGCCGGTCGGCCAGCACGACGGAAGCATCCTGCGCCCTGCCGAGCGTGTTGTCGCGCGCCGGATCGAGCGCGAACGTCGGGCCGGCGCGGCCGGCGATTCGCAATTCGAGCGCCGCGGCGGGAGCGGTCGCGGAGCCGGTCTGTTCGCTGGTCGCTTCGTGGGACACGGGCGGGAGGGCTCTGGTGTCGGCAGGCGGGCAGGGGGTGGCGTGGATTCCGGGCGCGACTCCACTATAAAACGGCTGTGGTGGCGATGGAATCGCACTCCGCCCAAGACGAGACCCTCCATGCCCTCCCTGCTCGGCCGGTTGCCCATCATTGCGAGCCCGGTGCCGGCCGGTGCGCGTCAAGACGGCGAGGCTGGGCCGGCGGAGGCGTTCGCCCGGTCGCCGGGCAACGGTCTCGGGCTGCTTGTCGTCGGCCATGGCACGGCCGATGCGGTGGGGGCGGAAGAGACCCGCGAGGTCACCCGCCGGGTGGCCGCCCTCCTGGCTGGCGTGCCGGTGGAACTCGGATTTCTGGAGGTGATCGGCCCATCGATCGGCGAGTCGCTCGAACGGCTCGCCCGCATGGGCTGCCGCGAGGTGATCGCGGCGCCGCTGTTGCTCTTCACCGCGGGGCATGCGCGGCGCGACGTGCCGGAGGCGCTGGCCGAGGCGGCTCGCAGGCTCGGCGTGGCGGTGCGCCAGTCGCAAGCCTTTGGGTGCCATCCGGAGATCGTGGCTCAATCGCGGCAGCGGCGGTGCGAGGCGTTGCAGTCGCTCGAGCCGCTCTCCGCGGAAGCGACCGTGCTGGCGATGATCGGGCGGGGATCGAGCGATCCCGGAGCGTCCCGGCAGCTCGAGGAGTTTGCGGAGGCGACGCGCGCGACGGGGGAGCATGCCGTCCGGCCGGATGAGTCCTGCGGCCGGATCGAGCTCGGGTTCGTCGCCGCCGCGCGGCCGACGGTGGCCGAGGCGCTCCGCGCCGCGGCGCGGGGGGCAAGGCGGGTGATCGTGCAGCCCCACCTGCTGTTTCACGGGCATGTGGAGGAGCAGGTCGAGGCGGCGCTCCGCGAGGCGCGGGCCGAACACCCGGAGGTGGAGTGGGTGCGGGTGGAGCGGCTTGGCGCGACGCTTCGCGTGGCCCGGGCGGTCGTGGCGCTGGCGGCCGAAGCGGCGCGTGCGACCTGAAGGACTGCGGCTCGCGGCATGGCTTTCCTTCGGTTTTCGGTTGGAAAGAACATCTCGCAAGAAACGCGGCGAAGTGTCACAATGAGTTGGTTCGCCAGCGTACCACTTCGAGGGAAAGAGTCATGCGCGTGAAGTCCAGTAGCATCGCCGCCGAAGGCATCTTTGGGAGCCAGCGTGCCGCCCTGTGGAGCCAGCGTGCCGCCCTGTGGGCCCTGACTCTCTCGGGCCTGATCCTCGCGATCGTGGCGATGTCGCCGAGCATCGATCGGGCATGGGGCGAGCAGCCGCCGACCTCGGTGGCCGGCGTCGCCGCCGCAACGGCCCCGGCTGCCGCGAAGCCCGGCCCCAACGATCGGCAGATCACGCTGGCGGTGCGCAGTTACCTCGAGCGCGAACATTTCACGCGGCGGCCCATCGACGACGAGATCGCCCGCCGCTGGTTCGACATCTTCCTCGAGTCGCTCGACCCGATGAAGATCTACTTCCTGCAGAGCGACATCGACGGGTTTCTCCAGAGACGCGACACCCTCGACGATCTCGTGAAGCGGGGCGACGTGAGCTTCGCCTACGAGGTCTACAACCGGTTCCTGGAGCGGGTCGACGCCAGGCTGCCACTCATCGAGAAGCTCCTGTCCGCGCCGCAGGATTTCACGAAGCAGGAATCGATCATCATCGACCGCGACGACACCAAGTGGGCGGCGAGCGAGGCCGAGGCCGAAGACAACTGGCGCAAGCGGATCAAATACGACCTGCTGGTGCAGAAGATGGAAAAGACGCCTCCCGAGGAGGCGAAGGACAAGTTGCGGCGGCGCTATGCCAGCTTCGCCAAACGCATGCATCAGATGACGAGCGACGAGCTGCTCGAGACCTACCTGTCGTCACTGACGAGCAGCCTCGATCCGCACACGAGCTTCATGTCGCCCGGCACGCTCGAGAATTTCGAGATCGGCATGCGGCTGCAGCTCGATGGGATCGGCGCGTCGCTCAAGGCGGAAGACGGCTACACCACCGTCGCGGAACTCGTGCCCGGCGGCGCGGCCGACAAGGACGGCCGCCTCCAGAAGAAAGACCGCGTGGTGGGCGTCGGCCAGGGCGGCGAAGGCGAGATCGTCGACGTGGTCGACATGAACCTCAACGAGGTCGTGAAGCTGATCCGCGGCAAGCGCGGCACGATCGTGCGTCTCAAGGTGATTCCGGTCGGCCAGACGGCGCCCAAGATCTACGACATCACGCGGGCGAAGATCGAGCTGAAAGACAGCGAGGCCCGCGGCGAGGTGATCGAGCAGGGGCGCAAGCCCGACGGCACCCCCTATCGCATCGGCGTCATCAATCTGCCGAGCTTCTACATGGACATGGCCGGAGCCCGGCAGGGGCAGGCCGAATACAAGAGCAGCACCCGCGACTGCAAGCGGCTGCTCGACGAATTCAAGCAGAAGGGCGTCGATTGCGTCGCGCTCGACCTGAGAAACAACGGCGGCGGTTCGCTCCCCGAATCGATCTCGCTGACGGGCCTCTTCATCGACACCGGCCCGGTGGTGCAGATCAAGGATGCCGACAAGCGAGTGCAGCAGTACGACGACGTCGATCCGGGCGTCTCGTGGGATGGGCCGCTCGTCGTGCTGACGAATAAATTCAGCGCCAGCGCCAGCGAGATCGTGGCTGGAGCGATCCAGGATTACCGCCGCGGGCTCGTGGTCGGCGACAAGGCCACGCACGGCAAGGGCACGGTGCAGAGCCTGCTCGACCTGGGGCGGCAGCTCTTCCAGCGGCTGCCGAACGCCCCGTCGCTCGGCGCGATCAAGATCACCATGCAGCAGTTCTACCGCCCGGGGGGCTTGAGCACGCAGCTCGAGGGCGTGCAGAGCGACGTCGAACTGCCGAGCATCACCACGCACCTGCCGGTCGGCGAGTCGGATCTCGATCATGCGATCGCGTTCGACAAGGTTCCGGCGGCCACGTTCCAGGCGTCGGGCCGGGTGACCGCGGACATGCTCAAGAGCCTGCGTGAACGCTCGGTCGAACGGATCAAGGCGAACGAAGAGTTCACCAAGGTCGAGAAAGACATCGCGCAATACCAGAAGCGAAAGAGCGAGAAGACGATCTCGCTCGTCGAGGAGGAATTCGCGCGGCAGTGGAACGAGGGCAAGGCGGCCGACGACGAGGAGAAGAAGCTCGAGGAGTCGGCCGACCCGAAGAGGCCGATCGTGAAGCAAGACTACTACTTCAAGGAGGCGATGAACGTGACGGTTGACTACCTCAACCTGCTCGCCGGCGGCGCCGCGGGCTTGGCCCGCACGACCGCCCCGGCGGAATCACCCCGCCTCCAGCCCGTCACTGCGCAGTAGGTAGATCGCTTCGTCCCGAAGCCGATCAGGCCTCAACGCGCCCAATCCGGCCCGGGGCTGCACATGCCCTCTCGGCGGACGTTCGCTGCGGACATCCTGTCCTCCGCTCGCTCGGATGCTGACTGTGCCAGCCAGAGCGCCTCCGCTTGGCCATCCTGGCTGCGCTTGTCAGCATACGCCGGCTCCCGGGGCACGGGTCGCCTGAAGCCTCCCGTTCTAGTAGGACAGGCTTTAGCCTGTCTTTGATGACAGGCTGAAGCCTGTCCTACTTCCAAAGCGGGTAGGCACGGGGCTGCTTGTGACCTCTCGCGGGCTATGGAAGCGAGCGCAGGCAGGATGCCGAAAGCGAAGCGGACATGCAGAGTGCGGAGGACAGGATGTCCGCAGCGAACGTCCGCCGAGAGGTCACAAGCAGCCCCGTGCCGGGTCGGGCGAGTTGAGACAGGTGGCGTCGAGGCCGCGGAAGGCGTCGGGATAGGCGAGCGTGATCGGGATGTCGCTGAAGAGGAGCGACGGATCGACCCGCTTGTCGGCGCCGCGGGTGCGCGGGGCCGATGAATCCCAGGTCGGCGGCGGGCTGCTCGAGAGCTTCGCCAGGTGGGCATACCAGTCGCGACGGCGGACGGGCACGCCGTCGGAGACCACGTAGAGCGGCCGCGGGGCCGGTGCGGCGGCAATGGCGCACACAATGGTCGCGGCATCGTCGACGTGGATCAGGTTGAGCCAACTCTCGGGGTCGGCCGCGATCGGTCTTCCAGCCCGCAGGTCGTCGAGCCGCGGCAGGCGGTCCGGTCCGTAGAGGCCGGCGAACCGCAGGGCCGTGCCGCGGCCGGGGGCGAGCGAGTGCAGGGTCGCCTCGGCCTCGAGCAGCACCTTGCCCGCCTCGCGGGTCGGCGTGGCGGGGGTGGCCTCCGTGACGACCGCGCCGTCATCATTGCCCCAGACGCCGGTCGAGCTCGAGAGGATGACCCGCGGGTGGCCGGGGAGCGCGCCGATCGCCCGGGAAAGTCCCTCGACGTGAACCTCACGGTAGGTCGTCCCGGCCGAGCGATCAAACCCCACGGCCCAGAACAGCGTGTCGACCTCGGGCAGGCCGTGGATGGTTTCCGGCCGCGCGACGTCGGCCACGATCGGCTGGATGCCGGCTGCGGCAAACTCGTCTGCTCGCGCCGCCGAGCGGGTCATGCCCCACACGCGATCGCCGGCGGCGAGCCAACGGCGGGCGGTTCGCATGCCGAGATACCCGCAGCCGATCACGAGCCGACGAGGGGAGGGGGTCATGCGTCGAGCGCCCCCGGCCTGTGCGCGGGGGATCCGGAAGCCTGCGATTCGAGCCAGTCGGCAAGCAGGATCTGCGCCGCGATCGCGTCGGTGCGGGCCTTCTTGCGGCCGCGGGAGAAACCATGGCCGGCGAGCTTGCCGGCGGCCTCGATCGACGTGAAGCGTTCGTCCTGGAACACGACGGGCAGGCCGGTCGCCGCGGCCAGCCAGCCGCCAAACTTCTCCACTTCGACCGACATCTTGCTGTCGGATCCGTCGGCGTGGATCGGCAGGCCGACGACGAAGCCGATGATCTCCTCGTCGCGAACGAGCCGCCGATAGAACGTCGCCTCGGCATCGTCGTCGCCGGTCGGCTCGTGCATGGTCAACGGGCTGGCGAGGATTCGCGCGGCGTCGCAGATCGCGATGCCGATCCGCTTGCGGCCATAGTCGATGCCCGCCACGCGGCCGTCGGCGGGAATGGCGGTGGGCTCGCTCATGGTGCGGCCTGCGGCTGGGCGGCGGGAAACCGGCCCGTGGTCAGGAACGAGGCGACGGCCTGCTGCACCGTGGGATGCTTCATCATCGCCGCATGGTGCACGGGCACGAGCAGAAAATCGTCGGCGCCCTCCAGCCGAGTCTCGTCGACGCGGACGACGGCATCGTCGTCCCCCTCCAGCAGCATGCTGTAGCCGGCGCCATCCCCCTTACCGCCGGCGACGATGCCGAACGGGCAGGAGGGCACGGCGAGCTGGGGCGACACCTTCGCCCAGTCGATCACGAGATCCCGGGCGGCGCCGTCGGAGAGAGCGGCCAAGAGCCAGACCTTCGACGCCATCTTCGCCAGGTCGGAGCCGTGGTTGGGGGGGCCGAGCATCACCACCCGCTCGACGCGTGTGAGGTCGGGCTCGCGGGCCTGCGCCATCCAGCTGCGGACGACGAGGTTGCCGAGGCTGTGGCCGACGAAACTGATCCGCTCGGCCGCCGGCAGTCCGGCGACGACGGCGGCCAGGGCCCGGCCGTGGTCAACGATGGCAGCTTTCGTGCTCGCATAGCCAAAGGCGATCACGGTGGCATGCATGGCCGTGCGCAGGTGGGTGACGAGCGGCTTCATCGAATCGCGGCCCTCGCCGAGGCCATGCAGCACGATCACCGTCGGGCCGCGGACCGGCTCGATCCGGCCACTGGCTTCCAGCTCCGCAAAGGCCGCGGCGCACTCGTCGGCGGAGCCGATGCGGATCACCCGATCCTGCGGATCGAGGATCCGGCATTCCGCGGTCCCCGGCCGCCGCTGCAGCCGCCAATCGTGACGGATCAGCTCGTCGGACCAGTGGAGCGCCTCCGCCGACCGGCGCAACGCATCGACCCAGTCTGCATCCCGTCCCGCCGGCGGCTCCGCCGCGGCGGCCGCGCCGCAACCAGCAATCAAGCTGGAAAAGAAGCTGGCGATGAAGCAAACGATGATCAGAGATACTCGGTCCAACCGCGTTTCTCCAGTTCGGCCACCACACGTCGCACCGCCTCCTCGTGGGTCCGGTCGGCCACGAGCGTGGCATCGGGCGTATGCACCACAAGCATATCCTCGAGGCCCATCGTGACGACCAGATGGTCTTCCGACCCGGCGACGATCGTGCGGACGGTTTCGATCCCCAAGTGGCGGCCCACCACGGTGTTGCCTTCGGCGTCGGCCCCCCGCTGCCGCGCCACTGCCGACCAGCCGCCGAGGTCGTCCCACTCGAAAGGCGCCTCGATCACGGCCACGTCGGTGGCGTGCTCGAGCACAGCGTAGTCGATCGAGATTCCCTTGATGGCCGCAAACTCTCGGGCGAAGACGGCCTCACGGTCGGGGGTGTCCCAGGCCGCCGCGATCGTGTTCAGGTGCGCGAGGCATTCCGGCTGCCGCTCGGCCAGCGCCGCGAGGATCGTCTTGGCCTTCCAGACGAAGATGCCGGCATTCCAGAGGAAGTTGCCCGCGGCGAGATATTCCCGGGCGACATCCGCCGGCGGCTTTTCCCGGAACCGCGCGACGCGGTGCACGGCGGCGGCCCCCTGCGGGCTCGGCAGCGGCTCCCCCTGCTGGATGTAGCCGAAGCTCTCGGCCGGATAGGTCGGCTTGATGCCAAACGTGACGAGCCGGCCCGGCGATTCCTCGACGAGCGCCGCCGCCTGCCGGATCGCCGCGCAAAATGTCTTCGATGGCTTGATGACGTGGTCGGACGGCATCACCGCCATCGTCGCGTCGGGATCGTGCCGCGCCACGAGCAGTGCCGCGAGGCCCACGCAGGGCGCCGTGTCGCGCTTGCAGGGCTCGCCCACGAGCCCCGAGAGCGGCACGGCCGGCAGCTGTGCCCGCACCGCCGGCAGGAGCCGCTGCGCCGTGACGATCATCACCCGCTCCGGCGGCACGAGGCCATCGAGGCGTTCGACCGTGTCTTCGAGCAGGGTCTTCGCGCCGGCAAGCGGCAGCAATTGCTTCGGCAGGGCGGCGCGGCTGGCGGGCCAGAAGCGGGTGCCGGATCCGCCGGCCATCACGATCGCATGCAGCATGAAACATCACCTCCGGGGGAGCGTGGACTCTCGGGAACGGCCGACGACGATCGGCCGCTCGATGCGGGTGCCGGGGGGAATCGCGCGGGCGATGTCGGCCTCGTCGAGGATGGCGATGGCATCGAGCTCCACGTCGATCCCGTCGGCCACACGTGCGCCCGACCGCTCGATCAGACGACGGGCGTGCGCCACGAGCGCCGCCTGCACGTGCCCGAGCG
This sequence comes from Pirellulales bacterium, assembly GCA_044342075.1. Taxonomy (GTDB): domain Bacteria; phylum Planctomycetota; class Planctomycetia; order Pirellulales; family UBA1268; genus RGVT01. The sequence continues at coordinate 27,330 of JBIIQM010000004.1, forward strand.
TGTCGGCGGCGGCGCCCGGCGGATTCTTGAGCGGCGCGAATCCCTCCGCAGGGTCGACCTCGATCACACAGACTTTCGTCGCGAGCGGCATGAGGTCGAAGATGAACCGTTCGAATTTGATCGCATTCGGGGCCCGCGGCGTCACCAGCGTGCCCTGCGCGTCGATGAACGGCACCACCTTGTGGGCGAGGTGCAGCGGCAGGGAATCATTCCGGGATGCCGCCCTGTCGAGGAACGATTTCGAGAAGGCGTGGATGGCGATCGAGCCGGCGTCGAACCGCAGCCGTCCGTCCGGCAGCCGCTCGGCGGCGAGCGCCGGCGGCAGGTCGCTGTATTCGACCACGCCGTGGCGGCCGCCTTCCTGCACGACCACGCCGACCCGTTCGGCCGGCTCCCGCTTCCGCACCACCTGCGTCGAGAGTTCGGCGGCGGAGAGGAGGTGGTAGCCCAGAAACTCCCGGTCGAGCGGCAGCGCCAGCGGATTGTCGACCTGGAAGCTCACGATCGTCTGCACGCCATGCCGCGCGAACCAGTCGAGCCCGCCGGTCTCGGCGAGCGCCGTGAGCATGCCACCGTGGCCGTCGGGCGCCATCGCCACGTGGTCGGGGCCATCGAGCAGCAGTCGGCCGGTGGCGGCGTCGAGCGCGGGAAGATCGTGCTGCCGAAACACGTGCACGTGATCGGGGGAGAGGCCGCACCAGCCCTGATCGCGGAGGAACTGCCGCGTGTCGGCGTCGGTGGCGGAGCTCGTCATGATCGCCAGCGGCACGTCGCGGCCGAACCGGCGGCGCACGGCGAGCAACTTGCCGAACAAAAGCTCGAAGAGGTTCGCCTGCGAGAGTGGGCCCACGCGGCAGAGCCCCTTCGGGCCTGTGCAGCCGAGCCGCGTTCCCTGGCCGCCAGCCACGAGGATCGCCCCCACCTGTCCGGCGGAGAGCGCCTCCTCGCCGCGGATCCGCGCGGCCGTCGGCTGGATCGGGTTCGCGGCGTCGCCGAGCCGCAGGCAGGGGGGCGTGACGGCGCGGCCCACGTCGATGGCGTGCGGCACGGCGGCGGCACCGAATGCGGCGGCGAGCTTCTGGAGTGTGGCGAACTGGTTCCAGTCGACGACGGCGAGTTGGCCGACGAGCCGCGAACGGCCGGCCGCATCGAGGCGGTCCCACCAGTCCAGCACGTGCGACTGACCGACGGCCGCGAGCTGGGCGACGAGCGCGGCCGGCACGGCGGCGGGGTCGTGCGGCATGCCCGGGCTCCTCATCCGCGCACCCAGTACCAGAACAGAAAGCAGAGCAACGGGAAGCCGATGAAGATCACGCCATAGGTGAAGAGTGTCGTCCAGAGATGTTCGGGCCAGCGTGCCATGTGGGTGATCGCGGGCATGCCCGCAGGGAAGTGGGGGGTCAGACTGGGGCGGAGGCGAACAGGTCGACCGGGATCTCGAAAGCCTCCTCGGCGGGCTCGTCGAGCCGGCACTCGATCCGCACGCCCCAGGGGAGGATCTCCGCGGCCGAGACGACGGCTTCCACGCCATCGTACTCGGTCGTGACCTCCACGGTGGGAGTCTGCGCGAACGGCGGACAGAATCCGACGTGGCCGTGGGCCGTGCGCGCCCCCTGCGGCACGGCGACCGCGATCCTGCCACGGAGGCAATCGGCGCCGGCCGAGTCGTAGCGCTCGAACCGCTGGAGAAGATGGCCGGGAACAGGAGTCGCAGCGGCCGTTGCCGGCACGACCTCGCGGGCCTGCGCTGGCGGGTGCTCGAAATGCTCGATCACTGGCCGCGGCCGGCCGCTGCGCGGTCTGCCGGACGCGATCCACGGTCCGCCGATCACCGCCCCGGCGAAGACCGCTGCGGCCACAAACGCCACGCCGTCGAGCGGCGTCGCGAGCCGCAGCGGCAGGGCGAGCGCCGCCAGCGCCAAGACAAGGCCGGCGCGGGCCGCCAAGGGCCATGGCCCGCGGCCCACGGCGGCCACGCTCGCGAGCCCGTCGACCAGGAGCACGAGCGCGGCGCCGACGGCCGTGACGGCCAGCATGGTCGTGGCGACCGGCGGGTCGAATCCACCCGAGAGCCGACGCAGGCAGAGCGTGAGTCCGCTGGCGATGCAGGAGGCCGCGACGCAGCCGGCGGCCGCTCCGCAGAACGACCGTTCAAGCGCGCCTGCCGCCGACAGCGTTGGAAAAGCCACGCTCGATCAGCCGACCGCGGCGCCCGCTCGGGCCGCTTCCGCCAGAGCCTTTGCGCGGTCGGTCTGCTCCCAGGTGAAGCCGTCGCGGCCGAAGTGGCCGCCCGCGGCCGTGCGGCGGTAGATCGGCCGACGCAGGTCGAGGTAGTCGATGATGCCACGCGGCGTCAGCGGGAAGAATTCGCGGACGACCTCGCAGAGCCGTTCGTCTTCCACCTTGCCCGTGCCCTCGGTATCGACGTTGACACTCACCGGCTCGCTGACGCCGATCGCGTAGGCGAGCTGCACCTCGCAGCGGTCGGCGAGGCCGGCCGCCACGATGTTCTTCGCGACATGGCGGGCCATGTAGGCCGCGCTGCGGTCCACCTTTGTCGGGTCCTTGCCCGAGAAGGCGCCGCCGCCGTGACGGCCCCAGCCGCCGTAGGTGTCGACGATGATCTTCCGGCCCGTCAGGCCGCAGTCGCCGTGGGGGCCGCCCACCACGAAACGTCCCGTGGGATTGATGTGGTAGGTGATGTTGGAGGTGTCGAGCGTCTTCGGGAGGAGCGGCTTCACGATCTTCTCGACCACGAACTTGCGGATGTCCTCGTTCGACACGTGGGGGGCATGCTGCGTGGAGACCACGATGGTGTCGATGCGGACCGGCTTGTGGCCTTCGTATTCGATCGTCACCTGGCTCTTCGAATCGGGACGCAGCCAATCGACCTCGCCCTTCTGGCGGGCCTCGGTGAGCCGGTTGAGGATCCGGTGCGACAGCGCGATCGGCAGCGGCATCATCTCCGGGGTTTCGTTGCAGGCGTAGCCGAACATGAGCCCCTGATCGCCGGCGCCGATGTCCTTGCCCTTCGCCTCGTCTTCATTGACGCCCATCGCGATGTCGCCCGACTGCTTGCCGACGGCCACGAGGACGGAGCAGGTGTCGGCGGCAATCCCCATCTCGTCGTCGGTGTAGCCCACCTCGCGGATGACGTTTCGCACCACCTGCTGGTAGTCGATCGTGCCGCGCGACGTGATCTCACCGGCGATGACGGCCAGGCCGGTGGTGACCATCGTCTCGCAGGCGACGCGGCTGCGGGGATCCTGCGCGAGATACGCGTCGAGCACGCCGTCGGAGATCTGGTCGGCCAATTTGTCGGGGTGCCCCATGCTGACCGACTCGCTCGTGAACAGATACTTGCCTTGTGCCACGGATGACTGCCTTCTGCGTAAGGGTGACGGGCGGGGTTGGCGGCGCGCGGTGCGCCGGCCGGGGAACCGGCCGAGACGAAGTAGGGATTATCGGGGGAGGCCGGTTTCTTGGCAACCGGCATGGTTCGACGGGGCCGCGGCGAGCCGTTGGAGGATGAGCCGCGCGGTCATGGCCGTGGCACCGCGTTTGGCCGCTACGGCCGCCGCCGCACGGCCTCCGAGATCCCGCGCCCGATCGGGGTCGTCGAGGCAGCGGCCGACGAAAGACGCGAGCGCCACGCCATCGGCGACGACCTCGGCGGCCCCGGCCTCGCGGAGCACGCGGACCTCGTCCTGAAAGTTGCGGGTGTGCGGCCCGAAGCAGACCGCCGCGCCATAGGCCGCGGGCTCGAGCATGTTTTGCCCGCCGCGCTTGCCATCGAGGCTGCCGCCGACGAAGGCGATCGTCGCCGTGCCCCACCACCAGCCAAGTTCTCCGGTGACATCGACCAGCAGCACGCGGGCGGCGGCCTCGGCGCCATCCCGGTCGAGAGCCGTCCGCCGCTGCCAGCGCAGGCCCGATTCATCCAGGAGCCCCGCGATCTCGCCGGCCCGCTCCACGTGCCGGGGCACGATCACCAGTCGCAGCCGGTGATGGCGGCCGGCGAGCGCGCGGAAGGCATCGATGGCGAATTGCTCCTCGGGCGCCTGCGTGCTGCCGGCGAGGAAGACGACGTCGCCGGCCGCGAACCCGGCGAGCCGCGCGAGCCGGCCGACGTCGGGGGCGGAACGATCCCCCTTCACGCCGTCGAATTTCATCGATCCGGTGACGGCGACATCGCGGGCTCCGAGCGTCCGAAACCGCCCGGCATCTGGCTCCGACCGGGCCGCCACGATGCCGACGCGGCCGAGCATCCGCCTGACCAATGGCCGGATGCGGTTGTAGCCCGCGAAACTCCGCTCGCTCATCCGCGCGTTGGCCACGACGATCGGGATGCCGCGGGCGTGGGCGCAGGCGAGCAGGTTGGGCCAGAGCTCGAGTTCGCCGAGCACGAGCAGGTCGGGGCGGACGCGATCGAGCACCGCGTTCACCGCCCAGGTGAAGTCGAGCGGGCAGGGGAATGTGTGGTCAGCGCCGAATCGCTTCGCCGCCACCTCGAGGCCGGTGGTGGTGCTGCTCGAGATGACGCACTCGACCGGCTTGCCAGCGGCATCGGACTGCCTGCGAATCTCGGCGACGAGCGACGCGAGCAACTGCACTTCACCCACACTCACACCGTGCAGCCAGATCCGCGCCGCATCGGTGCGGGGCAGGGGAGTAATGCCACCGGTCAATCGCGTCCAGGGCGCCGCCACAGGCCGTGCGCCCGAAAATTTACGCCAGGCCACCCAAGGCAGCGCGACGACGGCGACCAGCAAGTAGATAACGTTCAGGAGCATCGAACTGGGGAGGCGAAGGGATCGGCGGAAGGTCGACGAGCGTTAGGAACTTTCGACCTTCTGAGGATTGAATCGCCGCAGGTCGTGGAAGGAGAAAGTTTCTCGGCGAGGCGACTTTTGCCGTCCCTGAGCCGGCGATTCACGTCAGGCGCACGCGCACTAGGCCGTGGCAACTCCCGACGACTTGCCGCAGCAGTTCTTGAACTTCTTGCCGCTGCCGCACGGGCAGGGGTCGTTGCGGCCGACCTTCGTGCCGAGGTTGCGGATCGGCTCGACGTTGGCGTCGGCAGCCTGCGAAGGCGGGGCGGCTGGTGACGGAGACTGCGCGGCCAATTCCGCGGCCGAGGGCGCCTCGGCGTGGATCGCGGCGGTCTCGCGGAACGTGCTCTTGAGCGCCTCGTCCTCCACCTGCTCGATCCGGTAGACGATGTCGGTGACCCGTTCGTCGATTCCCTTCCACATCAGGTCGAAGGTCCGCATGCCCTCGCGCTTGTATTCCACCTTCGGGTCGACCTGGGCATAGCCGCGGAGGCCGACGCTCGCCCGCAGGTGATCCATGGCGAGCAGGTGGTCCTTCCAGGCGTTGTCGAGGATCTGGAGGACGACGGCTCGCTCCATCCGCTTCATGTCGTCGCCATAACGGTCGGCTCGGGCCGCGTAGACCTCGCGGGCCTTCCGGCGGACGATCCGTTTGAAAGCCTCGGCATCGTGCCCAGCGTGTTCCGACTCGCGCAACTCCTGGTCGTCGAGCGGTGCGCCAAACCGCCATTCCGTCCAGCCGCAGGCGCTCTTGAGACCGAAGTCCGGCGCGAGGAAGCGGGCGCCTTCGGAGAGGTCGATCCGATGGATCGCCTCGCGGGCCTTGTCCTGGAGAAACTCCGCCACGCCGGACCGGCCCACCCGCTTGAGATCGCGGTCGTTGACGGAGACCTTCCATCGCGTGTTGGCGAACGAGGCGAGGGCCGACCAATTCCACTCGCTCTCGTCCTCGCCGTCGGGGAGATTTTCCTCGACCGCCTCGAAGATCTGCGATTCCGACTGCCGCACCGCCTCGTCGCCGGCCAGCCGCTCCGCCTCCTCCGGCGACATGCCGCGGAAATCGTTGCCGTCGAGCTCGCAGGCGAGTTGCCCGGAGGCCCAGCTGGCGAACGACTGCGGGCCGTAGTCCTTGTCGAGGAACGTGCCGATGTTTTCTTCGATCTGCCGGTCGACCATGTCGAGGATGAGCTCGCGGCAGTCGGCCCCGTCGAGGATTCGCTGGCGAAAGCCGTAGACCCGCTTCCGCTGCTCGTCCATCACTTCGTCGTATTCGAGGAGATTCTTGCGGACCTCGAAGTTGCGCTCCTCGACCTTCTTCTGCGCGGCCTCGACGCGGCGGGTGACCATGCGGCTCTCGATGGCCTCGCCATCCTGCATGCCGAGCCGCGTGAGCACGTTCTTCACCCACTCGCCGGCGAAGATCCGCATCAGGTCGTCTTCGAGCGAGAGAAAGAACCGGCTCGAACCCGGGTCGCCCTGCCGGCCGCAGCGGCCGCGGAGCTGGAGGTCGATCCGCCGCGCCTCGTGTCGTTCGGTGCCGATGATGTGGAGGCCGCCCATGCCGCGGACCTTCTCCCCCTCAGGCTTCATGTTTTCCTTCTCGGAGATCTCGCGGACGAGCGCCTCCCATTCGGCGTGCGGCACGTCGAGCCGCGTCGCATATGTGTCCTGGAGCTTGGCCCATACGAGCGTGTCGGGATTGCCGCCGAGGATGATGTCGGTGCCGCGGCCGGCCATGTTGGTGGCGATCGTCACGGCGGCGAGCCGGCCGGCTTGCGCGATGATCTCGGCCTCCCGCTTGTGGTGCTTGGCATTCAAGACCTGGTGGTCGACGCCCCGCTTCTCGAGCAGCTCGGAGAGCCGCTCGCTCTTTTCGATCGACACGGTGCCGACGAGCACCGGGCATCCGCGGCGCTCGATCTGCTTGACCTTGTCGCGCGGGATCGTCTCGGCGTCGCGGGAGCCCTTCGGCTCGAATTCGAGCGACGACTCCGTCTCCTTGACGATCTTTCCGATTCGCCACGAGCCATCGGTCATGGCGAGCGTGTCGAAGCGGTGGAGCCGCTCCACCTCGTCGGCCACCGCGATCCACTTCTCCCGCTCGGTGCGGTAGATGACGTCCGGATGGTTGATCCGCTTCATGCCGCGGTTGGGCGGGATGGCGATCACGTCGAGCTTGTAGATCTTCCAGAATTCGCTCGCCTCGGTCATGGCCGTGCCGGTCATGCCGCCGAGCTTCTTGTAGAGCTTGAAGAAGTTTTGCAGCGTGACGGTGGCGAGGGTCTGCGACTCCTCCTTCACCTTCACCCCCTCCTTCGCCTCCACCGCCTGGTGGAGGCCGTCGGACCACTGCCGGCCCGGCATCAGGCGGCCGGTGAATTCGTCGACGATCACCACCTCGCCGTTCTGCACGACGTAGTTTACGTCGCGCTTATACAGATAGTGGGCCTTGAGGGAGTTGTCGATGAGGTGGGGCCACTCCATGTTGCCCGCGGTGTAGAAGCTCTCCACGTCGGCGAGCTTCTCGGCCAGCCGCACGCCTTCCTCGGTGAGGGCGACGGTGTGCTCCTTCTCCTTCACCTCGAAGTGGGTGTCGGCCTTGAGCTGGCGGGCGATCTGGTCGGCCTTGGAGTATTTCGTGACGTCGTCGTGGGCAGGGCCGGAGATGATCAGCGGCGTACGGGCCTCGTCGATGAGGATGTTGTCGACCTCGTCTACGATCGCGAAGTTGAGGAAGCCCTGGCTCTGCTGCATGTGCTTCGGGAAGCGGTCGTCGCCGCGGGAAGCCATCCGCATGTTGTCGCGGAGGTAGTCGAAGCCGAATTCGTTGTTGGTGCCGTAGGTGATGTCGCAGGCATAGGCCTTCTGCCGCTCGCCGGAATCCATGCCCGACTGGATCGCGCCCACGGTGAGGCCGAGGCCCATGTAGAGCGGCCCCATCCACTCCATGTCGCGGCGGGCGAGGTAGTCGTTCACGGTGACCACGTGCACGCCCTTCCCCTCGATCGCATTCAGGTAGGCCGGCAGCGTGGCGACGAGCGTCTTGCCCTCGCCCGTGATCATCTCGGCGATCGCCCCCGAGTGGAGCACCATGCCGCCGATCAGCTGGACGTCGTAGTGCCGCATGCCGAGGAACCGCTTGCCTCCCTCGCGGCAGACGGCGAAGGCCTCGACCAGGATGTCGTCGAGGGTTTCACCCGCCTCGAGCCGCCGCCGGAAGTCGGCGGTCTGGCCGCGGAGCTCCGCGTCGGTCATCGCCTGGTACTTCGGCTCGAGCGAGTTGATCGCCTCGATCTTCGGCTCGAGCCGGCGGATGTAGCGGGCGTTGGACGAGCCGAACAGGCCGGTCAGGGCCCGCTCCAGCCGCGAGCCGGCGCCGGCGGCGACGTTGGAGAGACCATCCCAGAGACGTTCGAGCTGTTGCATGGATTCGGCAGGCGGGCAGGGCGGGGCAGGAATGCGAGACGTTCAAAACATTGTCGCGGCGGGCTGCGGCAGGGGTCAAGGCGATCTCGGGCGGGTAGACTCTTCGCGGCCGCAGCGGCGTGTGGACGCCGCGTGGTGGAAAGCCGGCAGCTCCGATGAATCAGGAACGTTTTCGCGACCTCTCCGGGCAGCTGCTCTTCCTCGGCACGGGCACGAGCGTGGGTGTGCCCGTGGTGGGCTGCTCGTGCCCGACCTGCACGAGCGCCGATCCGCGAAACAGCCGCACGCGGACGAGCGTGGCGATCGGTCTCCCCGGCGGCACGCTCTTGATCGACACCACGCCCGACCTCCGCAGCCAGCTCCTGCGAGAACGGATCGGCCGCGTCCACGCGATCCTCTACACGCACGACCACGTGGACCACGTCTACGGCCTCGACGATGTGCGGCCCATCTGCTTCGCCTCCGGCGGCCCGATTCCCGTGCTCTGCGAGGAACGCGTTGAAAACCGGATCCGCCGGGCCTTCGACTACGCGTTTCAGCCCATGCCGGTGCCGGGGGGCGGCGTCCCGAAGATCGAGTTCCAGCGGATCACGACCGATCCCTTCACGCTGCTCGGTGCCCGCGTCGTGCCGCTGCGGCTGCGGCACGGCGTCTTCGACGTGCTCGGCTTCCGGTTCGGCGACCTCGCCTACTGCACCGACACCAACGAGATTCCCGACGCCACCTGGCCGCTGCTCGAGGGGCTCGACACGCTCGTGCTCGACTGCCTGCGGCCCTCCCGTCACCCGACCCACTTCTCGCTCGACGAGGCGGTCGCCGTGGCCCGGCGCGTGAACGCCCGCCGCACGCTCTTTGTCCACATGTCGCACGACATCGAGCACGCGGCCGTCTCCGCCGCGCTGCCGCCGGGTGTGGAGATCGCCTACGACGGCCTCGCCGTGCCACTGGTTGGCGCGTAATCAGGCCGGCGCGATTTCGTGGGAGAGCGTCGCGAGGGCGCCGAGCCTGCCCGCGGCAGCGCCTGAATCGATCGCCGCCTCCGCGAGGCCGCGGGCTGCGGGCAGATCGGCCGCGCTGCCGGCCGCCCAGAGGATCGTCGCTGCATTCAAGACCACGATGTCGCGCCGTGGGCCGCGGCTGCCAGAGAGCACGTCGCGGATCGCGGCGGCGCTCTCGGCCGGGTTCGACACCAGCAATTCCTCCATCGCGGCGACGGGCGCCATCGGAATTCCGAAATCGTCCGGCGTCCAGCGATGGGTTGCTTTCCCACCGGCTGACACGTCGATCACCTCGGTCGGCCCGAAGAGGCTCACTTCGTCGAATGCCCGTGCTGCGTCTCCCGCGATCGTGCCCGAGACGACGAGCGCCCGCTTCGCGCCGAGCATCATCGCCGCCTGCGCCATCGGCTCCCGCGCGGAGGGGCGGCCCACGCCGATCACCTGCACGTTGGCGCCGGCTGGATTGCAAAGCGGCCCGACGAGATTGAACACCGTCGGCCGGCCGAGCGATTTCCGCAGCGGCCCCACGCGGGCCATCGCCGGATGGTGGACCGGGGCGAGGCAGAAGCAGAGGCCGATTCGCTCGAGGCACCGCGCGGCCACCGCCGGCGGCGCATCGATCTTCACGCCGAGCGATTCGAGCACGTCGCCCGAGCCGGTGCGGCTCGAGACGGCCCGGTTGCCGTGCTTCGCCACCGCCAGGCCCGCGGCCGACGCGACGATCGCCGCCGCAGTGGAGATGTTGAACGAGCCCGAGCCGTCGCCGCCGGTGCCGCAGGTATCGGCCACGATCGGCAGGGCATGCGCGACGGGCAGCATCCGCGCCCGTAAAGCGGCCGCCACGCCGGCGATCTCGTCGGCCGATTCGCCAAGGTCGGCGAGGGCCACGAGCCAGCGGCCGAAGGAGTCGAGGTCGACGGTGCCGGCGAGCACCCCCTCCACGAACTGCCGCGTCGCCTCGCTCGAGGCATGGTCGCCCCGGCGCAGTCGCGCCACGCTCGTGTCGATGTCGCTCTCCAGGGGGCTATTCAAGGAAATCTCGCTGTTCGGAATGCTTCGTGCCGGGACGATCGGCGTGGAGTACCATTTGAGCGTACCACGCCCCCAACTCGGAGACCCCCGACACGTGCCTCGCAAGGTGATCCTCGACGTCGATCCGGGCATCGACGATGCCGTGGCGCTCGTCATGGCCCTTTTCGATCCGCGGCTCGAGGTCCTGGCCGTGACGGCGACCGGGGGCAACGTGCCTCCGGAACAGGCGACGGCCAACCTGCAGTCCCTGGTCGGCCTGCTCGATCCGCCGCGGCTTCCCCGCCTCGGCATCGCGCCCACCGACACGGTCCTTCCCGAGCGGCCGTTCAACATGCATGGCGCCGACGGTCTCGGCGGCATCGATCTGCCGCGGGTGCAGCTCCACGGCGGCCATGCCTCCGAGAAGGTGATCTGGGAGACGCTCAGGGCCCATCCCCGCGAGATCACGTTCGTCGCGCTGGGGCCGCTCACGAACCTGTCGCGGGTGCTCGCCCGCGATCCGTCGATCGCCGAACTCATCGGCGACGTGATCGTGGCCGGCGGCACGGTGCAGGGAACGGGCAACGTCACGCCCGCCGTCGATTTCAATTTCTACTGCGACGCGCGGTCCGCCCGCCACATCGTGCGGGAGCCGATCACGAAGACGCTCGTGCCGCTCGAGACCACTGGTCAGGTGGTCTTCGGCTTCGACCTGCTCGACCAACTGCCGGACGAATCATCGCGGGCGGGGCTCATCCTGCGCCGCATGCTGCCGCACACGTTTCGCGCGCATCGGCAGCTGCTCGGGAGCGAAGGGATCAGCCTGCACGACGTCGTGGCATTGGTCGCGGTGACCAACCCCGAGCTCTTCGAGCGCACGACAGTGGCGGCCGACGTGGAGACCAAAGGCGAGATCACCACCGGCATGCTGGTGGTCGATCGCCGCACCGTGCGGCAGTGGCGGCCGAATCTGGACCTGCTCGTCGGCTGCGACGTGGTGGCCGTGAAGGACTGCATCCTTCGCGGTCTGGCCGCCGCGGCGGCGGGGACGTGACCGGTAGGATAGGCTTCAGCCTGTCGTGACGTTTGGCAGGCTGAAACTCACTACGGGGCAGGCTGAAGCCTACCCTACCTTTCAAATTGTTCGCGGCTGGCGACGGGCAGCTGGAGCTCGATCCGCTCGCGGTTGCGAAACACGCCGAGCGACACGGTGCGGCTGGTCGGCGTGACGCTCACCAGGCTCACGAGATGGTCGTCGTCTTCGATCGGCGTGCCGTCGAACTCGATGATCACGTCGTCGGGCAGGATGCCGGCGGCGTCGGCGGGCGAACCCTTCGTGACGCCCGACACGCGGGCTCCCACGGCCCGCACCATCCCGAGCCGCTGGGCCGTGCGCTGCGTGAAGATGCGGTCGAGCGTGACGCCGAGGTAGGCCCGCGACACCGTGCCGGTCTCCACCAACTGCCGCGTGACGAACATCACCATCGACATCGGGATCGCGAAACCGATCCCCTCGCTGCCGCCGGAGTTGCTGGCAATCGCCGTATTGAGTCCGACCACCTCGCCGCGGAGGTTCACCAGTGGCCCGCCGCTGTTGCCCGGGTTGATCGCCGCGTCGGTCTGGATGAAATCCTGAAACCGCACCCCCTCCTCGCCCAGTTCGAGATCGCGGCGGCCCTTGGCCGACACGATGCCGAGCGTGACGGAGTGGGAGAGGCCGAAGGGGCTGCCGACCGCGAGCACGGTGTCGCCGATCTGGACGGGATCCTTCTCCGCGAGCCGGGCCGGCACGAGATCGTCGGCCTGGATTTCCATCAACGCGATGTCGGTGCTCGAGTCGGACCAGAGCCGGAGCGGATTGATTTCGCGGCCGTCGTCGAGCCGGATCGTGATGTTGTCGAGATCGGCCCGATTGATGACGTGGCGGTTGGTGATCACGACCATGCGGCCAGCCACCTCGGCGATCACGCCGGAGCCGGCCTCGTCTTCGCTGGCCTTGCCGTTCTTCGGCCGCAGCGACGGCTTCTTCGTGTCGATGTGGACGACCGTGGGGCGGACGAGCTGCGTGAGACGCCGCAGCTGCGCGCTTTGCCGCTCGAGGAGCTCGGCATCGCGCTCGACTTGGGCGTAGAGCCGATCCCGCTCGGCGGCCGAGAGCCGGGCCGGACGGATGGGGTCGATCCGCGTCGACTCAACGCGGGGCGCCGCCGCTCGGCTCGGCGCCGGAGAGGCGGGGGGCGCGATCGGCGCGAGCGGCACGGGCGCCTCGTCCGCCACGGCGAACGTGGGAGCCCCGAGCAGGAACACGATCCAGAGGCGAGTGGTGAAACGATGGCTGCGGGGGACGGGCATGGAGTCGCGCTCACGAAGGTTCAGAATCGCTCGCGCTCAGCATACCCGAACCCTCGCGAATCGAGGCCGGACGGATGCTCAGGAAACGTCGATCTCGAGATCGCCCGCCAGTTCCTCGCGCGACTCCCCAGCCTCGCGGCCCGACGAGCCCGCGCCGGTGCGCTCCACTTCACGCTGGCAGGCGATGCACATCGTGGCATAGGGCAGGGCGTTGAGCCTCGCCATCGGGATCTTGCAGCCGCAGTATTCGCAGGTGCCGTACTGGCCCGCCCGCATCCGCTCCAAGGCGTTCTCGATGGAGGCCAGTTCGCGGCTTTCCACCTCGGCCAGCTGGGAGCTGATCTCGTCCTGGGCAGAATCGACGGCCGCATCGATCACGTCGCCCGGCGACTCGCTGCGAAGCTCCTTCAAAAGCGTCAGGTCGCCGGCCAGGGCGCTGCGCAGGGCATCGCGGCGGCGGACGAGGATCGCACGAAGGTTTAAAAGTGCGTCTTTACGTGCCATGGTTGTTGCTCCTGGCCCTGCCGAGGCCCTGGAAACGGGCGGATCGGTATCGGACCGCAACCAATAGTACGGGGGCTGGCCGGGGATGGTTCGCAGGGGAAAATTTCCCACAGTCTGTATCGAAAACCGGGCCGGAACAGATGATGACATTTGGCCGGAGCCCGACAGGTTTCCCAAAGTTCCCGGTCTACAGATCCGCCCGGATGGCGTCCCAGGCGGCGGCGACCGCCGGCCGGTCGGTGAGCGTGCCGCCGATCGCCAGCCGCAGGGCATGGCGGCCTGCCACCCGCGCATGGCTCAAAAACGCCCGGCCGCCGCGATTCACCCGGTCGAGCAGGGCGGCCGTCGGCTCGTCGCCGGCCCGCAGGGCGAACGTGACGAGGCTGAGCGACGGCGGTTGGAGCAGTTCGAATCGCGGGTCCGCTGCGACCCAGCCGGCGAAGTCGGCGGCCCAGGCGACATGATCGCGAATCCGCTCCCGCAGCGGCTCCGCGCCGATCATCCGCAGTGTCATCCAGAGTTTGAGCGCCCGGAACCGGCGGCCGAGCGGCACCTGCCAATCGCTGTAGTCGATCACGCCGCCGGCCTCCGTCGCCCGGTTCCGCAGATATTCCGGCCGCGCGGCGAGCGCGCGCACGAGGGGCTCGCGGTCGGCCACCCAGAGCGTGTGGCAATCAAAGTTCACGAGCAGCCATTTATGCGGATTGAAGCCCCAGCTGTCGGCCTGCTCGGCGCCCGCCACGATCCGGCCGCGGTATTCCGGGCAGATCGCCGCGGCCCCGGCCCAGGCGGCATCGACGTGCAGCCACGCCCCATGACTCCGGGCCGCCGCCGCGATCTCCGGCACCGGATCGATCGCGCCTGAGGCGGTCGTGCCGACGGTGGCGACGACGAAGCACGGCCGGCAGCCCGCTTTCGCATCGTCGGCGAGCGCGCGGTCGAGGGCGTCGGCATCCATCGCGCCGCGGGCGTCGGTCGAAATCAGCCGCACCCAGTCGCGGCCGATGCCGGCGAGCGTCGCGGCCTTTACGACGCTCGAATGCGCGTCGGCGCTCGCGTAGACGATGAGCGGCCGGTCGGATTGATCCACGCCATGGGCGTTGCTCTCGAGCCCGGTGACCCGCTCGCGCGCCGCCACGAGCGCGCAGAAGAGCCCGCTCGATGCCGAGTCTTGGATCACGCCGCCGCCAGTGCCGGCGCTTGCGAACCGCTCCGGCAGTCCGAGCAGGTTACGGAGCCAGTCGAGCACGTGCGTCTCGAGCTCGGTGCAGGCGGGCGACGTGGCCCAGAGCATCCCCTGCACGCCAAGGCCCGCCGAGAGCAGCTCGCCGAGGATCGACGGGCCGCTCGCATTCGCGGGGAAGTAGCCGAAGAAGGCGGGATGCTGCCAGTGCGTGAGGCCGGGCACGATGAAGCGGTCGAGGTCGGCGAGTACGCGGTCGAGCGGCTCGGGCGCCTCGGGGGCCGATGAGGGCAAGTGCGAACGGACCCAACCGGGCTCCACGCCGGGCTGCACCGGCCTCGCGGCGAGCGCTTCCCAATAGTCGGCGATCCAATCGACCACCGCACGGCCTTCGCGGCGGAAGCGCTCGGCGTCGAAGGCCGCGGCGGGATCGGATCCCATGGGCATCATTCCCCGTGGAGGGTGAGCACCAGCCGCCGCGGGCCGCCCCGGTCGCGGTGCTCGCAGAGATAAATGCCCTGCCAGGTGCCCAGCCGCAGGCGGCCCTCGTGGATCGGCACGCTGACCGAACTGCCGATCATCGAGCTCTTCACGTGGGCCGGCATGTCGTCGGGGCCCTCGAGCGTGTGCACGTAGGGCAGGTGCTCGGCCGCGATCGCGTTGAATGCCATCTCCAGGTCGCGGGGAACGTCGGGGTCGGCATTCTCGTTGATCGAGACGCTCGCGGAGGTGTGCTGGATGAAGACATGCAGCAGGCCGACGCGGAACGTGGCCAGTTCCGGCAGCGCCGCCTCGATCTCACGCGTGATCAGGTGGAAGCCGCGACGCCGCTGGGGAAGCTGAATTTCTTTCTGGTGCCACGCCATGCGTTGCCTCGCTCACTTGCTTGCGGAACGGAAACACCAAATGGTTCCATCCTCGGAGGCCATCACGACATTCCCGGCGGCGATCGCAGGGGAAGCCACGAAGCCGCCGCCGGCGTCGAACTCCCAGGCGGGCTTCCCCGTGGCGGCATCGAGCGCCGCCAGCCGGCCCGCGGCGTCGCCGACGACCGCGATGAGCCCCGCGCCGCCCGCGAGGTGGGCCACGACCGGAGAGCCATCGACGCGGCCGCGCGTCGGCTGCCGCCAGGCCCGCTTGCCGTCGGCGATCGCGAAGGCCTCGACGGCCCGGCCGCGCGAGCCGACGATCGCGAGACCGTCGGCGATCGCGGCGCTCGACCGATAGGCCTGTGCGTTGGCGGCCGGCATGAACTGCCAGACGACCTTGGCCGCGGCGACGTCGATCGCGAAGAAGCCGCCCCCCTCGGTGCCGAAATAGACACGAGACTCGTGGGCCGCGGGGGTCGTGCCGGTCGGTCCACCGATCGGCACGGCGGTCCGCTCGGTGCCGGTGGCCGTGTCGATGACGTGCAGTTTTCCGTCGCAGCCCGCGAGGAAGACATTGCCATCGGCCACCGTCGGCGAGCAGCGGATCTGGTCGGCGATCGTGTGCTTCCAGATGAGCCGGCCGGTGGCGAGGTCAAGGCAGGCGAGCGACGCATCCTGGGAGCCGACGAAGACGCGGCCGCCTTCGTCGCCGTAAACGAGCGTCGGTCCGCCCGAGATCTCCCCGTCGGTCTTGTATTCCCAACGCTGCGCGCCGCTCGTGGCATCGAGGGCGGTAACGACGCCGTCGGCATCGCCCACGACGACGATCGGCAAGGCGGGAGCGGTCGATGCCGCGGCGCTCGCGGGGAAACCGGCTTCGGATTTGAACGTCCATCGGGTCTCGCCCGTCTCGAGCGCGAGGGCATGGAATGTGCCGTCGAGATCGCCCACGTAGATCGTGCCATCGACGATGACCGGCGTCGCCTCGAAGGCGGTCTTCTCGAACGTGCGGTGCCAACGCTCCTCGAGCGGCAGGCTGAGCGTGGCGGCGGAGCGGCCGCTGCACGCCGCACAGCCGCGAAACATCGGCCAGGCTTCCGCCGCGGCCTCCGGCACCTCTGCCGCAACGAGTCGGGAGGGAGCGGCGAGCGCGAGGAAGCATGCGATGAAGAGGGGCAGGAAGGCCACCGCCTTCCCTCGACGTTTCTCAAGGATGGCCGTCATCGCGCGGCCTCGTAGAGGGCGGCCAGGTCGGCTGCGGCCACGGGCCGCGGATTGAATCCTGCCGTCCACTGCCCTGCAGCGAGCGTCGCCAGCGCCGAAACATCGGGCGCCGGGATGCCGCAGGCCGAAAGCGTTGTCTGCAGCCGGGAGGCACGAAGCAGGTCTGCCAGCCAGTCGGCCAGGCGCGCTCCGGCGATGGCCGGCTCGGCGGCGATGCCGATGTCGCCGAGCAATTCTGCGTAGCCATCGCCGCAGGTCGTGCCATTGAACCGCACGACGTGCGGCAGCATGAGGCCGACGGCCTGGCCGTGGGGAATGTGATGCGCCGCGGTGAGCGGGTTGGCGAGGGCATGGGCCGCGCCGAGCATCGAGTTTTCGATCGCCAGGCCCGCCAGTGCCGCGCCGAACTGGACCGCCGATCGCGCGGCAAGGCTGCCGCCATCGGCAAAGACGACGGGCAGATTCGTGGCCAGCATCCGCCACGCCTCGCGGGAAAACACCCGCGAGGCCGGCGTGGCCGCGCGGCTCACGTGGCTCTCGACGGCGTGCGAGACCGCATCGATGCCGGTGAGCGCCACGAGCAGAAGCGGCTGCGTGAGCGTGAGGTGCACGTCGAGAATCGCCACGCGAAATGCAGCCCGCGGATCGCCGCAGGCCATCTTCAGGCCGGTTTCGGAGTCGGTGATCAGGGCGAACGACTGCGTTTCGCTACCGGTGCCGGCCGTCGTGGGCACGGCGATCGAAGGCAGCATCGGGCCGGTGGCCGTGCCGCGGCCCTTGTAGTCCTGCATCCGGCCGCCGCAGGAAAGGAGAAAATTGATCCCCTTCGCGCAGTCCATCGAACTGCCGCCGCCGAGCCCGACGAGCAGGTCGGGGCGGAAGTCGCGGGCAACCGCCGTGCCCGCCTCGACCTCCGCTGACGACGGGTTTTCGGTGAAGCCGGAAAACGTGGCCGTCGCGAGCCCGGCCGTCGCGAGCGACTCGAGCCCCGCCGCCGTATGGCCGGCGGCGACGATGCCCGGGTCGCTCACGACGAGCGCACGCGTCGCCCCGAGTTCCCTCGCCAGATCGCCAAGCCGCCCAATCGTGTGCGGGCCCACGACGAGCCGCGTGGGGGCGCGAAACTCGAAACTGGTCGCCTCGCTTCCAGGCATCACGGCATTCACGCGTTTCGTCAAATGGCCGCAGGGACGTTTGCTGCGATCTGCAGCGCACGCGAACGATACAGGAAGTCAATGATGTTGCCCTCATGAGGCTGGAGCCAGTCGAGCTTCGTGGTGGGGATCGGCCCGAGGTTGAGCCGGTCGATGTGGGTGCAGTCGATGAGCCGCCGCTGGAAGGCCTCGTCGTCGGTGATTGCGGTGCAGACGAGCGTGGGGCCGATCGCGTCCAACATCTTCGGCTGCGGGCACTCGACCACGCTCACGAATGGAAACATATATTCCGCCTTCGCGATCTCGGGCTCGGGGCTCGCGCAGTGCATCACCGTGGGCCGCAGCCAGCCGCAGCGCTCGCCTTCGACGAGCCGATCGCCGTAGGCCGCGGTCATGTGGGTCACACCAGGAGCCTTCAGCCCCGCCTCGATCTGCCCCCAGATCGCCTTGGCGGCGCCGGGGATCGTGAAGGCGGCGAGCTTTGCCTCGGGATCCTGCGGCGGCTTCACGTCGATCGGCCCCAGCCGCGCCGCGATGGCTTCCGCGATCACCTTCGTGTGGCGGCTGGCGTAGATCGCCGAGGCGTTGATGCAGCCGCGGCCGCTGTTGATGGCCACGCTCTCGCACATCGTGTCGAGGTGTCGCTCCCAGTCGTCCACGCAATCGTCACCGAGGATGATCTTCGAGAAGCCCGGCCCGTGCACCTGCACGCCCGGATTGCCGCGATACTGCTCGACCGTCTTCGCGCTGCCGAAGATCATGCTGCGGCGACAGCCGGCGAGGATTCCGGCGCCGACATCGGTCGCGCCGGGATAGAGGCCGATCGCCTCGGCGGGAATGCCCGCCTCCACCATCGCCGCCGCCATCCGATAAGGCGTCCACGGCTCCTGACTGCCCGGCTTCATCACGAGCCCCACGCCGAGCGCGATCACCGGCAGCCAGAGCGTGTGCACGCCGGGCGAGTTGCTCGGCAGCACGAGCCCGAGCACCGGCGACTGCGCCTGGTAGCTCACGGTCACGCCGCGGTGCTCCTGCCCGTAGCCCTGCCAGAGGATTTTCGTGTCGAGTCCGCGGGAGAGGGCGTCGAGGATCCGGTCCATGTTCGAGAGCACGAACATATTCTTCTGCATGTTGGCCCGGCACAGGCTCTCCGGCAGCCCGGTGGTGGCCGACTGCTGCTTCACGAAGTCATCCGGCGATTGCTTTGTGTCGCCAACCGTGACCGTGCCATTGGCATAGAGATTGCCCGCCGTCTGCAGCCGCTCGACGATCTCCTCGGGATCGATCGCGAGCAGGGCGGCCCGCGCCTGCTGCGCCTTCTGCAGGTCGCGACCCACGATCGCGCCACCCACCTGGCTCACCTCGGCGACGGGCTCGCCGGTGAGAAAATGCACGAGTGTCTCGCGTTCGAGCGACTCGTAGGGCTTACCAAAACGCCAGGCGGGCAGGTGCATGGGTTGGGTCTCGCAAGGTGAGCTGTTGGTAGAAGGATACCACCTCGGTTACGGAGGTTGCAGACGGCGATCACTTCCTGGAGAAGTAGCGCACGTTTTCGAGGCCCTTGAAATCCTCGTCGAGCGTCCAGACCGTGGCGCCATGCTCACGGGCTACGGCGAGGATCATGCTATCGGCCATCGGTAGCGAGTGCCGAAGGCTCAAAGCGGCAGCATCGAGGGCCCGCTGCGCGGTGAGGTCGACGATGCGACCACGCTGCATCGCTGCGGCACCCTGGATTGCCGCCTCCTCGCCCGCTTCCCGGAGAAGCACCTTGAAGACCTCGTAGACCGACACGGCCGGCACGAAGAGCGTCTCGATGTCCTCGAGCGCTGGCTCGAATGCACGGGCGTGGCGGCCGCCCGCAAAATATTCCAGCCAGCCGGACGAATCGACCACGTTCACAGGCGGTCACCTTCCCGAACGAAATCGGTCTTGATTCCCTTCACGAAGCCCTTCAACTCGCGGATGTCCCGCTCAGGCACGAATTCCACCCGTCCGGCGTGTTCGATGACCTGGAGTTTTTGACCCGGCCGCAACCCCAACCGCTCGCGGACAACGCGGGGAATCACCACCTGGAACTTCGGCGAAATCGTGACCAGATGCATGACGGACCCTCGATCGATACCGCAAATCGTATGACAGTAGGCTAATCGATAGCCGCACCGAAAACAAAGCGTGAACCTTTTCGCCCGAACCGGGGAATACTGACTATCGTGACCCCGAGCCTTCCTGACGAAGCCGAGCTCGTCCGCCGCGCTCGGCAGGGCGATGCGGCCGCGTTTCGTGGGCTGGTCGATCTCCACGCCGAGACCCTGTGGCGGTGCGCGCGGGCCCTCTGCCGCGACGACCACGAAGCCGAAGACATCGCCCAGGAGACGCTCGTCGAGGCCTGGCGGTCGCTGCCGCGGTTCGACGGACGGGCCCGGTTCTCCTCCTGGATGTACGGCATTCTCCGGCACCGGTTTCTGAAGGCGCGGCGAAAGCCGCGGCCGGCGGTGGGTGGGGACGAAAAAGCCGCCGACCGGCCCGCACGCGAGGCCTCGCCGACCGCGGCCGCCGAACAGGCCGAGGAGGCGCGGCTCGTGCAGGCCGCCGTGGCAACGCTGCCCGACGAGCATCGCGCGGTGGTGGAGCTGCGGTTCTTCGCCGGTTTATCACTCGACGATATTGCAATGGTCCTCGGCTGCCCGCTGGGCACCGTCAAGAGCCGGCTGCATCACGCCCTGGAAAAACTTCGGCTCTCGAAGAGCGGCGTGAACCTTTTCGCCGCGGCTGGGGACTCACCTTTACAGACGCCATGAGCCTGACCATGACCACTCACCCATCTCCCTGCGATCCCTGGCGCGAGCCGATCAGCCTGCTGGCGGCGGGATGCCTGCCGGCGGCGGAGCAGGCAGCCGTGCGTGGGCATCTCGAAGCATGTCGAGCTTGTGCCGAACGGTTTGCCGAGCTCTCGGCGGTGTGCGCGAGCCTCTACCGCAGCCGTCCCGCGGTGGCCCCGGCATTCCACGAGCGGTTGCACTCCCTGCCAATCAAAGACCTGCCGCGGGCAACGCAAAACCACACCCGGGCGCTGGCATTCCCGTTGGCCGCGGCAGTCGCGGCGTCGCTGCTCGTCGCTGCCTGGTGGATGACCGACCGTCAGGAATTGCCTGGGCCGGTCGAACGCCTGCCGCGGCCCCGCCTGGCAGCCTACGAACTGGCATGCGCGGAGACCGACGCCGCCTTCGACGAACTGCTTCGCCGTCACCACGGATCCGCCACGTTCGAGCCGAACGGTTCACAATCCCGCCCCCGAGACCTCTTGAAGGAGTTTTCCGAATGATGACCAGTCGCCGCGCACTTTTGCTGGCCGGTGTCCTCGCGACGCAGGCCGCGTTCTCCAAGGTTCTGACCGCCGCTGAACGGCCGGCAGCCGCGGCCGCAACCATCCCCAACGCCGCGGTGATCTACTGGCAGGCGTTCGCGCAACTCCCCCAGCCGCTCGCCGAACCGGAGAAGGCGAAGTACGAGGCCGCAGTTGCGAATCCCGCCGCTCCGGTGGCGGACGACCTAAAGCTGATCGTCGCGAGCTTCGCGGGTTCACTCGCCGAGTTGCACCGCGCGGCGCGGGTCGCGGCATGCGACTGGAATCTCGACTACGAAGCCGGTGCAGAATGTCGCTTGCCGCATCTCGAAAAGGCCCGAGCGCTCTCAAAGGCGGCCCTGCTACGGGCCCGGCTCGGGTTTGCGGCTGGAAAGACCGATGAGGCGGTCGCGGATGTGGTGGCCGTGCTGAAGCTGGCCCGCGACTGCGGCAGCAGTCCGGTGCTTATCTCGCTCCTGGTCGATGCTGCCATTGAGAAGTCGGCGACGGAGGTGCTGGAGGCGAATCTGGCCCGGCTCTCGCCCGAGCAGCTCGACCGGCTGGCACAAGCGATCGAGGCATTGCCGGCGACGCCCTCCGTGGCGGACTGCATGCGGCATGAGGGCAAAATGTTCGGGGACTGGATGGCCCGTGTTATCGATGCCGAAGCGGCAAAGGTCGATGACCCGAAGGCTGGCGGCAAGGTTCTGGCGGCCCTGTTCGCGGGGGCGACTGCAGACGCGAACGAAGCCGAGCGACGCAAGCTGCCCGATCTTCTTTCAGTCGCCGACGTGCGGGAGTCGCTGCGGCTCGCGCGGGCAGACTACGAGCAGGCCGCGGCGATTGCGGATCTCCCTGCCGCCGAGCGTCGCAGCCGCTGGGCCGACTTCGAGGCCGGAATCGCGAAAGCCGGACCGGCCGGCAGTCGCGAGCAGGCGATGCGCGCCATCTCCGCCATGTTCTTGCCTGCCACCGCGAAGGTCTGCGAGAAGGTAGACGAGGCCAACGTGCGGCGGCAGCTCCTGCTGCAGGCCATCAAGGCCAAGCGGTAGGACGTCAAAAAGGTGCCAGGACTCTTTTTCGATCCGAACCTCGCCGCAGCGACGCAGCGCTGCGGCGAGGCCGTTTTTTCGCTGTGTCCTTCCCGTCCATCTGGACGGTCCGCGCAGATGTGAGATAGAAGTTCATGCTTGCGGCCGCTGGTAGCAGGGCAGGAGTGAACATGCATGATCGACCGTGAACGGGCCGATGGGTGGCCATGGCCGCTTCGGGTGGCTTTTCGCTTTCTCTTCGTCTACTTCTGCCTCTCGTTCTTCTCGGCGATCCTGAAGCTGGTGCCAATGCTCGGCATGGTCGGGTACTGGTTTGACCAGCAGGTGCGGCCGCTCTACGTGTGGCTCGGCCGCGCGGTATTCGGCGTCGAGATCACGGTGTTCCCGGGCGGTTCGGGCGACACGACCTACAACTGGGTGCAGGTCGCCGTGCACCTGGCGTTCGCGGCGATCGCAGCCGCCGTGTGGACCGCCGTCGATTGGCGCCGCACCGCCTATCCCTGGCTTCGGGACGGGCTGTGGATCGCGATGCGGTTCGTGCTGGCCAGCGCGATGTTCGGATATGGGTTCAACAAGGTGTTCAGACTGCAGTTTGGCGCGCTGGAAACAGGCCGGATGCTGCAGACCTACGGCGAGTCGTCGCCGATGGGTCTGTTGTGGACCTTCATGGCCGCGAGCGGGCCTTACCAGATGGCCGCCGGCTGGGCGGAAGTGATTGGGGGAATCCTGCTGTGCTTCCGCCACACGCAGCTGCTCGGGGCGCTCTGGACGGCCGCTGTCATGGCGAACGTGTTTCTGCTGAACCTCTGCTACGACGTGCCCGTCAAGCTCTATTCGTTTCACCTCCTGGCGACCGCACTGGTGATCGCCGCGCCCGACCTGCCGCGTCTCGGACGGCTATTTTTCCTGAATCGACCCGTTGAATCGGGGAACCTGCAAGGGCCGTGGACGAATCCGAGGCTGCGACGGATCGCCTGCGGTGTGAAGATCGCGTGGCTGGTGACCATGGTGTCGTTTTCGGTCTGGGGAAACGCACAATACGCGGCGATGCTCGCCCCGGCCCCGGCGGAGGGCAGCCTGGACGGCACGTGGCGAGTCAGGGAGTTCCGCCGCGACGGCCAGGAAATCCCTCCCCTGGTGACCGACAAGACCCGCTGGCGGTTCTTCAGCCTTGCGAGTCCGCGCAGTCCGGGGATCACGTGGAAGCTTGGGGCCGTGAGCGACATGACAGGGGGCAATCGGCGCTGGAGGGTGGTCGTTCAGGATGAAACGCTGGTGCTCCATGACTGGGATGCAGCCTTCGGCAGCGATCTCTCGAAGGCGAAAACCGCCGGCACGCTGGTGGCCACGCAGGATGGCGACGGCGTTTTGCGGCTCAGCGGCGACTTCGACGGCGCACGGATCGAGGCAGTCTGCGACCGCGTGAAGCCGCAAGAGTTCCTGCTGATCAATCGCGGATTCCACTGGGTGAACGAGAAGCCGTTCAATCGGTGAGCGGCGTCACGACTCTTTTCCGGCCCACCTTCAGCGGAAACGGGCACTTTTCGAACGGAAAAGAGTCCTGACACCTTTTCAGTACACGCCCACGGTCGTCGTCGCCGCCAGGGCGCGGAAGGGGCGGACGCCGCTGATGCCGTCCCACGGGTATTTCGCGTAGGGGAGTTCGCGCTCGCCTTCGTCGCGCTCGAGGAAGCCGGGGATGAACGTCTCCTTCGTGAGCGTCGTGAGGCGGACGCGGCCGGTGCCGCCGTAGGGGACGAGCTCGTCGGGATGGTCGAAGTCGACGACCTCGATCACGGCCCGCGGCTGCGGCGCGTAGTAGGCGATCGTGTAGCCGTCGGCAGGCACGACGGGACGTGAGGCTGCGAGTCCCATGAGCGTGTTGCCGTAGGTCGGGGTCATATAGGCCCCATCAAGCAGCTCCTCGACCGCGAAGCGGGTCCACTGCGGTGTGAACTCGGTGCCGCCGGAAAAGATGCCGGTGATCCCCGCCTTGCGGATCGTCGTGCCCTTCTTCTCGAGCGCAAGCGCCAGGGCTTCGAGCAGCTTCGGCGTCGTGAACATGCAGCGGATGTCGTGGCCGGCCTCGAGGATCGTGATCGCCTGGTCGATGCAGTGCTGCTTGTAGGCCTCGAGGTGCTCCATCCAGCCCTTCTGGATGAGCTTGATCACCCAGCGCGGGTCGAGGTCGACGCAGAAGCAGATGCCGCCGCGATACTGCGCGAGGTGCTCGATCGAGAGCCGCAGCCGCCGCGGGCCGGAGGGGCCGAGCATCAGCCAGTTGGCCCCCTTCGGAAAATATTCCTCGGGGAGCGTGTCGCTGAACATCTCGTAGTCGGTGCGGAAGTCGCTGGAGTTGTATCGCGACTTCGGGGTGCCCGTCGTGCCGCCGGTCTCGAAGACATATGCCGGCTGATCGGCGAGTGCCTTCGGCACCCAGCGGCGAACCGGACCGCCGCGGAGCCACTCATCCTCGAACGGCGGAAACTTTTTCAGGTCCGCGTAGCACTTCACGTCGGTGAGCGGGTTGAAGGGGAGTAACTTGGCGTACTCCAGCCAGAACGGGCAGCCAGTGGACTCGTGAAAGTGCCAGGCCATCATCTCGACGGTATGCGCGTCGAGCACGGCGCGGGCTTTCGCGATGTCCGCGTCGTCGGCGACGGCGAATACCGGCTGCTTGGCGGCGGAGGTGTCCGGGGCCATGGTTGGGCAGGGCTCAGGAGGGAGGCAGCGGGGCGCCGAGTTGGGAAAAGAGCTGTAGCACGCCGTTGAAGTGGGCGAGTCGCGGGCCGTAGCGGTCGATGAACTCGCCGAGGGCATATTCGCTATCGGTGAAGTCCTCCGCGTTTTCCGCCGCATCGCGGGCGATGCCGGCAAGAAACTCGGTATGCACCTTGGCGAGCGATTCGGCGGCCTGTCGGCACGACGCGGCGAGTTCGGGATTGGCTTCCTTCCAGGCCTTGAGTTCCGCCATCCGCTGCCGCTGCTGCAGCGATACCTGGTTGAGCAGTTCGCCGAGCAGTTCGCACGACTTCCCCTGGAGGGCGACCATGTCGCGCAGGAGCCGGTTGGTCTCGGCCAGGTCGCCAGGCGACGCCGAGCCGGCCGAGGAGGCCGCGATCGAGTTTGCCGAAATGTCGAACTGAGTGAATCCCGGGGGGCCGTCGTGCATGGGATGGTTCCAAAGGATGAAAAAGGTGTCAGGACTCTTTTCCCTTCGAGAGACCCCTTTCCCGAAAAATTCGGGCCCGGAAAAGAGTCCTGACACCTTTTTCAATCATCGTAGGCACAATCGCGCGGCTTTGCCATGAATCGTGCCGCCATCCGGGAGTTTTTCGCGATGGGCCGTCAGGGTTTCCCCAGTTTCAAGCGACCCTGCCGCGCCGCCCCGGCGGCATGCCCGCCCGCGGCCGCCGCTCAAGTGGCCGGCGGAGATGCCCGATGCAAGCCTTCGGAGACTTCGAATCGGTCGCACCGGCGCAGGGAAGCGTTCGGTACGGCCGCGGTCTCGGGAGCCGGAGCGCACGCATGGAGCAGACCCCCGCTGAGCAGCCGGTCGACTTGGTTTTTGGCTTCCTGACGGCCGTCGATTCGCCGTCGCACGGCCTGTTTGGCGGCTACCTGCTCGTGGATCCAGCCGGCCGCCCGCTCGAGTTTCACTGCACGGCGCCGGTCAAGGTCTCGCGGGCTCAGCAGATCCTCTATGGCGCCACGCTCCAGAGCCACCTGCATGGGCGGCAGATCGGGGCCACGCTGCTCGCCGAGGGAACGGTCGCGCCGGAATTGGTGCTCACCGATTTCGAACCGATGCTGCACGTGCGATCGCACACGAGCCTGCCGGTGGCGCTCGTGACGCGGGCCGACGCCGCGGCGGCTCCGACAGCCGGCGCGACCAGCTTCGCGGTCGGCTCGGTTTCCGTCAGCCCCCACGCTCAGGACGCCGGTCTCGGGGACGCGCTGCGGCAGAAGCTCGAATCGCTCGTGGCGTCGGTCGATCTCGCCGAGCCGTTCGAGCGGATCCGCGCCGCGATCGAAGAAGCCCAACGGCATTGAGCCGCACGTCCGAGGCAGCCATGGATTCGCACGCAGGCTCGGTCCGCTCGTGGCGCCGGGACGATCTCCTGATCGCCTCGAAGGGCGCGCTTGCGCGGCTCGACCCGCGGCTGACGGCGCCGGCCGCGCTGCGGCTTCCGATCGACGTGCCCAAGCCCTCCGTGATGCACGTCGAGATCTTCGCCCGGCCGCCCGCCGTCAACAGCTTTCAGTTCGCCCGGGCTGAAGAGCCCGCCGCGCGGCCGCCGCGTGTGGCACGCTCGCGGTCCGTCGAGCCGCCCTCCGACGAGCCGTCCGCGGCGGCTGCCGATGGCCCGCCGGCTGCCGATGCCGCAGCGCCCAAGCGCACCCGCATCGCGCCGCCGCGCGACGTGGTGAAGCTTTCGGAGCGGTTCTTCTTCCTGCTGCAGCCCGATCTCGAATCGATCCTCGAGACGAGCAGCCTCGCGTTTCCACGGCAGCCGTTTCCATTTCAGCTCGACGGCATGGCGTTTCTCGTGCCGCGGCACGGCGCCGTGCTCGCCGACGAGATGGGCCTGGGCAAGTCGATGCAGGCGATCTCGTCGTTGCGGCTGCTCGTGCGATCGGGCGAGGCGCGGCGGGTGCTCGTCGTCTGCCCGAAGGGGCTCGTCTCGAATTGGACGCGGGAACTCGCCGACTGGGCGCCGGAACTGCTGGTCGCCGTCATCGAAGGAGATCCGCAGCGCCGCCGCTGGCAGTGGTCGCTCGAAGACGTGCCGGTGAAGGTCGCGAACTACGAGGCGGTGGTGCGCGACCGGGACCTCGTGGCCGAACTGGGCCTCGAGTTCGACCTCGTCGTCCTCGACGAGGCGCAGCGGATCAAGAATCGCACGAGCAACACGAGCGAGGCGGTGCGGGCGCTGCGCCGCAAGCGCAGCTGGGCGCTCACGGGCACGCCCGTGGAAAACCGCGCCGAGGACCTCGTCTCCCTGTTCGAGTTCGTCGCCCCGGGCCATCTCAACGATCGGATGCCGCCGCGGGCGCTCGGCGCCGCCGCGGCCGACCACGTGCTGCGGCGGACGAAAGACAAGGTGCTCAAGGACATGCCGCCGCGGATGAATCGTGACGAACGGATCGAGCTCACGGCGGAGCAGCGGGAGACCTACCGCCGCGCCGAAGAGGAGGGAGTGCTCCGGCTCTCCGCGCTCGGACAAGAGGCGACGATCCAAAATGTCTTCGAGCTCGTGCTGCGGCTCAAGCAGATCTGCAATTTCGACACGGCCACCGGCGAGAGCGCGAAGCTCGACTGCCTCGAGGCGGAGCTCGAGGAGATCCAGGCCAGCGGTAAGAAGTCGCTCGTCTTCAGCCAGTGGGTCGAGACCCTCGGCCGGCTCGAGAAGCGGCTCGCACGGTTCGGCGCGCTCGAATACCACGGCGGCATGTCCACGGCCGCGCGGGACGAGGCGATTCGGCGTTTCAAGCACGACAAAAAGCACAACGTGCTGCTGCTTTCCTACGGCGCCGGCGCCGTAGGTCTGAACCTGCAATTCTCGCAATACGTCTTCCTCTTCGACCGCTGGTGGAATCCCGCGATCGAAGATCAGGCGATCAACCGCGCCCATCGCATCGGCGCGGCGGGCGCCGTCACGGTGACGAGATACCTCTCGGCCGACACGATCGAGGAGCGGATCGACGAGGTGCTGCGCAAGAAGCGCGACCTCTCCGACACGATCCTCTCGCAGGCGGAAGCCCCGGCCTCGAGCGGCCTCACGACCGAGGACCTCTTCGCCCTCTTCAAGCTCGCCCCACCGAAACGCGCCGCTGCCGCGTAGGGTAGGCTTCAGCCTGCCTATCAACTCGCCCAACCCGGCCCGGGGCTGCCCGCATTCTCGTAGGACAGGCCTCTGTGCCTGTCTCGCATCAGACAGGCTTCGGCCTGCTTGGTGACAGGCTGAAGCCTGTCCTACTGAAAAGGGAGGCTTCGGGTGACCCGTACCCCGCTCGCCGGCGTTGGCGGCAAGCGAAGGCAGGATGCCGAGAGCGCAGCCGCCATCGAGCGAGCGAAGGACAGGATGTCCGTAGCGAGCGTCCGGCGACGGGGTACGGGTCGCCCGAAGCCGGATTGGGCGCGTTGACGCATGACCGGCTGAAGCTGGCCCACGTTTCGTGGTTGGTACACTCAAAGGCATGGCGTGCCGCTACGACTATGACGTGCTCGTGATCGGCGCCGGTCATGCCGGCGTGGAGGCGGCCTGCGCGGCGGCGCGGCTCGGGGCGCGGACGGCGCTGCTCACGGCGAATTGCGACACCGTCGGTCAGATGAGCTGCAACCCGGCGATCGGCGGCGTCGGCAAGGCGCAACTCGTCCGCGAGGTCGATGCGCTCGGCGGCGTGATGGCGGAGGCGATCGACGCGACGGGCATCCAGTTTCGCGTGCTCAACCGTTCGAAGGGGCCCGCGATGCACGGCCCGCGGGCGCAGGCCGACAAGAAGCTCTACCAGATGGAGGTGAAGCGGATCGTCGAAGAGACCGCGAACCTCGAATTGCGGCAGGAGACGGTCGAGGACCTGATCGTCGAGCCGCTAGATCAGCCGGGGCTAGATCAGCCCGGGCATGGTCGGCCGGCATGGCGGGTGACGGGCGTGCGGGTCCGCGGCGACGCGGAATATCGCGCGGCGGCCGTCGTGCTGACGACCGGCACGTTTCTCCAGGCGGTGATGCATACGGGCGAAGCGAAGACGCCCGGTGGCAGGGCAGGGGAGGGCACGACGAGCGGCGTGAGCCGGGCGCTCGAGCGGCTCGGCATCCGCATCGATCGCTTCAAGACCGGCACGCCCTGTCGGCTACTCGCGCGGTCGATCGACTTCTCGCAGCTCGACGTGCAGCCCGGCGACGCGGAGCCGCAGCCGTTCTCGTTTCTCACCGACCGCATCGACCGCGAGCAGCTCGTCTGCTGGATCACGCGGACGACGCCGGAAATTCACGAGCTCATTCGCGCGAATCTCCATCGCGCGCCGATGTACACCGGCCAGATCGAGTCGCGCGGGCCCCGCTATTGCCCGAGCATCGAAGACAAGGTCGTGCGATTCGCGGATCGCGATAGCCATCAATTGTTTCTGGAGCCCGAGGGGCGGCGGACGCAGGAGATCTACGTCAACGGCATCTCGACGAGCCTGCCCCGCGACGTGCAAGACGCGATGATCCGGATGGTGCCCGGGCTCGAGCGGGCGCAGGTGATGCGGTATGGCTACGCGGTCGAATATGACTACTGCCCACCCGACCAGCTCACCGTGGCGCTCGAAAGCAAGCGGGCGGCGGGGCTCTTCTGTGCGGGGCAGATCAACGGCACGACGGGCTACGAGGAGGCGGCCGCGCAGGGGATCGTTGCCGGCACAAATGCCGCGCTCGCCGTCGCGGGCCGCGAGCCGCTCCTGCTCGAGCGGGAGGAGTCGTACATCGGCGTCCTGATCGACGATCTCGTCACCCGCGGTGTCGATGAGCCCTACCGGATGTTTACGAGCCGCGCCGAGCACCGGCTTGCCCTGCGGCACGACAACGCCGATCGCCGGCTCACGCCGCGGGCGGCCGAGCTCGGGCTCGCCCAGCCGGAGCGAATCGCCCGGCTCGGGGCGAAGACGGCCGAGATCGAGGCGACGCTTGGCGTGCTTGCCGCGCACCGAGTCGGCGGTGTGTCGCTCGCCGAGCTGCTCAAGCGGCCCGAGTTTGGCTGGGAGGAGGCCGTCGCGGCGCTGCCTTCGCTCGCCGGCGTGTCGCGGGATGCGGCGGGGCAGATCGCCAGCGACATTCGCTACGCCGGCTACCTCGCGCTCGAGCGGGAGCAGATCGAGCGGCGCCGGAAGCAGGGGGCGCGGGTGATTCCGGAGGGGCTCGATTACGCGGCCGTACGGCACCTGCGGGCCGAGGCTCGTGAAAAACTCGAGCGTGTGCGGCCGCGGACGCTCGAGCAGGCGGGCCGCGTGAGCGGGATCACGCCGGCCGATCTCGCGCTCGTGCTCGTCCACCTCGAGGGACGCGGCGGGGCGTAAGCCCGGCTTGCGGCTAAATAGCTCCGCCATGCGAATCGTCCAGATCACGGCCGGCGCGGGGGGGCGGATTTGCGGATCGTGTCTTCACGACAACGCCCTCGTGCGTTCCCTGCGGCGGCGCGGCCGCGATGCCATCCTTGTGCCGGCCTACGTGCCGACGACGACCGACGAGGAGAACGTCGCCGAGTCACGTATCGTCTGCGGGGGCGTGAACGTCTGGCTGCAGGAGCACGTTCCCCTCTTTCGCCATACTCCCTGGTGGTTCGACCGGCTGCTCGACCGGCTGCTTGATTCCCGGGGCCTGCTCGAATGGCTCTCGAGCCGCACTGGCGGAACGAAGCCCGCCGACGTGGCCGGCCTCACCGTCTCGACGCTCAGAGGCGAGGCGGGGCATCAGCGGAAGGAGGTCGAGAAGCTCGCGCGGTGGCTCGCCCGCGATGTGCGGCCCGACATCGTACAGCTCTCGAACGTCTTGCTCGTGGGCCTAGCCCGGCGTGTGAAGGAGGCGACCGGCGCGAAGGTCGTCTGCAGCCTGTCGGGGGAAGACATCTTCATCGAGCAGATTCCCGAACCGCATTACACCGAGGTCAGAAGCCTGTTGCGCGAACGGTCGGCCGACATCGACCACTTCGTGGCGCTCAATCGATATTTCGCCGACTTCATGCGTGATTATCTCGACGTGCCGGCCGAAAAGATTTCGGTCGTGCCGCACGGCATCGATCTCGAGGGATTTCCGGCGCAGCCGCCCGATCTCGTCGCCCGCCGCGCGAGTCGTCCTGGGAAGTTCGTGATCGGCGCACTCGCTCGGGCCTGCCCCGAAAAGGGGCTCGAGCAGGCCGTGCGTGCGCTAGCGATCGTGGCCCGCACCCACGACGTGGAACTCATCGCCGCGGGGGCAACGATTCCGGCGGAGGAGCCTTACCTGCGGCGTTGCCATGCGGTCGCGGCCGAACTCGGGGTCGCCGACAGGTTTCGCTGGCTCGGCCAAATCGACCGCCCGGGCAAGCTCCGGCTGCTCGACTCGATCGACGTCTTCGCGATGCCCACGATTCATCCCGAGGCCAAGGGGCTGCCGGTGATCGAGGCGATGGCGGCGGGCGTGCCCGTTGTCGCGCCCGCGCACGGCGCGTTTCCAGAATTGCTCGCGGGATCAGCGGGGGGCGAGCCGGCCGGCGTCCTGCATGCGCCGGCTGATCCAGACGATCTCGCGAGGGCGATCATCGAAATGCTCAACGACGAAGCGCGGGCGGCGCGGCTGGGCCGCCGCGGCCACGAGGTCGTGCGCGAACGGCACACGTTCGACACGATGGCCGCCGGCCACGAGGCGGTGTATGCGGGGTTGAAGTAGGACAGGCTTCAGCCTGTCATGGAGCATGGGAAGGTGTGCATTCCGGAAGACAGGCTGAAGCCTGTCCTACAGCCCCAGCGGGAACGGGCTCAGCAGCTCGAGGCCTGTCTCGGTCACGAGATAGTCGTTCTCGATCCGCATGCCGCACGAGAGTTCCGGTCCGTAGAGCGCGGGTTCCACGGCGATGACGTCGCCCACCTCGAGGATGTCGTTCCAATGCGGGTTGAGCCGCGGCGCCTCGTGCACCGAAAGCCCGATGCCGTGGCCGAGGTGGCTCGACCACGATCCCACCGGGGCGGTGGCGAGCCACTCCTGCACCCTTGCATAGAGATCCTGGCATCGGGTGCCGGGTCGCGCCGTCTGCTCCACGAGCTTGAGCGCCCCGCAGACGTGCTCCCACGCGGCGAGCTGGCTGTCCGTCGGCGCGCGGTTCACCGCGATCGCGCGGGAGGTGTCGGCGAAGTAGCCACGGTAGGCCGGGCCGAGATCGAGGATATACAGCTCGCCCGATTCACAGGGGCGGCTCCGCGGAGGTCCGCCGCGGACGCCGCAGGCATAATCGTTGCCGGTGCCGGTGAGCATCTCGCCACAGGAATCGACGGCGGCCGCCTGCAGCGCCGAGAAGACCTCGAGCTCCGTGATGCCCGGCCGGATGATCTCGCGGGCGGTCGCGTACATCGCGCCGCAGGCGTCGATGGCCCGGCGCAGAATCGCCAGTTCGTCCGGATCCTTGCGGCGCCTGAGCCGCCAAAGATCGGGCTCGATGTCGATGCTCTCGCCGAAGAGCCGCGCGACGTGCGGCGGGCAGGCCGAGTATTCGAGCCCCACCCGCTTCCAGGCCGGCCGCGCCGCGAGCCAGTCAGCGAGCACGGCCGACGAGGCCTCGCGCTGATCGCTCCGCAGCGTCGATCGCCACTTGGCCTCGTAGGTGCGGACGTCGTCGGCCGCCGAACGCTCGACGGGCTTGTCCGGGCAGACGAGGAGCACGCTCCCCGCGGCGTCGATCGCAGCGACCGGCGAGAACCGATGATCCCAGCGATGGCCCGTGAAGTATTCGATCTGCTCGGGCGCAACCAGGACGGCGCCGTCGAGCCGGTGCTCGGCCAGGCGGTCGAGCAGCCGCCGCTGGCGGCCGCGGCAGGCTTCGGGATCGAGCAGGATCGTGCCGTTCATGCGGGGAATGCCTCGGCCTTCAGTCGAGCTTCGTGATCAGGCTCGAATCGAACGGCGGGAACTTGGGGTCGAGCCGCTCGAGCGTCTTGCGGACGAGCCGGGCCACCACGAGATTGCGATACCATTTCTTGTCGGCCGGCACGATGTGCCACGGCGCGTGCTCGGTGTTGCACTTCGTGAGCGCGTCGTCGTAGGCATGCTGGAAGTCGTCCCAGCGCTTGCGGTCCTCGAGATCGTCGGGGCCGAGCTTCCACTGCTTCGTCGGATCGCGGAGCCGGTCCTCGAGCCGCTCCCGCTGCTCCTTCCGGCTGATGTGGAGGAAGCACTTCACGAACGTGACGCCGCCGTCGTGAAGGAGCTTTTCGAAGGCATTGATCTGGTCGTAGCGGCCGTGCCAGACCTCCTTCGGCACCAGCTTCCGCACGCGGACCACGACGACGTCTTCGTAGTGGGAGCGGTTGAAGATCCCGATCCGGCCGTGCGACGGGATGGCCGCATGCACCCGCCAGAGGAAGTCGTGCGAGAGCTCCAGGGCGCTCGGTGCCTTGAAGCTCTTCACGTCGAGGCACTGGGGGCTGACGCCGCTGGCGAGCATCCGGATCGTGCCGTCCTTGCCCGACGTGTCGATCCCCTGGAGCACGATCACGATGGCCCGCTTGGCCTCGGCAAACAGCCGGTAGGCAAGCTCGTCGAGTTTCTCGCAATGACGGCGTGTTTCGGCCTCCGCCTCGTCGCGGTCGAGCCCTTCGTGAAAATCGGGGTCGAAGTCGGCGAGGCGAACGTCGCGTCCGGCGGGAATGACGAGCGGCTGGTCCATGGCAGCAGGAAGTCTACCGCGGCCGCCGAAAAGTCGAACCAACCGGTCTGCCAGCGGCGTTTATTGGCCGGCCGAGTAGAAGATCGCCCGCGAGCTCACCGCACGGTCGCGGCGACGGCGGGGACGCGGCGGGGCGATCATCCGCGAGTCGAGCAGATCCATCACCATGCGGGCATCGACCGGTTCGCTCGCCTCGAATTCGTCTTCGAACTCGAGCACCTCGGCGATCGGGCTCACGGGCGTGACGCGAACCACGCACTCACGGCCGCCCACCGTCACGAAGCGGGGCGTGGTCGCAAACGAGACGTTCCGGGCAGGGGCTGTCATCGTGGTCGCGTGCATGAGTGGGTTCTCCGCAGGGGTGTCGTTCTGAACTCCCTACCTGTGCATTCTGCGCGCCAATTCGTGCACGTGCCGAAAAATACCCGTGGCCCCCAGGCCAATCGCGCCAGGCCCACTAGCTTCACAAAACGACCGACCTCGGCGGGAACGGTTTGCAACGTCTGGGCAAGCCGGGCCGGCAAGGCGAGCCGGGAGTTTGAAAAATCTTCCACTGGTTCGGGCAGTGGATGGTGAGTCAACTCGCCCAACACGGCTTCGGGCGATCCGTACCCCATCGCCGGACGCTCGCTACGGACATCCTGTCCTTCGCTCGCTCGGAGGTGACCGCGCTCCGGCATCCTGCCTGCGCTTGTCACCTACGCCGGCTCTCAGGGCATGGGCAGCCCCGTGCCTCCACGCTTTGTAGTAGGACAGGCTTCAGCCTGTCTGGATTGCTGACAGGCTGAAGCCTGTCCCACTTCAGGCAATCAGCCGGCTTGGTCGGCCATGCCGGGGCCGTTCGAGCCTTCGGCGGCGGTCTGGGCGGGCTGCGCCTTCCGCATGCGGTCGCGGAGCTTCGCGGCGAGCTCGTAGTTCTCGGCGTGCACCGCGTCGGCGAGCTGCTCGTCAAGCGTGCGGCCCACGTCGTAACGCTGGCGGACGCCCTCGCGCATCTCCTCGAGCCGCTTCACGAGCTCGTCCTCGGAATACTGCTCGGCGGCGTCGTAGCGGGCAAAGAGCTCGCGGAACCGGTCGAGCCCGCGGTTGATCTCCACGATGGCCGCCTCGGGCCCGCTCTCTTCGAGGATCGCGAGTGCGCCCGCCTGTACGCGGTGAAAGAGCACGAATGGACGGTATTGCTCGTGCGAAAGGGTCCATTCGTCATCCGGGGAATGCTCGCGCACGAAGTCCATGAAGGCGAGGCTGTGGTCGGCGTCCTTGGCGGCCCGGCGGTATTCGCGGAGCGAGAGCCAGCAGATCCGGCGGTGATAAAACTGCACGAATTCGCGGTCGGCTTCGCCGCACTGCTCGCGCGACAGTTGGAACGAGCCCCCCTCGCGGATCGCCTCGCCGACGAGATAGTCGTAATAGGTCTCGGCGCCGTGGGGCCGCTGGCCGTCGGGGCGGTGATCGGTCTCCATCTGGAGCACCCCCATGTCGACCCGCATCTGGAGCACCTCGCGGCCGTTGCGGGCCTTGAAGAGCCGTGCGCTCACTTCCCCAGGCTGAAAATTCCAGCCTTTGAGCACGGAATCGATGTCGCGGGGCGTCGCCATGGATCTCGGTCCCTCGGTGTGATTGGCATGACCGGCGTCAGGCCGGCGATACGGCGAATTATACCAGCCTTTGAAGCCGCCAAGCGGCCTGCGGTCGGTTTACTCCTGCGGCCGCCCGCGCAGACGCTTTGTCTCCGATCGGCGGCGTTTTCCCTCGATCCGCTTGGCGACCGCGGAGCGGGGTTTCTTGGTTTTTCGGCGCGGCTTCGGGGGCACGAGCGCCCGTTCGATGATGGCGGACAGTTTTGTGAGGCAGTCGGCGACATTCTGCGGCTGGTCGCGATGCCGCTGGCTCGAGATGACGAGCGCGCCGTCTCGAGTGAGGCGGGACTTTTCCCGCTCGAGCAGCCGGCCGCGAACCGCCTCTGGCAGGTGCGGCGAATGGCGGGCGTCGAATCGCAGGATCGCCTTGCTGCTGGTGCGATTGACGTGCTGGCCGCCGGGGCCGCTCGACCGCACGAATTGCCACTCGAGAGAGTCGGCAGGAATCACGACGGCGCCGTTGCCGACCCGCAGGCCTCTCGTTCGTGTTGCAGTAGTCACTCAAACGCCTCCATCAGCGGCAGATTCTACCGGAAAAAGTACGACTGCTTTTTTGGCAATCAGCACATGCGTACACCGCGGCCGGGCCAGCCCAAACTTCGTCTGGACAGCCCGCGCAGCATCGCCGCATACTTCCCATCCTTCAAGGCGGGCCTTTCGCCGCGGGCTGACCGCGGCCCCGTTCCCAGGAGCATTCGCAGAGCATGCTGCAGGCAGCGATCAGTGAACTGACGACGTTCCGCTGGGAACTCGCCGACGAACTCGAGCACCTCGCCCGTCATGGCTTCGACCGCCTCTCGCTCTGGCGGACCAAGCTCTCCGACCTCGGGGTCGACCAGGCAAAATCGCTTCTCCGCCAGGCTGGCATGCGGGTTTCCAGCCTGCAGTGGGCGGGCGGCTTCACCGGTGGGGACGGCCGCTCCTTCCGCGAGAGCGTCGCCGACGCCTTGGAGGCGATCGAGACGGCTGCCGAGCTTGATGCCGATGTCTTGATCGTTCACAGCGGCTGCCGCGGGGGCCATACGCGGACCCACGCGCACCGCCTCCTCGCCGACGCCCTCGACGTGCTCGCGCCCGAGGCCTTTTCCAGGGGCGTGACGCTGGCGATCAAGCCGATGCATCCCGTCGCGGCCGCCGGCTGCGACTTCCTCGCCGATCTCGGCCATGCGGCCCGCTGGGTCCGCCGCTTCGACCATCCTGCCGTACGTCTCTCGGTCGATCTCTGGCAGTTTGGCCACGATCCCGCGCTCCCCGCGCTGCTCGCCGATCTGGTTCCGCTCACGGCGGTCGTGCAGGTGGCCGACAGCCGCGGCCTGCCGTCGGCCGAACGCGAGCGGCTGCCTCCGGGGTATGGCTCACTGCGGCTCGAGACGCTCGTGATGTCGCTCGTCGAGCATGGCTATGCCGGCGACTTTGAGTTCGAACTCGTCGGCGAGACGGTCGAATCGCTTGGCTACGACCAGGTGCTCGGCCAGACTCGGTTCGCTGCCGACACCTGGAGCCGCCGCATCCCCGCCGCCGCCATGTAGGACAGGCTTCAGCCTGTCAAAGTAGGACAGGCTTCAGCCTGTCGGCAGAGAGACAGGCTGAAGCCGATTTGGGGGCAGGCTGAAGCCTGCTTGGAGGCAGGCTAAAGCCTACCCTACCGGGGCATCCGCAGGTCCCAGGCCTCGACCCAGTCGGTTTCGAACGGCTGCAGCTGAAAGTCTTCGCGGAGCCGTTCGTCGAAGTCTTCCATGTGGGCGGCGCCGTAGAAGATCGCGATCTTCCGTTTGCCGGCGGCGACCTCTTGCCGCAAGACGTCGAGCGCGGCCGCGTTGCGGTCGGTGATCAGCGACGAGCCTTCCTCGCCGCCAAAAGCCGCAGTGAGCACGTCCATGTCGGTGAACTGCTCGGCCATGATCCGGCGGAGCCGCACCTCGCGGTTCGACCCGAAAAAGATGCCGTAGAGGTCACCGAGCCCGATCTCGGCTCCGGCCTTGCCGTCGGCCTTCTCCGCCCGGGCCGCGCCCTCCCGCATCAGCTTCATGAACATCGTCCACCACGATTCGCCGCGCTTGGCCATCGCCGCGTCGAATTCCTTCGGGGAGAGGTCGGCGTGGACGAAGTTTCGCGCCGTGTAGTCGATCTTCTCGAGTTGGAATTCGAGCCCCAGCAGTTTCGTGAGGCCCTGTTGCGCGGAGCCGATCGCCCCCGATGCCTTGCGGCCGGGCTTCGGCACGCGGGCGTTGTCGGGGGCCACGAGTTCGTAGAGGACGGCGTCGTAGTCGCGGAACAACCGGTCGAGCGTGTCGTAATAGGTTTTGGTTCCCAGATGGACGGCCCCCACGAGGTCGACTTCCAGTGGCGGTCGGCCGTCGCGCCTCGGGTCTGCTTCGCGATACCGCACGATCGACGTGTCGAGGGAGACGGGTTCCCCCTGCTCGTCCCGCGAGAGCCGGAGGAACTCGACCTTGTCGGCCACGGCCTGGCCGTGGGCCGCTCCGGCAAATCCGGCAAGCCAGGCAAGAAGCAGGACGGGGGCGACCTGGGCGGCAATCCTGCGCGGAAGCGTCATGGAAACCTCTGTGGTGGGGCCTGGGGGAAGCGGACTCATTCTACGGCCGCGGCGGACGTTTCGCCGCTTTCATGCACGAGAGCTGATTTCGCCCAGCCTGCCGCGACTCTCCAGTCCTGCCGCAAATCCTACGAAGGCGGCAGAGTCTTCCAAGATTCATCAACTCCGTCGACCGGCACGACCGATACCAGACGAGCATTCCGCATGTGCGGAAAACCGGCTCCTGCTCCCCAGGACACTCAAGCGATGGCTACGAACAAGAGTTTGCAGCGGTGCGGAAGACTCCTTCTTACGGCGGCGATGAGCATCGCGGCCGTCATCCCGGC
>JBIIQM010000113.1:0-8030 GCA_044342075.1 Pirellulales bacterium
TGGCCGGGGCCGCCGAGCTGCGGCCGATTGCCGAACTCAAATCGCTCCCGGAAGCCGAACTGCGGGCCAGGCCGACCGTCGCCGTCCGCGGGGTCGTGACCTGGCGCGACGAAAGCGGCCGAATGATATTCGTCCAGGATGCCACGGGGGGCATCTTCGGCTTGGTGCCGCGCGACTCGCCCGTGAAGGGGCTGCCGGAGGATGCCTCGGTGGCGACGGAGATCGTGATGGAGGGCCTGCTCAGCCCGGGCGGGTTTGCCCCGTCGCTGCAGCTCACCGAAGTGCGGCCGATCGGCCCAGCACCGCTGCCGGAGCCGCTGCCGTTCGATGCGGTGCGATTCTTCACCGGCGCCGACGAAGGGGCCCTCGTCGAGGTCACCGGGATCGTCCGCGGTGTTCGTGAGACTCCGTTCGAGTGGCACATCGTCGCCGCGCACGACCTGCGGCGGTTCGAGGTCCACTGCCGCAAGCGGGCGATGCCCGCCGACTTCGGCGACCGGTGCCGATCGCTCGTCAACGGCGAGGTGCGGTTTCTCGCGGTGGCCGCCACGAAGTTCAACGCCCGCGGGGAAATGTTCGAGCCGCGGCTCCTGATGAGCCGTGCCGACTGGCTCACGCCCCTCGCCCCGCCCGACCGCAGCCCCTTCGACGCCCCGAAGGTCGCCATCGACGCGGTGGCCCGGTATCGCTCCGAGACGCTCGACGAGCTCATGCTGCGGACCGAGGGCACGGTGGTGCATTCGATCCCCGGCGAAGCCCTCTTTCTCCAGGAGGGCCGCCATGGCCTGCGGGTGCTCACCCGCTCGCCGCAAACGTTCACTCCCGGCGATCGCGTGGCAGTGGCGGGATTCGTGAACCGCGGCAACACCGTGGCCGAGCTCACCGAGGCGGTCGTCCGGCTCGTGGAGCATGGGGCGCCCCCCGCGGCGATTGACATCACCCCGGACGACGTCGCGGCGGTTCACGCCCGCTCGATCTTCTCCTTTGCGATCGCCGATCCGGGCGACTACGAGGGCTGTCTCGTCCGGTTTCCGACCGTGCTTCTCGAGCGCAAGTCGGGACAAGGGGGAGAATTGCTCGTACTTGCGGCGGGAGAGACGAGCGTGACGGCGCGGGTCTCGGCGGCCGACCTCGAGTCGCTCGCGGGTGTGGAGGCGGGCAGCCGGCTGCTGATCACCGGAATCCTTCATGTGATCCCGGCTTCCGAGCCGCTCACGTGGCCGCTCACCGCGCCCACTCGCATGGAGATCGCCCCGCGCTCCGCCGCCGACATCACGGTGCTCGCGCGGCAGTCGTGGTGGACGCCACGCCGGCTCGTCGTGCTGCTCGGCGCGGGGGCGGCGACGCTCGCCGTCGCCGTGGGCTGGGGCGTCGCCCTTCGCAGGCAGGTGCGGCGGCAGATGCGGGTGATCGAGGCCGGGCTCCGCGCCGAGGCGGTGGCCGAGGAGCGGGAGCGGATCGCCCGCGAGTTTCACGACACGCTCGAGCAGGGCTTGGCCGCGCTCGGACTGCGGCTGGGCGTGGCCGCGTCGCGGACCCGCGACGAGGAGGCGCGGGGGGTGCTCCGCCAGCAGAAAACGCTCCTCTCGTGGCTCCAGACCGAAACGCGGGAGTTTCTCTGGGATCTCCGCGACACGAGCCACGCCGAAGAGCCCTTTGACGCGACGCTCGCCGGCCACGTCGACCAGCTTCGCTCCCTCTGCCCCGTGCCGATCGAGCTCGACGTGTCGGCCGAGCTGCCGGAGGTGACGGCCGCCGTCCAGCACGACCTCGTGCGGATCGTGCGGGAGGCGGTGCACAACGCCGTCCGCCACGCCGAGCCGAGCCGCGTGACGGTGCGGGCGACCGCCGCGGCCGGTGGCCTCGAGGTCGAGATCGCCGACGACGGCCGAGGGTTCGACGTGGCCGCGCGGGCGGCGAGCCCGGGGCATTACGGCATCCGCGGGATGCACGAGCGGGCCCGCCGGCTCGGGGGCGGCCTCGTGATCGAGAGCCGGCCCGGCGCGGGCACGGTCGTGCGGGTGTCGCTACCGGTTTCGACAATAGCCGGTTCCGCGGCGGCGGTGCCATGATCCTGAATTCTTCCTGACGGCTCGTCATCGTGTCCAAGCCCCCCATTCGCCTGCTGATCATCGACGACCACCCGGTGTTTCGGGAGGCGCTGGCCCATGCGCTCGAGGGGGAGGCGGGCTTTCTCGTCGTGGCCCAGGCCAACGACGGGCTCGACGGCGTGGCGGCCTGGCGGCGTCAGCGGCCCGATGTGACGCTCCTCGACCTGAGCATGTTCGGGATCGGCGGCATCGAGACGCTCCGCCAGATTCGGCAGCTCGATCCGGCGGCCCGGGTGCTGGTGCTCACCTCGTCGCAGCAGCGGCACGACGCGGCCGCGGCGTTCGAGGCCGGCGCGATGGCCTATGTCACCAAATCGACCGGCTACGACGAATTGCTCGCGGCGATCCGCGAGGTGCATGCCGGCGGGCGGCCGATCGTGGAAACGGCGGCGGGATTCACGCCGGGAAACGGAGACCGCGGCCTTTCGCCCCGGGAGCTGGAGGTGCTTACGCTGCTCCGCGACGGGCTGACCCACGAATCGATCGCCGCCCGGCTCGCGATCACCGACCGCACCGTCCGCGCCCACCTGACGGCGCTGAAGGCCAAGCTCTCCGCCGCGTCTGCCGCCCAGTGCGTGGCCCGCGGCTACGAACTCGGCCTGCTCTCCCCCGCGAGCCCCGGACGGCAGCCGCTGCGGCGGCGGTAGCCGGGGGGCCGCCCGGGCGGTGGGGCATGTGGTTGCATCCAGAAAAACCGGTCGTCTTCCGGTTTCGACAATTGCTGCATCCGTGGGCAGATGTAGGATTTTGTGAGGGGGCATTGATCGCATGCTTCCGTGATGAGTGGTGCTCTTTTGCAGGGGGCTTCCTATGAAACGCTGGTTTTCGAGCCGACCGATCGCGGAGCGAACGGCTTGCCTTCTCGTATTGGTGGCAGCGGTCACGGTTGTTTTCCCGGAGTCGGCCACCGGCCAGACACAGTTCACTTGGAGTTCCACCGCCGCCACCGACACCTGGGGCACCGCCGGCAACTGGGCGGGCGGAGCAGCACCGACCTCCACGGGCACCATTGCGCTCTCGTTCGGCGCAACGTCCGGCTCGACAACGCTCGTCAATAACGTGAGCAGCCTTCGGATCCACACGTTCACGTTTCTTCCCGGTGCCCCCGCATACACTCTCACGGGTTCGAACTACACCATCACTGGTTCGAACCAACCGTGGGCGGGGGGCGGTTATTTCAACCTGAGCACGAACAAGCAAACGCTGAATCTCAGCGGCGCGAATAGTTGGGATCAATTCCGAACAGTGCGAGTGACCGCCGGCGGCGGCGACTTCGAATTTGCGGGAAATGTCATACCGTTCCACACGTCAGGCACAGGCACGATCTTCCTCTCGGGCTCGGTAACCGGGGGTAGTGCAAATACCTCTACCACAATTAATGCAAACACCCAGCTCGTTGTGACGTCTACCGGTGGCTTGCAATCCGCAGGATCGACAGTCCTTGCGGGCGGCACGCTCACGTTGCAGACCGATGCTCCGATGGCACAGCGGACAATTGGTCCGGGTTCATCCGTCACGAGCACCCTCATCATCGACCGAGCGACTCCGGGGGCGGCATTCACCCAGACCTCCGGCACGCTGGCGTTGGGCGGGGGAACGCTGCGGATCTTGGCCGGAAACAATGTGACGAGTGGCACGGCGGCCATTTCGTTCGCGGGGATCAACTTGTCCAACGGTGCCCTCGGCAGCTTCCTGCTCGACCCGCAAACGGCTGTCGTCTCGGTCAGCGGCACGACGTCGGTGGCATTGAATGCGCTGACGGGCGGTTACAAAAACCTCAATCTCGGCGGAATCACGACGGGGAATCAGATCAGCGGTCCGATCACGGATGGCATTAGCCCCGTGTCGCTGACTAAGTCGGGCACCGGCAGCTGGACGCTCTCGGGCTCCAACTCGTTTTCCGGTGCCCTCACGGTCTCCGATGGCCGGCTCAATGTCACGCAGTCCAACGGCCTCGGCGGCATTGGCGTGCGTCGGTATTTGAATTTCGGGGCCCAGGCCGTGGCGGTCTCGGGCAGCGGCACGACGCTCAACTTCCAGGGCGTGGCCAACAACGTGATCACGCTCGCCGGCACGTCGTCCGCCGGGGTGAATCTCATCAACGACGACGTTGCCAACGCAGCGACGCTCGACAACGGTATCGCCGGGATCTCGTTTACCGGCGGCGGCACGGGCTTCACGCTGGCCAACCTCAATCAGGCGGGCATCATCACGCTCTCAGAGGGCGCCGCCGCGGCCCAAATCACGTCGCTGGGCGGCAGTCTCGACACGCTCACGCTCGTGACCGGAGGCACGGGCTTCGCGGTGAACAACACCATCACGTTGACCGGCGGCACGCGCCCTGCCGGCCAGGCCTTGATGCCCGCAACCGCAGCGGTCTATCGGGTGACGAGCGTCGGAGCGAACGGTCAGATCACCGGCCTCGCCGTGCAGACGCCCGGTATCGGCTATGTGGGTGTGCCCACCGGGTTCACCGCCGCGAAGGGGACCGCTACGCCGAGCTTCACCGGAACGGGCGCGTCGTTCACGTTCAACAACAACTTCGCGGCAGCGGAGATTCAGACCACCGCGGTCGGCACGGGCTATACGGTCGCGCCGACGGTAGGGACGACGACGGGATCGGGACTCGTGGCCACGGCCACGCTGTCGAGCCTCGCGCTCACCGGCACCAACAACCGCATCGGCGGAGCCGGCGTGATGACGATCAACTCGGTGATCTCGGGCACCGGGAGGTTTGCGAAGGTCGGCGTCGGCCGGCTGACGCTCTCAGCCAGCAATTCCTTCACCGGGGCCACGCGGATCTCCGAGGGGATATTGGAGATCGGCTCGACCGGCCGGATCAATACCACGAGCGGGATCACGATCGAAGGCACCACGGCCGAGTTCAGATACAACTCAGCCGCCCCGCTCACGCAGCCGATCACGTTCACCCAGGGCACGATCAGCGGCACCGGCACGATCGCCACGGCCGTGACCGTGGGCACGAGCGACGTCATCTCCCCGGGCAACTCTCCAGGCACACAGGCCTACACCAGCCTCCATGCATGGTCGCCGGGCGGAACGTATCGCTGGGAGCTCAACTCTCTCACCGGCTCGCCGGGCGTCAACTGGGACCTCGTGAACGTGACCAGCGGAACGTTCAGCCTCGCGGGGCTCTCCGACACGCCCGGCAACCAGTTCGTGCTCGACCTGTTCACGCTCGGCGCGGGTGACGTGGCGGGCCAGCTCGTAAATCCCTACGACGGCGGCTCCTACACGTTTGCGATCGCAAGCTATGCCCCGGCGAACTTCCTGCTGCCCGGGGGGTTCTCGAACATCGCCGGCACCGACCTCACGAGCCTGTTCACGATCAACCTCGGGAATTGGCAGGGCGCGAAGCCACAGCTCGGCGACGTCTCGGTGAAGATCAATTCCACCGCCACGGGGATCGACCTCGTGATCGTACCCGAGCCGGGTACCCTCGCCCTGGCAGGAATCGGCATCGCTGCCGCTGCGTACGCCTATCGCCGGCGTCGTTCGTAATCGCAACGCGTCGTCCCCCGGCTCCCGCCGGGGGCTTGTGGACACCGGAAGCCCCTCGCGGAAGCGAGGCGATGAGTCCAACCACCACAATTCGCGCCCGTTAGGCACACATCATGACTCACCCCGCCCCCCGCCGCGGCCTCACGCTCGTCGAACTGCTGGCCGTGATCGCGATCATCGGCCTGCTCGTGGCCCTGCTGCTGCCGGCCGTGCAGGGCGTCCGCGAGTCGGCACGGCGCACGGCCTGCACGAACAACCTCAAGCAGATCGCCATAGCCGCAATTCACTACGAGGCGGCCCAGGGGGGGTTTCCGCCTTCCTCCACTGGTAGCGGCTCGGGACAGGACAACGGCTCCGGTGTCGGCGGCATCTCATTTTTTGGCATCATCTCCCCCTACATCGAGGTGCCCATGCCGTCGTTCAACGGCAATCAGGTCCGCTGGAACGACGCCGTGGCGAACTGGGACGTCAACCACGAAATCTTCACGAAGACGCCGCTCCCGTTCCTCAACTGTCCCACTCGCGGCTTCAGAACGAGCGGCACCGATCGCCAGGTGACCGTCGACTACGGTGTGGTGTCGCAGATCAACCAGGTCTACGGCTTTCGTGGCCGGCATCAAGATCATCTGGTGTTTCCCTCCGGCCTGCGGTGCAGCGACGTGCCATATCCATCGGCATCTGCCCCCAACCCTTGGGATAATAAGGCTTGTAGGATGCTCGGCGCCCTCGGTGTGGGCGTGATCCAGCTCGCCGATGGGCCGCGTAACTCAAATGACGAGATCGTCACCCAGCTGGTAGGCACCGTGTCGGGCTCGACCTCCCCGCCCACCAACTGCTATCTGGGCTGGCGGCCGCGGGTGCGATCGGGGCACATCGTCGACGGGATGAGCATGACGGCGATGCTCTCCGAGACGCACCTCTTTCAGGGCGAGTATGGCAAGCGGGGAAAATGTCCGTGGGTGCCGCCGGCGGGCGCCACCTCCCGGTCGTGCGGCGACCGCGGTGCCGACGATCCACCCACGGCGACCTACGCCAACGGCAGAATCTTCGCCTTCTTCAATTTCGGTGGCGTGGCCCGCAGCCCGCAGGACGACGCAATCGACACCACCGTCGGCTCCTGGCATCCGGGCATCTGCCACATCGTGCTCGCAGACGGCGCCGTGCG
This sequence comes from Pirellulales bacterium, assembly GCA_044342075.1. Lineage (GTDB taxonomy): Bacteria > Planctomycetota > Planctomycetia > Pirellulales > UBA1268 > RGVT01. Next base: position 6,799 of record JBIIQM010000113.1, read on the forward strand.
GGTGATGTCGGTCGAGATCTCACAGACCACGTTGACCAGGCTGGGCAACCGCAAAGACGGCCTCGTGATCGACGAGATTCCATGACTTCGATCATTGCGGTTCACAGCCGACGCTCCCTCACGCCCCTCGGCATTCTTGCCGTCGTGGCCCTGCTCATCTCCGCCGTGGGCTGCGGCCGGTCCGGCCTCGTGCGGGTGAGCGGTCGCGTGGCGTATGCAGACGGGAGTCCCGTGCCTTTGGGCCGGGTGGTGATCGAATCCCCCGGGGGCTCGCGGGGCGCCTGGGGCCGCATCAAATCGGACGGCCGCTTCACGATGGGCACGCGGAACGAGAACGACGGCGTGGCTCCCGGCACCTACCGGGTGGCCATTCTCGACGCCCTCACCGCCTCCGGTCCGGAGGGACCAGGCAAGGAGTTCGTTGACGCCCGGTTCGGCAGCTTCGAGACGTCGGGCATCGAGTTTCGCGTGCCCGAGCAGACCGACTGGCAGATTCTCGTCGAGCCGCCGACAACGTCTCAAAAAGCGCCGCGGTAAGAGCCCCGACGAGAGGGCCGTTCGTACGTTTTCCGCGGTCAGTCGTAACAAGGTACGAGCTAGAATTTTGATATGGTTCCTTCGTACCCGCGAATCATGAATCTGGTCAGTGGCAGCTATCCAGCCGCGTGCCTCGTGGTGGCCCTGCTGGCCCAGGCGGCTGCCAGCGCCGTGGCGGCCAACACGATCGACTTCGACGCCACAATCCGGCCGCTCCTCGTGGCCAAGTGTTGCCGACTGCCACGGCCCCGACGCGCAGGAGGGCGGGCTGCGGCTCGACGTGCGGCACCGGGCGCAGAAGGGGGGCGATTTCGGCCCCGTGATCGTTCCCGGCCAGGCCGCCGCGAGCGAACTGGTGAAGCGGATCAACCGCGGCGACCCCGAGACGGCGATGCCCCCCGACGAGCCGCTGTCCGCGGAAGAGATCGCCACGCTCACCCGCTGGATCGACGCGGGCGCCGAATGGCCGGAGACCGAGGCCGACCGCGTGGCCCGCGAGACCGACCGCGATCCCCGACTCGATCACTGGGCCTGGCAGCCGGTCGCGCGGCCGGAGGTGCCGCCCGCCCAACCCGGTTGGCCGGAGCGGAACGAGATCGACCGGTTCCTGCAGACGCGGCTGGCGGAGGCCCAGCTGGCCCCCGCGCCCGAGGCCGACCGCCGCACGCTCGTCCGCCGGCTCTCGTTCGACCTCC
>JBIIQM010000114.1:0-7871 GCA_044342075.1 Pirellulales bacterium
AGCCAAGGACATGGTCGAAGGCGCCCCCGCCAAGGTGAAGGAAGGGATCTCGAAGGCCGACGCCGAGAAGCTCAAGAAGGAGCTCGAGGAAGCCGGCGCGAAGGTCTCGATCAAGTAAAAAACAGCGGAAACAGCCGGAAGGCAGTCGGGAACTTGGCGTCCTGATTGCCTTCCGGTATAGTTTTTGCTGGTCTTGCCTGGTCCCCCCGCTCCGCCCGTCTCGCCGGTCTGTCTGCCCGTGCCGTTTTGCGCGACCCCCTCGCGCACGGTCTCGCCCTCCTCGTCCATTTCGCCAGCCACAGGAGCATTCTGTCAATGGCAACTCGCGCCGTCCGTCGCCTCCAGCCCACGGAAGTCCGTCACTTCGGCAGCCGCCGCGCCAGCCATTCGATCCCCGACCTCACCGAGATCCAGACGCGGTTTTACGATCGCTTTCTGCAGTACGACACGCCCGCGAATAAGCGGAAGGACGAGGGCATCGAGGGAGTGCTCCGCGAGATCTTCCCGATCGAGAGCTACGACAAGACCGTCAAGCTCGAGTATCTGCGGTATGACCTCGGCAAGCCTCGCTACGATCCAGACGAGTGCCGCCAGCTGCGGCTGACCTACGGGCGTCCACTGCGGGTCTGGCTGCGTCTGACCCGTGATCAGCCGATCGAGGAAGAGGTCTACCTCGGCGACATCCCGATCATGCTCGGCGGCGGCGAGTTCATCATCAACGGCGCCGAGCGCGTGGTGGTGAGCCAGCTGCATCGCTCCCCCGGTATCGACTTCGTGGCCGACACCGAGTCGTCCGATCGCAAGACCTACAACTGCCGCATCATTCCCGAGCGTGGCAGCTGGATCGAGTTCAACGTGTCGAAGAAAGACACGCTGCAGGTGCGCATCGACCAGAGCGGCAAGTTTTCCGCGCTCACGCTCCTACGGGCGATGGATCCGAAGTATTCGAGCGATTCCGAGATCCTCAAGCTCTTCTACAAGACCGAAAAGGTGAAGACCGAGGGCGGCCGCTATGTCGCCAAGGTCGAGGGCAAGATCGCCGTCGACGACATCGTCTATCCGAAGGCCAGCGAGCGGGCCGGCGAGATCATCGTCGATGCCGGCTGCAAGATCACGCACGACCAGGCGGAGCTCATCTGCACCTCGGGGCTCAAGGCCGTCGAGCTGATGCACGAGCAGAAGGTGCCGCTCATCGTCAACAGCCTGCGGGAAGACGCCGACGAATCAAAGCGCCGCACCGCGGTGGCCCCCAGCCATGAAGATGCGCTGATCCGCATCTATCAGCGGCTGCGGCCCGGCAACCCGCCCGCGCTCGACAAGGCGAAGGCCCTCTTCGACGAGAAGTTCAAAGACACCAACCGCTATCGGCTCGGCCGCGTGGGCCGCTTCCGCATCAACCGGAAGCTCGGCCTCGCCGTGCCCGAGACGGAGATGACGCTGCGGGCCGACGATCTGATCGCCTCCATCAGGTACATGCTGCAGCTGAGCGAGGGCGAGGGTGAGGTCGAGGTGGACGACATCGACCACCTCGGCAACCGCCGCCTGCGCACGATCGACGAACTCGCCAGCGACGAGCTCCGCAAGGGCTTCCTCAAGCTCCGCCGCACCGTGCAGGAGCGGATGGGGCTCAAGGACGTCACCGACATGTCGCCGCGGTCGCTCATCAACCCGAAGAGCATCTCGGCGGCGATCGAATATTTCTTCGGCCGCGGCGAGCTTTCGCAGGTGGTCGATCAGACCAACCCGCTCTCGATGCTCACCCACGAGCGCCGGCTTTCGGCCCTCGGCCCGGGCGGTCTCAATCGCAAGCGGGCCGGCTTCGAGGTGCGCGACGTTCACATCTCGCACTACGGCCGCATCTGCCCGATCGAGACGCCGGAAGGCACGAACATCGGCCTCATCTCGAGCCTCGCGATCTACTCGGGTGTCGATTCCTACGGCTTCCTCGTCACGCCCTACCGCAAGGTTTCCAAGGGCAAGCTCACCGACGACGTCGTCTGGCTGCGGGCCGATGAGGAGCACGAGGCACACCTCGCCCCGGCCGACGCGACCGTGGTCGATGGCAAGCTGCAGGGGGAGACGATCATCGCCCGCTACCGCGGCGACTTCGTCCTCGTGCCCGCCGAGAGCATCGAATACATCGACGTGGCGCCGAGCCAGATGGTGGGCGTCTCCGCCGGCCTCATCCCCTTCCTCGAGCACGACGACGCCAACCGCGCGCTCATGGGCTCCAACATGCAGCGGCAAGCCGTGCCGCTTTTGATCACCGAGCCGCCGATCGTGGCCACGGGCATGGAGCGCGACGTGGCCGTGAATTCCGGTCTCATCGTGCGGGCTGCGAAGAAGGGCGCCGTGACCTACGTCGACGCCGAGCGGATCGAAGTGACCGCGGCGAGCGGCGTGGTCGATGCCTACCCGCTGCGGAAATACGTCGGCCTGAACGAGCGGACCTGCCAAAATCAGAAGCCGATCGTGCAGCTTGGCCAGAAGGTCGAGAAGGGCGACGTGCTCGCCGACGGAGCCGCCACCTACAAGGGCGAACTGGCCCTCGGCCGCAATGTGCTCGTGGGCTTCATGGCCTGGGACGGCTTCAACTTCGAAGACGCGATCATCATCAGCGAGGAGCTGGTGGAAGACGACGTCTACACCTCGATTCACATCGAGGAATACGACATCGAGATCCGCGACACGAAGCTCGGCCGCGAGGAATTCACCCGCGACATCCCCAACGTGGGCGAGCGGGCGCTGCACAACCTCGATGAGTCGGGCATCGTGAAGATCGGCACGTATGTCCGCCCCGGCGACATCCTCGTCGGCAAGGTCTCGCCCAAGAGCAAGACGGAGCTCACGCCCGAAGAGAAGCTCCTCCACGCGATCTTCGGCCGCGCGGGCGAAGACGTGAAGAACGACTCCCTCGAGGTGCCGTCGGGTGTCGAAGGCATCGTCATCGCCACGGAGAAGTTCTCGCGGCAGATGAGCCTCTCCGAGGACGAGCGCCGGGAATTCCAGAAGCAGCTGAAGGAGGCCGAGAGCCAGGGCAACCTGCGGATCGCCGAGACCTTCGCCGCCATGGTCGCCGAGATCGAGAAGGTGCTCCAGAAGCCGCTCCCGGCGGCCGATGGCAGCCCGCTCGTGCGGAACCAGGACCACAAGGTGGTGGCTGAGCGTGCCGTCGCCTTCAAGCTCGACGATCTCGACATCCGCTCCCCCGAGCGGAAGACCGCCGTCGAAAAGCTTTACAAGACGATGTGGCCCTCCGTGGATGAGGCGATCGACGCCAAGGAGCGGCGGATCAACAGCATGAAGCGCGGCGACGAGCTTCGGCCCGGCGTCTTGCAGATGGTGAAGGTCTACGTCGCCGCCAAGCGCGTGATCTCGGTCGGCGACAAGATGGCCGGCCGCCACGGCAACAAGGGTGTGATCGCCAAGATCCTGCCCAAGGAAGACATGCCCTTCCTCGCCGACGGCACCCCGGTGCAGATCCTGCTCAACCCGCTCGGCGTGCCGAGCCGCATGAACGTGGGGCAGATCCTCGAGACGCACCTCGGCTGGGCCGGCAAGCTGCTCGGCTTCCAGGCGATCACTCCGGTGTTCGACGGGGCCAGCGAGGAAGACATCAACAAGGTGCTCGACGACGCGGGCCTGCCGCGGCACGGCAAGGCGCAGCTCTTCGACGGCCGCACCGGCGAGCCGCTCGAGCAGGAGACGACGGTGGGCTACATCTACATGCTGAAGCTCCACCACCTCGTCGACGACAAGGTTCATGCCCGGTCCACCGGCCCCTACTCGCTCATCACCCAGCAGCCGCTCGGCGGCAAGGCTCGCTTCGGCGGCCAGCGGTTTGGCGAGATGGAAGTCTGGGCGCTCGAGGCCTACGGCGCGGCCTACATCCTCCAGGAACTCCTCACCGTGAAGAGCGACGACGTGGAGGGCCGCACCAAGATCTACGAGAGCATGGTGAAGGGGGAGAACACGCTCGAGGCCGGCACCCCGGCGAGCTTCGACGTGCTCACCAACGAAATTCGCGGTTTGGCTTTGAACATGTCGCTCGAAAAGCGACACATCTGAAGCTCTTCGAGCTTCAGCCGACCCCGACCTACCTCGATTCCTGAAGAACTACATCACACCGGCTGCGTTTTCCCAAGGAGAGATGACACGTGAGCATCGGCGAATCCACCTACGATCGCGTCAATGACTACTCGGCCGTGAAGATCAGTCTCGCGCGGCCGCACGACATTCGCAGCTGGTCGTTCGGCGAGGTGAAGAAGCCCGAGACGATCAACTACCGCACCTACCGTCCGGAGAAGGACGGCCTGATGTGCGAGAAGATCTTCGGACCCGAAAAAGACTGGGAATGCTCCTGCGGCAAGTACCGCGGCATGAAATACAAGGGGATGATCTGCGATCGCTGCGGCGTGAAGGTCACCCACTCGCGGGTCCGCCGCAAGCGGATGGGCCACATCGAACTGGCCGCGCCCGTCGTCCACATCTGGTTCTTCAAGGCGATGCCGAGCCGGCTCGGCGCGCTGCTCGACATGAAGACGTCGAGCCTCGAGAAGGTGATCTACTTCCAGGATTACGTCGTCCTCGACCCGAAAGACACGCCGCTCAAGAAGCAGCAACTGCTCACGGAAGAGGAGTTTCGCGAGGCCCGCGCCACCTACGGCGACGGCGCGTTTGAAGCCGAGATGGGCGCCGAGGCGGTCCGCAAGCTGCTCCTCTCGCTCGACCTCGTCACCCTCTCCAAGGATCTTCGCGAGGAGCTCGCCACGACGAACTCCAAGCAGAAGAAGAAGGATCTCGTCAATCGGCTGAAGATCGTCGAGGCGATCCGCGACAGCGAGAACAAGCCCGAGTGGATGGTGCTCGACGTGATCCCCGTGATCCCGCCCGATCTCCGCCCGCTCGTCATGCTCGACAGCGGCAACTTCGCCACGAGCGATCTCAACGACCTCTACCGCCGGATCATCAACCGCAACAACCGGCTCAAGAAGCTGGTCGATCTGAACGCGCCGGAAGTGATCATCCGCAACGAGAAGCGGATGCTGCAGCAGTCGGTCGATGCCCTCTTCGACAACAACCGCTGCAAGCGGCCGGTGCTCGCTTCGAGCAACCGCCCGCTCAAGAGCCTCACCGACATGATCAAGGGCAAGCAGGGCCGCTTCCGCGAAAACCTGCTCGGCAAGCGCGTGGATTACTCGGCGCGGTCCGTGATCGTGGTGGGCCCGACGCTCCGCCTTCACCAGTGCGGCCTGCCGAAGAAGATCGCGCTGGAGCTCTACCAGCCGTTCATCATCCGGCGGCTCAAGGAGCTCGGCCATGCCGACACGATCAAGAGCGCCAAGAAGATGCTCGAGCGGAAGGACGCCGAGGTCTGGGACATCCTCGAAGAGGTGATCCGCAACCACCCCGTGCTCCTCAATCGTGCCCCCACGCTGCACCGCATGGGCATCCAGGCCTTCGAGCCGATTCTGGTCGAAGGCAACGCCATCAAGCTGCATCCGCTCGTGTGCAAGGGCTTCAACGCCGACTTCGACGGCGACCAGATGGCCGTGCACCTGCCGCTCTCGATCGAGGCCCAGGTGGAAGCCCACACGCTGATGCTCTCGACGAACAACATCTTCAGCCCCGCCAACGGCGCGCCGATCATCTCGCCCTCGCAGGACGTGGTGATGGGTTGCTACTACCTGACGATGCTGATCCCCGGCCGCAAGGGGGAGGGGATGGTGTTCAAGAACGTCGAGGAGGTGGAGCTCGCCCACTCGCTCGGCAAGGTCGACACCCACGCCAAGATCAAGGTGAAGCTGCCGCCGAACCGTCGACTGAAGATCGACAACGAGACGCTCGGCAAGCCCGGCGCCCTCATCGAGACGACCGCGGGCCGCGTGCTCTTCAACTCGGTGCTGCCCGAGGGGATGCTCTTCTACAACATCCCGATGCGGTCGAGCGAGCTGGCCCGCGTGATCTCCGACTGCTACCAGGCCCTCGGCCGTCGCAAGACGATCGACCTGCTCGACGATATGAACCGCACCGGGTTCAAGTGGAGCACGAAGAGCGGGCTTTCGTTCGCCACGGACGATCTCATCACCCCCGCCAACAAGACGAAGATCATCGGCGAGGCGGAGAAGGGCGTCATGAAGATCATGAAGCTCTACCAGCGCGGCGTGATCACCGACGGCGAGCGTTACAACCAGGTGCTCGACACCTGGACCCACGCCCGCGAGCAGATCACCAAGGACATGATGACGGAGCTCGAGCAAGACACCGACGCTCGTGACGTCCGCCGCGCCGGCTACGTCAACCCGATCTACCTGATGGCCCACTCCGGCGCCCGAGGCGGCGTGGAGCAGATCCGCCAGCTGGCCGGCATGCGCGGTCTGATGGCCAAGCCGTCGGGCAAGATCATCGAGACGCCGATCAAGGCGAACTTCCGCGAGGGCCTGACGGTGCTCGAGTATTTCAGCTCGACCCACGGTGCCCGCAAGGGTCTGGCCGACACCGCGCTCAAGACGGCCGACTCGGGCTACCTCACCCGCAAGCTGGCCGACGTGGCGCAGAACGTGGTCGTGACGATGCACGACTGCGGCACCACGCAGGGCATCACGAAGACGGTCATCTACCGCGGTGAAAAGGTCGAGGTGAGCCTCGCCGACAGCATCCGCGGTCGCGTGAGCCGGGCGAACATCGTCAATCCGATCACCGACGAGGTGGTGGTGCACGAAGACGAGCTCATCACGCCGAAGGTGGCCCGCCAGATCGAGGAGCTCGGCCTGGAGAAGATCCAGGTGCGCAGCACCCTCACCTGCGAGGCGCCGCTCGGCGTCTGCCGCCTCTGCTACGGCATGGATCTCTCGACCGGCTCGCTCGTCGAGGAGGGCATGGCCGTGGGCATCATCGCCGCCCAGAGCATCGGCGAGCCGGGCACGCAGCTGACGATGCGGACCTTCCACATCGGCGGCGTGGGCCAGCGTGCCATCGAAGAGAGCGAAAGCCGCGCGAAGCGTGCCGGCACCGTGAAGTTCACCCGGCTCCGCACCGTGCAAAACGAGCAGGGGGAGCAGGTCGTCCTCGCCCGCAACGGCGAGATCGCGATCGTCGATGCGAAGGGACGCGAACTGGAGAAGTTCGAGATCCCCGCCGGCGCCATTCTCAAGGTGGCCGACAACGACGAAGTGAAGGCCGGCACCGTGCTCGTGCAGTGGGATCCGCACTCGATCCCGATTCTCTCGGAAGTGGCGGGCAAGGTGCGCTACGAGGACGTCGTCGAGAACGAGACGCTCCGCGTCGAGAAGGATCCGAGCGGCCACATCCGCCGCATGATCATGGAGCACAAGGGCGTCTACCACCCGCAGGTCGTCCTCGAAGACGCGAGCGGCAAGATCCTCGACTTCTACTACCTGCCCGAGAAGGCCTACATCGAGGTGCAGGAAGGGGAGACCGTCAACGCCGGACACGTGCTGGCCAAGACCCCCCGCGAGGCGTCGGGCACGCAGGACATCACCGGCGGTCTGCCCCGCGTCACCGAGATCTTCGAGGCCCGCAAGCCGAAGGATCCGGCGATCATGGCCGAGATCGACGGCAAGGTCGAACTACTCGGCGAGAAGCGCCGCGGCAAGCGGACGATCATCGTGAAGAACGAGAGCGGGATCGAACGCGAGCACCTCGTGACGCACGGCAAGCACCTCCGCGTGCATGCCGGCGACTACGTGAAGTCGGGCGAGGCGCTCGTCGACGGGCCGCTCGTTCCGCACGACATCCTGCGGATTTCCGGCGAAGAGGAGGTGCAGCGCTACCTCGTCCGCGAAATTCAAAACGTCTACCGCAGCCAGCGGGTGGACATCGACGACAAGCACATCGAGATCATCGTCTCG
>JBIIQM010000040.1:0-23985 GCA_044342075.1 Pirellulales bacterium
GCCGGGATACGCGAAGATCACGTCCACGCCCTGGCGGATCAGCGACTCGACGACCACATCGGCCCCGCTCGCGAAGGCTTCGGCGGCTTTGGGTCGGGAGGCGGTGGCCATGGGGTGGGTCCTCGGGGCGGGAATGGGCGGGAAAGAAACGCTCCTCAAAAATACACGATAAACGGGGGTAGGCGTCAGGGGGGCGTTTTACCGCACAAAGCAGCGTTTTTGGACGACCCAGTGCGCTCCCCACGAGGCTCAACGCCGCCGGGGGGGCGGTGGAAATCTCGGCTTCGGAGACGAGGATACGTCAACTCGCCTCGATTCCCACCGACCCCCCCGGCTCGTCCATCGGAAAGGGGCCGAGGTCTCCTCCTCAGTGACCGGGAGAGGCTCGCGGGTCGGCGGCTAAGATGATAGCGGTGTCTGAACTCACACGGCCGGCCAAGCGGTTGCTCGGGCTGGCGAAAACGCTCGAAACGCACAGCGGGTTCGCCGACGTCGTCGCCAGCCTCCGCGCGGGGCATGGCGGCACGATCGGCGGAACCTGGGGATCGAGTTCTGCGCTCACCGCGGCAGCGCTGGCCCGCGGGCTCGAAGCGGGGGATGCCCCCGGTGTGCTCGTCGTCGTGCTGCCCCACGCCGCCGATGCCGATGCGTTTCTCGACGATGCCGCGATCTTCACCGACCGGCCCGTGGCCTTGCTGCCCGCGCTCGAGAGCCTTTCCGGCGAGGCAGCGGCCGAGGATCCGGCGGCCGCCGCGCGGCTTTCGCTCGTGAAGCAATTGACGATCGCTCCCGGCACGCCGCCGGCGATCATCGTGACGAGCATCCAGGCGCTGCTCGCGCCGCTCGCCGATCCGCGCGAGATCGAGGCGAGCACGCGTCGGCTCGAGGTGGGAGGCCGGCTTGATCCGGCGGAGCTCGCCGACTGGCTGGCGGCCCGCGGCTGGCAGGCGGCCGACGCGATCGACCGCCCCGGAACGTTCGCCCGCCGCGGCGGCATCGTCGATCTCTTCGCGGTCGATTGGGACCGGCCCGTGCGCGTGGAGCTCTTCGGCGACGAGATCGAGTCGCTCCGCACGTTCGACACCGTCTCGCAGCGGAGCGTCGAAAAACTCGAGGGCATCGACCTCACGGCGCTCGCCCTGTCGGGCGGGGGCGAGGCGGGCGGGCCGCAGCGCCGCACGCAACTGGCCGACATCGTCCCGCCGGGATCCTGGTGGGTGCTCGTCGAGCCGGGGGAGCTCGCGCAGGAGGCGAAGCGAACCTACGACCGGCTCAAGGGTGCCGCGGAGGTCTCCGATCCCGAGGAGGTCTTCGCGCGGATCTATCGGTTTCCGTCGGTGACGCTGGCGTCGGTCGCCCAGTCGAGCCTCGAGGCCACTGCCACGCTCTCGATCGAGAGCGTGGAGCGGTTCACCGGCGTGCTCGACCGCGTGTGCGAGGAGCTGGCGACGGTCGGCCGCGATCAGGAGGTGTGGATCGTGGCGCCGACGGAGGCGGAGGAAAAGCGGCTCGCCGAACTGCTCGCGGAGAGCGCGCCGGCGAAGTCGAAGCGGCTCCACTTCGCCCGCGGCCACCTCTCGGGCGGCTTCCGGCTCGTGCCGGAGAAGCTTGTGATCGTGTCGAGCGCCGAGCTCTTCCGCCGCGAGGATGTGACGGTGCGCGCGCCCAGGCACCGGCTCACGCGGGCGATCGACACCTTCCTCGACCTGCACGAGGGGGATTACGTCGTGCACGTGGCCCACGGCATCGGCCGCTATCGCGGGCTCAAGCTGCTCGAGAAACAGGATCGCACCGAGGAGTTTCTCGAGATCGAGTTCGCCGAGAGCACCCGGATCTACGTGCCCGCCTCCTGCATCGAGCTGGTGCAGAAATATGTCGGCGGCACGAAACTCGCCCCGAAGCTCGCCAAGGTCGGCGGCACGCTCTGGGCCAAGCAAAAGCTCGCCGTGCAGCAGGCCGTGGCCGACATGGCCGCCGACATGATTCAGCTGCAGGCGCGGCGGGCGGAGCGGCCCGGCATCGAGTTTCCGCCCGACACGCCCTGGCAGCGGGCCTTCGAGGAATCGTTTCCCTTCGACGAGACACCCGACCAGCTCACGGCGATCGAGGCGATCCGCGGCGACATGCAGGGGCCGAGGCCGATGGACCGTCTGCTCTGTGGCGACGTGGGCTTCGGCAAGACGGAGATGGCGATGCGGGCGGCGTTCAAGGCGGTGGAGGCGGGCTACCAGGTGGCCGTGCTCGTGCCGACGACGGTGCTCGCCGAGCAGCACCGCCGCAGTTTCACGGCGCGGTTTTCCGAGTTTCCCTTCACGATCCGGGGGCTGTCGCGGTTTTCGACGGCCCAGGATGAGCGCGACACGCTCGAGGGGCTCGCCCGCGGCACGGTCGACGTCGTGATCGGCACCCACCGGCTCGCGCAGGCCGACATCCATTTCGCCAACCTCGGGCTGCTCGTCGTCGACGAGGAGCAGCGGTTCGGCGTGGACGTGAAGGAGAAGCTCAAGGCGCTGCGGGCGAGCATCGACGTGCTCACGATGACAGCCACGCCGATCCCGCGCACGCTCCACATGTCGATGCTCGGCATTCGTGACATTTCCAACCTCACGACGCCGCCGGCCAACCGCATCGCCGTCGAGACCCGCGTCTCGCGCTGGGATAACGCGCTGATCAAAAGCGCGATCGATCGGGAGCTGGCCCGCGGCGGGCAGGTGTTCTTCGTCCACAACCGCATCCACGACATCCACAAGGTGGCCCAGCGGCTCGCGCAGATCGTGCCGGAGGCGACGATCGGCATCGGCCACGGCCGGCTTTCGGAGAGCGAGCTCGAGGAGGTGATGCTCGACTTCGTGGCGGGAAGGACCGACATCCTGCTCGCCACCACGATCATCGAGAGCGGCCTCGACATCCCGAACGCCAACACGATCTTCGTGGACGAGGCCGACACCTACGGCCTCGCCGACCTGCATCAATTGCGGGGCCGCGTCGGCCGGTCGCACCACCGCGCCTATTGCTACCTGCTCGTGGACGCGACGGCACAGCTCACGAGCACCGCCGCCCGCCGCCTCCGCGCGATTCAGGAATTCTCGAGCATGGGCGCGGGCTTCTCGCTGGCGATGCGGGATCTCGAGATCCGCGGCGCGGGCAACCTCCTGGGCACGCAGCAGAGCGGTCACATTGCGACGGTCGGCTACGAGCTCTATTGCCGGCTGCTCGAACAGGCCGTGCGCGGGCTCAAGGCGCTGCCGCCGGCCGAGCCACCGCAGGTGAATATCGACCTGCCCGGCGAGGCCTGGCTGCCGCGCGACTACATCCCGGACTTCCGCACGAAGATCGACGTCTACCGCCGGCTCTCCCGCGCGACGGCGGAAAACGAGATCGACGACCTCGGCGCCGAGCTCGCCGATCGCTTCGGCCCGCTGCCCTCCGAGGCCGGCCGCCTGCTCGAGTCTGCACGGCTGCGCGTGGCCGCGGCGGCGTTTGGCATCGACACGATCACGAGGCATCCGGGCATGATCATGATCGGCCACCACGATCGCTCCGCGATGGCGGCGCTCCGGAAATCGGGCCGTCTCGGCGCGGCGAGCCTGCGGATCGTGGATGAGAAAACGGTCGTGTTGCCCGTGGATTCGGCGGTCGCGGCCAGCCCGGAGAAGATGCTTGCAGCTCTGATGACGCTCTTGCGCAGGAAGGAGCAGGGAAGGTCGGTCAACGGCACGGCCGCACGCGGCGGACCTGTGACGAGCGGCCGATGAACCGCTGACGAGCGGGGGCTGGTCGGCTGGAGGAGAGAAACCTACCTTGAAGGGCCCGCGGCATTCATCGGGAGAGGCTCCTCGCCGCTCCCGGCCGATGAGGTCGCCACGGTTTCTCTGCATGACACACGGCCACGAGACGGTGCGACAAGAGGACTTCGGCAGCATCGATGTTGCCGGCTTCTGCGCCGCCATCGACCGGCTCAAGGCCGAGGCTCATGCGAGCATCGGGCCGGCCGACTTCGCCCACCTGCAACGGATCGAGGGATATGGCCGTGCGGCCACGCTGCTGGGCTATGCCACGGCCTGGATCATCCCCAATCCGCTCAGCGCCTTCCTGCTCAGCCTCGGGCAGTTCACCCGCTGGCTGCTCGCGCATCACATTCTGCATCGCGGCTACGACCGCGTGCCGGGCATTCCCCGTCGCTACACGAGCCAGGTCTTCGCGCGGGGCTGGCGGCGGTATGTCGACTGGTTCGACTGGCTTCTGCCCGAAGCCTGGGACTACGAACACAACATTCTCCATCACTACCACACGGGCGAGGACGGTGATCCCGATGTCGCGGAGCGGCACCTGGAGTTCCTGCGGCGCATGCGGATTCCGGTGTTTCTCAAATACTTGATCGTCGCCATCGTGGCCTGCACCTGGAAGATCATCTACTACGCCCCCAACTCGCTCGGCGTGATGCACCCCGCCGGCGGTCGGCGACCAAGGCGGGAGTCGATCGCTGTGCTCACGCTCGGAAGCGTCCTCGACTTTCGGCGGTCGGCGGTGCGGCAGCTGTGGTTGCGTTGCTATGCCCCCTATGCCAGTTGGCACTTCGTGGTCGTGCCGCTCCTCTTCCTGCCGCTCGGCCGGGCTGCTGTGCTGGCGGTGTTGATCAACAAACTGCTCGCCGAGGCGATCACCAACGCCCACGCCTTCCTCGTGATCGGCCCCAATCACACCGCCGACGACCTCTACCGCTTCCGCTTCCACTACGGACGGAAGGAGGAGTTCTACGTCACCTCGGTGCTTGGATCGGCCAACTACCGGTGCGGCCCGGAGTTCGTCGATTACATGAGCATCTGGCTCAACTATCAGATCGAGCACCACCTCTTCCCCGACCTGCCGATGCGGCAGTATTGCCTGATCCAGCCGCGGGTGAAGGCGTTGTGTCTCGAGCACCATCTTCCCTACCGGCAGGAGAGCGTGTTCCGGCGGTTCGGCAGGATGCTCGACATCTGCGTGGGGAAGACCAGCATGCGGCAACTCGAGGCGTTTCCCGCAGTCGCCGCGGCATGTGCCGGCCCTCAGCCCGGCTGAGCGAGCCGGCGGCAAAACACGGGCCGACACGGCTGCGAAAAGCTTTTTTGCAGTCTCGATGACGCTCTTGCGGCAGCGGGACGGGCGGGCCTATAGTCCCCGCCCTTCCAAGGCTCTCGCACATGAACCATCCGGGCATGCGCCCCCGTGAATCGACGTCGCTGCGTTCGGCGGCCGCGGTCATTCTCTGCGCGGGGCTGGCCGCGCTGAGCGGGCTCCGCGAGGCCAGAGCGCAGGGGTCCGCGGCGCCCCCGCCGAGTCCGGCGATGCGCAATCTCGTGCCGAGCGTGCCCGAGGCGGTGTCGCGGCCGGAGGGCTGGCCGGGAGCGAAGCCGAAGAAGGGCAACAACCACGTGCTCTCGAGCATCCGGGAAAATCCCGATGCGCCGATCGTGCCGCTCACCGCCGCCGATCTTGCGGGCCGTCCGGCCGCCGACGGCGGGGTCGTGCAGGCCCAGTTCGTCGAGCCCGCCCCACCCCAGCCGGCAGCCGTCGCTCCGACGGAGGCGGTGCCGTCCGACGCGCTCCTGGCGGGGGCCCAGTCGCTCGACACGGCGATCGTGGTCGCCCGTGTCGGCCCAGAGGTGGTGCTTGCCGGCGACCTGCTCACGCCGAGCGCGCTGGCCTGGCTCGAGAAGGTTTCGCCGGGGCTCAAGCCGGAGCAGGTCAAGGAGCTGAAGCTGCAGATCTGCCGGCAGGTGCTGCCGCAGCACGTGGAATCGCTTGTCATTTATGTCGATGCCTGCCGCACGATCCCGGAGGACCGCCTACCCGACATCGAAAAGAAGGTGAACGAAGCCTTCGACGAGCAGCAGCTGCCGCGGCTCATCAAGGATGCCGGCGTGGCCAACTCGGTCGAATACGAGCAGCTGCTCAAGTCACGCGGGCAATCGCTCGATCGCATCCGCAAGACCTTCTTCGAGCGGGCGCTCGCCCAGCAGTGGGTGCAGCAGAAGGTGACGAGCGACGAGGAGATCCCTCACGCCGAGATGATCGCCTGGTATCAGAATCACCTCGCCGATTACGACTTCCCGGCGAAGGCGAAGTTCGAACAGCTCACCGCGCGGATCACGCCGACGCAGACCCGCGAGCAGGCTTGGAACAAGCTCGCCGCGATGGGCAACGACGTGCTCGAGGGGAAGCCGTTCGCGGAGATCGCCCGCACGCGGTCGGAGGGGCCGACGGCCGCCACCGGCGGCGCGTATGACTGGACCACGAAGGGGAGCCTCGCCTCCAAGGTGCTCGATGAGGCCATCTTCCGATTGCCCGTGGGGCAGTTGAGCACGATCCTCGACGACGGCACGGCCCTGCACATCGTGAGGGTGACGGAGCGGACCGAAGCCGGCCGCACGCCTTTCGTCGAGGCGCAGGTGGGCATCCGGCAGGATCTCACCGACGAGCGGCGGAAGCGGGAGATGGACGACTACCTCGCCAAGCTCAAGGACCGCACCCCCGTCTGGACGATCTTCGACGGCGAGCCGCCCATGGCCACGGCTGGCGGCGGCCGGGGCACGGTCGCCCGCTAGCGCCACACGTAGGACAGGCTTCAGCCTGTCAAACCACCGTCGTCGATTGTCGGCGAGTGGGTCGCTGGATAGACTGCCGGCTCGTCGTGCTTTGGCAGACGTAGCCGGCCGTTTTCCCAGGAGATTCGCACCGATGAGTGCCACCAACGCAAAGGCCGCAGCCGCCCCGACCCCCGCCCTGCCTTGGCCCGGCACCCACTCCGGCGGCACCGCGCGGCTGGAGATCGACGGCAAGACGGTCGAGCTGCCGGTCGTCGTCGGCACCGAGGGAGAACGCGGCCTCGACATCGCGAAGCTGCGGGCCCAGTCGGGCGCGATCACGCTCGACGAGGGCTTCGTGAACACGGGCTCCACAACGAGCTCGATCACCTACCTCGACGGCGAGAACGGCATCCTCCGCTACCGCGGTTACCCGATCGAGGTGCTCGCCGAGAAGTGCGACTTCGTAGAGGTGGCCTACCTGCTGATCTACGGGAAGCTACCCACGACGCAGGAGCTCGACACATTCCGCACGTCGCTCTCGCACCACACGATGATCCACGAGGACATGCGGAACTTCTACACGGGGTTCCCGCGCGACGCCCATCCGATGGCGACGCTCGGCAGCGTGGTCGGCGCCCTCTCCACCTTCTATCAAGACTCGCTCGACGTCCGCGATCCGCGGCAGGTGGAGGTGAGCGTGCACCGGCTGATGGCCAAGCTGCCGACGATCGCCGCCTACAGCCACAAGAAGTCGTGCGGCCAGCCGCTGATGTATCCGAAGAACGACCTCGGCTACTGCGAGAACTTTCTCCACATGATGTTCGCGGTGCCGTGCGAGGAATACCACATCGACCCCGACTTCGCCGACGCCCTCGACATGCTGCTCATCGTGCACGCCGACCACGAGCAGAATTGCTCCACGTCGACCGTCCGCATGGTGGGCTCGAGCGACGCCAATCTCTTCGCCAGCATCTCCGCCGGCATCTGCGCCCTCTGGGGCCCCCTGCACGGCGGCGCCAACCAGGCCTGCGTTGAGATGCTCGAGAAGATCGTGGCCGACGGCGGCGACGTGAAGAAGTACGTCGATCTCGCGAAGAAGAAAGACTCCGGCTTCCGCCTCATGGGCTTCGGCCACCGCGTCTACAAGAACTACGACCCGCGGGCCAAGCTCATCAAGGCCACCTGCGACAAGCTGCTGGCGAAGATCTCCCGGCACGACCCGATCTTCGACATCGCCCAGCAGCTCGAGGAGGTCGCGCTCGCCGACGACTACTTCATCGAGCGGAAGCTCTATCCGAACGTCGACTTCTATTCCGGCGTGATCTACCGCGCCATGGGAATTCCGGTGCAGATGTTCACGGTGCTCTTCGCCATGGGGCGGCTCCCCGGCTGGATCGCCCACTGGAAAGAGATGCACCAATCGCCCACGAAGAAGATCTGCCGCCCGCGGCAGATCTACTCGGGCGAAACCCTCCGCGAATTCGTGCCGATCACGAAGCGCACGTAGGGTAGGCTTCAGCCTGCCGTGCCAATGACAGGCTAAAGCCTGTCCTACTTGCGCTTTTCGCGGAAGAATTCGGAGAGGATCCGGCCGCATTCGTCGGCCATGACGTGGCCGGTGTGTTCGACGCGGTGGTTGAGCCGTGGATCTTCGAAGAGCTTATAGAGCGATTCGACGGCGCCGGCCTTCGGATCGGGGGCGCCCCAGATCACGACTGGCACGCGGGCCTGCAGGATGGCGCCGGCGCACATCGGGCAGGGCTCGAGCGTGACGTAGAGCGTGCAGCCTTCCAGCCGCCAGGAGCCGAGGGCGGCGGCGGCCTGGGTGAGCGCGATCATCTCGGCGTGGGCCGTCGGGTCTTCGAGCTGCTCCCGCTGGTTGTGGGCGCTGGCGACGATGCGGCCGGCCGCCACCACGACGGCGCCGACCGGCACCTCGTCCTCGGCGGCTGCGGCGCGGGCCTCCTCGAGCGCAAGCCGCATCCAGCGGTCGTGCTGCGTGCCGCCGGGGAGGGAGAAGGCGAGTTCGTCGTCGAAAGTGTCCATGGGGAGATGCCGATGGGGAGATGATGATGGCAGTGTAGCAATGCATCGGGTACGATTTTTCGCATCGGTCTTTTCGCCGGCTTTCCCCACCCGAGGCATTTCATTTCCCCCGAGGCATTTCATCTCCATGGATCCGACCACGCTCCTGCTCCGCTGGGCCCACATCCTCGCCGCGATCGTCGCGATGGGCGGGCTCGTCTTCGCCCGATATGGCCTGCTGCCAGCGCTGGCCGAGGTGGACGCTTCGACCCGCGACCGGATCCACGACGCGATCCGCCGGCGGTGGCTGCCCTGGGTGATCGGCGCGATCACGGTGCTGCTCGCCAGCGGCCTGGCCAACTTCCTGATCTTCAACGGCCGCGTCAAAGCGGAGGGCTGGGCCGACGGCGAGTGGATGCGGCAGACGAGCTATCACGCCCTCTTCGGCGCGAAGTTTCTGCTCGCGATGGTCGTCTTCTACTTCGCCAGCGCCCTCGTGGGCCGTGGCGAGGGCACCCAGTGGGTGCGCAACAACCGGGCGAAGTGGCTTTCCGTCACGATCGGCTTGTCGCTCGCCATCGTGCTGCTGTCTGGCTGGATGCGGCAGCTGCACACCGGGCCGAACCTACCGCTCGCCGACGGCGGCGTGCGGATCGAGGAGATCGAGGTCGAACGGGAGTAGCCATTCCGGGAAAGGCGCGCGGAGGCCAAGCGATGGACAAGAAGGAAAAGAAGCGGATGGAGGTGCTGCAGCAGAAGATCGCCAAGCTGCAGCAGCAACTCGCGGGCGCGAAGAAGCAGCCCGATGACCCGGCGGATATCCCACGACTCGAGAAAGAGCTCGCCGCGGCCCACGCGGAACTTTCCGCCCTCAAGAAGGCATAGCCGCCATGGCGGGCTTTTTCGCGCGGTTGTTCGGGGGCAAGCCGAAGGTCGACATCAGCCGACGGTTCGAGCGGCTCCACGAGAGCATCTCGGGCACGATGTCGAGCTTCTACAAGGCCAAGGACAAGTCCACGGGCAACGTCGTCGGCCTCAAGATCCTCGACCCGAAAAAGCTCGATCCGATCGAGGGCCGCTACAAGGGGCTCGGCAAGCCGCCCGAGGGGGAGATCGGCTCGCAGATCACCGGCCCGCATGTCGTGAAGACGCTCGAATGGGGCACCACGACCGATGGGCGGCAGGTCATCGTCCAGGAATTCATCGAGGGGACGATGCTTCACTCGCTCATTTCGGCGAAGAAGCCACTGCAGGCCGCGAAGCGGATCGATCTCGTGCGGCAGGCGGCCACGGCGATCGCCGCCGTCCATAAGGCCGGCTTCGTGCACCGCGACATCTGCCCGCGCAACTTCATCCTGCGGCCCGATGGGCGGCTCGTGCTGATCGACTTCGGCCTCACCGTGCCCGACAAGCCGGTTTTTCTCCAGCCGGGCAACCGGATCGGCACCCCGAACTACATGGCGCCCGAAGTGGTGCGGCGCAAGCAGGCCGACAAGCGGCTCGACGTCTTTTCGTTCGGCGTGACCGCGTACGAGATCTGCACGCTCGACCTGCCCTGGCCCGGCGGGAAGTCCGGCAGCGCGGCGATGACGCACGATTCTCCGCCGACCCCGCTCCGCGACCGCTGGCCCGAGGCGCCTGAGCCCCTGGCCAAGGCGATCGAGGCCTGTCTCGAGGCCGATCCCGGCCGGCGGCCCGAGTCGATGGACAAGTTTCTTTCCCTGATCGCCCGCTTGTAGACCGCGGCGGAGGGGGCGGGGCCTTGAAGCCGGGCGGCATTGTTTCTAGGCTCTAACGCTTCCGAATCTCGACTCTCTGACTCTCGTTTCTTCAAGGACTCCGACCAATGACCATGGACAAAAGCCTCCGCGTGCGGAAGGGTTCTTCGAGTGCCCGCGGCGTGCTCAACCGCGCCGAGCGGATCTCGAAGCTGCAGGAGCAGGAACGTTGGGCGGAGGGCCGCAGCCCACTCGGCCTGCCGAAGGTCCGCGTCTACAAGATGTCGATGAAGAAAAAGAAGAAGGCCAAGGCAGAGGAAGGCGCCGAGGGCGCTGCTGCCGGCAAGGCTCCTGCCGCCGGCGCCAAGAAGAAGTAGTCGGCCGCCTTCGCTCGTTGCTAGCCGAGCAGCTTTGCCGCTGCGGCCTGGCCCGAGGCGATGGTCTGAGGAATCCCCACGCCTTCATAGGCGGCGCCGGCGATTGCCAGCCCGGCGATGCCTTCGAGCCGTCGCTTGATCGCGGCGACTCGCTCCACGTGGCCCAGGTGGTATTGCGGCATCGCGCGGGTCCAGCGGTCGATCTGCACGAGTTTTGGCGGCCCGCTAACGCCGATCACGTCGGCCAATTCGCGCCGCACGAGCGCGACGAGCGGCTCGTCGTCGAGCGCGGCTGCGCTCGGATCGAGCGCGCCCCCCACGAACGTGCGCACGAGCACGTGGCCATCGGGAGCGCGGCCCGGGAATTTCGAGCTCGAGAAGCTCGCGGCGAGGATGCGTCGGCCCTCGATCCTCGGCACCACGATGCCC
Source organism: Pirellulales bacterium (assembly GCA_044342075.1). Lineage (GTDB taxonomy): Bacteria > Planctomycetota > Planctomycetia > Pirellulales > UBA1268 > RGVT01. The sequence goes on from JBIIQM010000040.1 coordinate 11,119, forward strand.
GCGGCATCGAGCGGGTGGGCGACGTCTTCGCGGGCAAATCCGAGCGACACGACCGCGGAGCCCGCGTATTCGATCCCGCCGAGCAACGCGGCGAGTTCGCGGTCCGCGCCTGCCGTGATCACGGCCGCGGCCGGTGCGGGCACGGCCACGACCACCGCATCGGCATCGAGCGGAGTCGCCCCGTCGCCATTCGGCCCTCGATGCACCCGCCAGCCTCCGGCCGCCCGCTCGAGCCGCTCGACGTTGGCCGTAAGAAATTCGACGCCGGAAGTCGCGAGCTGCCGGCCGAGGGCGCGCGGGAGTGTTTCCATGCCGGTGGAAAGCGTGACGAATTGGCCGTAGCGGGCGCCGGCGGCGTGGGCGGTCGCACCGGTCGATCGCAGCCGCAGCCGCTCGCCGGCCGAGAGGCTGCCGGAGCGACGCTCCATCTCGAGGAATTCCGGGCAGGCGGCGGCCATGCTCAGCTTCGCCGGATCGGCCGTCCAGATGCCGGCCACCAGCGGCTGCACGAGCCGCTCGAAAGCCTCGCGCCCCAGGCGGCGCACGGCAAAACTTTCGAGACACTCGTCGTCGCCGGTGCCGCGAGGCACGAATCGCTCCGCGGCCAACCTGAGCCGGCCGGCAGTCGAGAGCAGCGGCGTGGTGAGGATGCTCCCGAGCCTGCCAGGCGCGAGCAGTCGAAAGCCCGCGGGCACGGGAACCGGTCGGCCACGGTGAAGAATCAGCGCCCGACGCACGCGTGGCTCCACGCCGATCAGTTGCTCGGAGAGCCCCAGACGCTCGACGAGCGCGGTTCCCTCCGGCCGCACCGCCAGGAAATTGTCGGCTGAACGCTCCACGAGCCAGCCGTCGCGTTGCACCGTCGCGATCACGCCGCCGACTCGACCGCTCGCCTCGACCACCGTGACTCTCCAGCCGGCCGCCACGAGCGACTCGGCTGCCGCGAGCCCCGCGAGTCCGCCGCCGATCACGACGGCGTGCCGTGAGGATGGACGCGTCGCTGCGGCAATGGTGGCTGGGGAGGCTTCGATGTTCATGGAGCGGGTGGGCCGGAGCGACACGGCCAGGCAGGATTTTTGGCAGTGTAGCCGGAAGATGGGGAGGCTGGGGCGGCCCCGGCGGTTTGCCGGGCGGTTTGCAGAACCAGGGCCGCAAGATGATCTGGACCCGGCAGAGGGGGAAGCCTACGTTCCCCGCCCGATCCAGAGCCCACCGGTCGGTGGGGAAGATCGGTACAAGTTTTCGGAGGACTTCGTCGTGGCCATGCTGCGGAGTGTGCGTGCTCTCGGTTCGCGTTTCCTGTTCGCGTGCGCGGTCGCGATCCCCCTGTCGGTCAGCGGCGTCGCCGCCGAAAACACCCCCTCGAAAAAAACCGCTGCCCCGCCGAAGTTGATGCGGCTGCCCTCGTGGATCGAATCGATCAGCGAACGCGCTGCCAAGGAAAAGAAACCCGGCACGATCGCCGAATCGAACCCGCCGGTCGCCGCGGCCCCGTCGGCTGCGCCCGTCGAGAAGGCGGAGGCCACCGATGTCGAAGGTCCCGTCGCCACGCTCACCGGTGGCTTGGCGGAATTGCCCGCCGCCTCGAAAGCCTCCGAGCAGCCTGCGGCCGATCGGGAAGCGAAGGAGTCTCCGGAACCGGAGCAGCTCGCGCCGCCGAAGGAAGAGTCGGCCACTGAGAGGGTCGCGGCCCCGGTGCCGGCAGCGCCGACGGAGTCCGCCACGCTTGCCATCGATCCGGCGAGCTTCCGCGGCGTCTACCCCGGCAAGACCTCCCGCGACGAACTCGAGGCCGGCTGGGGCCCCGGCGAGCAGTTCACCCGCGAAGACGGCACGTCAGGGCTCTTCTGGAATGTCGAGCCGTTCGAACGCGTCGAGGTCGTCCTCGATGGCGGCGTCGTCGGCTCGATCCGCATCAAGCTCGTCGAACCGGTGCCGGTGAAGCAACTGGCCGAACAGCTCGAGCTCACCGATGTTCGCACCGTGTCGATCCTCGACGAGAAGGGCATCTCGGTCGGCGAGGTCTTTCCGGAGCGGGGCGTCGTGATCAGCGTGAAGCCCGGCACGCAGTCGGCCGTGGCCCTCCTGCTCGAGCCGCTCGATGCCGAGGCATTCGTGCTGCGGTCGGAGGGGGAGCTCGAGGAGAACACCGCCCTCGCGCAGGCCGATCTCCAATACGCCGTGCAGATCGATCCGAAGCACGTGCGGGCGCAGCGGATGCTGCTCGTCGTTCTCACCGATCAGGGCCGCTGGCAGGAGGCGCTGGCCGTCGCCGAGTCGGTCGCCCAGCTCGACCAGGCCGATATCTGGACGCAGCTCAAGCACGCGAGCGTGCTCCTGGCGCTGGGCCGCACCGACGAGGCCCGCGCGAAGGTCGAAGCGGTGAAGGCCAAGAGCGACATCGCCCCGCTCGTCACCGCGCAGACCGCGCGGATGCTCGGCCGCATCGAACTGGCCTCGGCGACCCCCGACTACCAGGCAGCGGTGAAGCACTTCGAGGAGGCCATCCGCACGACGACCCCGCTGCTGACGAGCGATTCCTCGTCGATCCAGAATGCGGCCCGTGACGTCATGCTCGACTCCCACCTGGGGACGGCATTGGCCATCTCCAAGGGCACCTGGCAGCAGAAGGGCCGCGTGATCCCCAAGTGGATCGCCCGCAGCGAAACGCTCGTCAGCGAGTCGAAGCTGGAGGGGCTCGAGCGCGATCAGATCGAGATGCATCTCTGTCGCGGCGCGCTGGCCGCGGCGGCCGGCTCGAACGAAGGCGTCGAATCGCTGCCGTGGGTGAAGCGGCTCTTGGAGGTTCGCGAACGTCTCGGCGCGCAGATCAAGGATCCCACCCGCCGCCAGCAGATCGACTGGGAGACCGGCCGCGGCCTGGCCGACGCCCTCACCGCCAGCCTCGCCCGCGGCGACTCCTCCGACATGCTCGAAAACGCCACGCTCACCGCCGCCTACCTGGAACGCGGCAGCCAGCGGCGGCAACTCAGCGACGCCGAGCGCCGCGACGTCGGCGAACTGCTCTTCCGGATCGGCATCCTTCACAGCCTGCAGAAGGGCGACCACGCCACGGCTGTCACCTGGTTCGACAAGGTGGTGCCGCTCTGGGACGGCAACCCGGCCTTCCGCGAGGCGGGCGCCGCCGGCCAGCTCGGCGAGTCGTTCGTGAGCATGGCGATCTCCTACTGGCAGGTCAATCGCCGCGACGACGCCCTGGCGATCAGCCGCAAGGGGGTCGATCTGATGGTGGAGGCGGTCGACCGCAAGGAACTCGACGAACGCGCCCTCGCCGTGGCCTACGGCAACCTCTCGACGATGCACGCCGAGGAAGGGGACGACGAGCAGTCGAAAAACTACGCCGAGATGGCGACCCGCGCCGAAGCGAGCGGCACGATCGTGAAGTAGGACAGGCTTCAGCCTGTCGACATCGTGAAGTAGGACAGGCGTCTCTGCCTGTCCAGACAGGCTGAAGCCTGTCCTACGGGCGGTTGGCGACGAGGGCCGGCCACCAGCTGCAGAGATACCAGGCCCTGGGCGTCGTCAACTCCGCGAAGAGCTCGGGCGAGAATGTCGCGCCGGGCGATGCGCCGCCGAGCACCTCGTCGATGAGACCCCGCGGCCGGGTGTAACGCACGACCCGCGCCGTGTCTTTCGTGAGGCCGGCGAGTTCGACGGCGCGGTCGACGGCGTCTTCGAGAAAGCCGATGCGATCCACGAGCCCGGCCTCCAGGGCCTGCTTCGCCGTGAAGATCTGCCCCGTCGCGACCTTGGCGATCTTCTCGTCGTCGAGCTTCGGTCGGCCCGCCTTTACGATCTCCTTGAACCGGGCGAACATGTCGTCGACGAGCCCCTGCAGGATCTTCCGTTCGCGGGCGGCGAGCTCGGGCGTGCGGTCCTTCGTGGGGCTGAGCATCTCCTTGAGCGGGCCGCTCGCGATCGAGTCGTCGGTGACGTCGAACTTCTTGAGCATCTTCGACAGGTCGAAGTGCGGGATGATGACGCCGATCGAGCCGGTGAGCGTGGCCGGTTCGGCGAAGATCACGTCCTCGCGGCCGCCATTCGCCATGGCCACGTAATAGCCGCCGCTGGCGGCGATGCCCCCCATGCTCACGACCACCGGCAGATCACGTTCTTTCGCGATGCGCCCGAGGCGATAGTGCAGTTCGTCGCTGCCGCTCACCGTGCCGCCGGGGGAATCGACCCGCAGCACGATCGCCTTCACGGCGTCATCCTCCTCGATCTGATCGAGCTGCCAGCGGGCGAAGCCCTGCCCGCCCATGATCGCGCCGGAGAGATCGACGAGAGCCACCTTCGCGGCAGCCGACTTCGAGAGAGAGTGATACTTCTCCACCACGCGGCCATCCCGCTGGAAATACTGGGCCACCACCCCGGCGCTCGACAGGGCCGCCAGGAGCGAGATGCCGGCGATCGTCCAGGCGATCCGCGTGCCCCAGCGACCCCACAGGCTGCCCTGCTCGAGAATCACCCGCGTGACCGGCGGCGGCGAGGCCGGGTCGATGAAGGGGCGCGTGGAAGGCTGCAGCGTCCGCTCGATATCCATGGTTCGGTCTGTCTCCTGCTCCCGACGATTGGCGGGCCGCCGGCGCGGTCCTGCGAATTATGTTGCCAGTTTTCGCCTTCCACCGCTACCTTCTGGATCGCGAACGAGCGATCCGATTTTTGTTTTGCAGCGAGGAGTGTGGCGACGTGATTGTATGCGTGAGCACGGAATGCTTTCCCGAATTGTCGCTGGCGAAGGCGATGGAGCGGCTGGCGGAGCTCGAGTTCACGGCCGTCGAGATCGACGTGCATGAGCACGGCGGCCATCTCACGCCCGCGAAGGTCGCCGCGAATCCCGAGGCCGCGATCGCGGAGTGCAGCGACCTGCAGCGGCTGCGGCCGGTGGCCATCTCCTTCTCCGCCCCGGAGACGCCTGAGCTCTACGATCGCTTCACCGCCTGCTGCCGGCTCGCGAAGTCGCTCGGGATCGTGACGATCGTGGTCGATTCGTCGGAACTGGGCACGCCGTTCAATGGCGAGATCGAGCGGCTGCGGAAGATGGTCGCGATCGCCTCGGGCCTCGGCGCCGTCGTGGGCGTGAAGACCACCCGCGACCGCATGACGCAGGATGCCGAGACGACCGCCTCGCTCTGCCGCAACGTGCCCGGCCTCGGCGTCGCGCTCGATCCCAGCCACTTCATCTTCGGCCACAAGAAGCAGGCGTCGTGGGAGCCGATCCTGAAATACGTCTGCCACGTGCATCTGCGCGACACGAAGCCAGAGGCCTTCCAGGTGCGGATCGGGCAGGGCGACGTGGAATACGGCAAGCTCGTCGGCCAATTGCAGCGGGTCGGCTACAAGCGAGCGCTCTGCGCGCATCTGCCGCCGATCGAGGGCGTGGATCAGGTGGCCGAGCTCCGCAAAATGCGGCTGCTCCTCGAGAGCCTCCTGTAGGACAGGCTTCAGCCTGTCTGCAGATGACAGGCTGAAGCCTGTCCTACGGGGTCGTGCGGCCGAGCTGCGCGAGTTGGGCGTGGTCGCTGGCGGTGAGGCGGCGGCCGTGGGCGCGGGCGAGCGCGATGCGGCACCAGCAGTCGGCGGCAAGCAGCAGGCCGTCGTCGCCTGCAACGTCGGCATGGTGGGCGACGGCCACGACGCTTACGAGGTCGCGGACCTCAGCGGAGAGGCTGCCGATCTCGAGCTGACGCTCGGCGAGCTGCTTTCCGTGGCGGCGGATCGCGCGGTCGATTCGGAGGGCGAGGCGGCCGAGCGACCGGCGGGCCTGCGCTGCGTGGCCGCGAAGCGTCGGGTCGAGGATGGCCGCGTCGGGCCGCGGGCCGCGGGCGAAGCTGCCGATTCTCCAGCCGAGCCAGGCCGCCGCGCGGCGCGAGGCGAAAGCATCGCGGGCGAGCGACGCAAGCGGATGGTGCTTCACGAGCCCCTTGAAGAGCGCGAGGCCGAGCAGATCGCTCTCCCCCTCGTAGACCGTCACCGCGAGATGGTCGTGGAACGAGTCGCCGAGCGGATGCCCCACGAGAAACGCGCGGCCGCCATGCACGCCGAGCGCATCGATGGCCGACTCACGGACGCATTCCCCCGCCACGATCTTGGCGGTGATGGCCTCCAGTTCGCCGGTCTCGCCGGCATCGATGCAGCCGGCCGCCCAGGCGGCGAGGGCGTCGCAGGCCAGCGTCCGCGCCGCGATCCGCCCGAGCCTCCCCTGCACCAGCTGCCGCGAGCCGATCGGCTCGCCCCAGGTGCGGCGCGAGCCGGCAAAGTCGCGGGCCTGCGCGAGCAGGATGCGGAGCGTGCCGGCGGCCTGCGCCGCCAGCGTGATCCGGCCGCGGTTGAGGCCGTGCCAGATGATCTTCATCGCGTCGGGCCGGCCATGCCGGTCAGGGGGAGGGATGAGCAGGTCGGCGGCTTCGACCTTGAATCCGTTGAACTCGAGCGCGGCATTGTGGGCGTGCTTGAGCGGATGGAGCGGATAGCGGCGGAGCCGAAACGTCGCGTCGTCGGCGTCGGGGAGCCGCGCGAGTGCGACCGCCGGTTGGCCATCGAGCATCGCGAGCAGCTTCACGAGCCGGCCATGGGTGGCACCGGTGATGAACATCTTCGTGCCGGTGAGAAGCAGGCTGTCGTCGCGCCGTTCGAGCTTCGTGGCGACGGCCGAGAGGTCGCAGCCGGCGCCGGGCTCCGTGCCGCCGAAAATCGAAAGCGGCAGGCCGCGGGCGAGGCCGGTCAGGTGGCGGGACTGCTGGTCGGGGGAGCCGAAGGCCGTCAGCGCCGCGACCGCGCCGATCGACGAGTGCACGGAGAGCATGCCCGCAGCCGTGGGCACGTTGGCGGCCAACCGCGTGATCGACCGGGCGAGTTCCTGCATCGTGCAGCCGGCGCCACCGAACGACTCGGGCACGGCGAGCCCCCAGAAGCCGGTCTCACCGAGCGCCTCTTCGGCGGTTGCAGAGAAAATGCCCTGCTGCCGGGGCGGCGCATCGTCAATCGGTGGTGCAGGGAGGCGTGATGGCTCCGCAGGTGGATCGTAGAGCCTGTCGGCCGCCCGCAGGTTCTCGATCGCCAGTTCGGCCCGCTCGAGAATGGCGGTGACGGTGTCGCGCAGCGGCTCGGCGGCCGTGGTTGCCGAGGAGGCGAAGCCGCCGTCGTGGCTCTGCGTTTGCCAGAGGCACGAGGCGAGACTGGCGTTTGCGCAGGCCGGAGACGGTTGTGTCGGCAGGCTGGAAGCCTGCCCCACCGGGATCGTCGCCATCCATGCAGGCGTGTCTTGTCGGGCCGCGGCGTCGAGCACGTGGCGGAAGTTCGCGGCGATCGCACGCCGCTTGAGCTTGAGCGAGGCCGTCGCTTCGCCACGGGCCGCCTCGAACGGCCGGCCGACGAGCGAGGCCCGCCGCACCCGCCAGCCGCGGGGCAGTTTCTCCTGCCGCCGCGCGAGCCGCCGTGCGAGCCAGGCGAGCACCCGTGGATGGCGGAGCGCCTGCTCGCGGCTCCACACCCGTAGCTTCATCCGTCGGATCGCCGACCGCAGCACATGCGGCTCCGGCACGACGAGCGCCACCGGCCAACGCAGCCCGTCGCCAAGCACGCAGGCCTGGGCAACGGCCGGGTCTTCGGCGAGCGCCCGCTCCACTTCCGCGGGCGGAATTTTCTGTCCAGTGGCGAGGACGATCCCGTCGGCGATCCGGCCGGTGATCCGCACCTGTCCGTCGGCATCGATCTCCGCGAGGTCGCCGGTCTCGAGCCAGCCATCGGCCGCGAGGGGCGAGCGTCCATCAGCCGCGCCGCCCGCGGTCACGATCCCGATCGCGCGACCAGGCGTGCGCACGAGCAACTGCCCGCGGCTTTCTGGCCGCGCGTCGATCCGGAGCTCCACGTCATCGAGCGCCGGACCGACGAACCCGGGCCGCATCGTGCGCGGATTGGCGAGCGTTACCACGGGGCCCGCTTCGGCGAGGCCGTAGCCCTCGACGAGCGGCAGGCCCCACTCCGCGAATGATCGCGCCGTCCGTTCGCGTAAGGCCGCGCCGCCAGAGATGCACACGCGCACGCGTCCGCCGAGGGCGGCGGGCAAGTCGTTGATCGAGCCGGTCCTCACGGCCTGCTCGAGTCGCTCGAAGAGCGCGGGCACGCCGAGGATCACCGTCGGCGGCGCCAGCCGGCAGGTGTCGAGCAGCCGCCGGCGGTCGCGGACGAGATTCAGGCAGCTGCCGCGCACCAGCGCCGTGTAAAGATCGCCCGTGCGGGCGAGGCCGTGGCTCATCGGCAGCAAGGCGAGCCGCACGTCGTTCGGGTCGTCGAGAAACACGGCGCTGGCCGCCGTCGCATTCCAGGCGAGCGCCCGCTGGCAGTGAACCACGCCATGCGCATGGCCTGTCGTGCCCGAGGAGAGAAAGAACGTGGCCGGGGCGTCGGGATCGCAGTCCGCCGCATGTCGCTCGAGTCTGGCCGCGAGCGCGTCGCGATGGGCAGCCGGCGACGAGCCGTTGATCGCGGGCAACGCCGGAGGATCGATCACGGCGAGGCCGCGGGGAAGGTCGTCGGCCGCGAGCGCCGGCCGGCCGCCGCTGAACACGATCCCGCGGGCCGCCAGCCAGCCAAGCTGCTCGCGGAGCACGCCCCGCGACTCATCGGCATGCAGCGGCACATGCACGACGCCCGAGAGGAGGCAGGCGAGATCGACGACGATCCATTCGATCGATTGCGGGCCGACATGCGCGAGTCGGTCGCCGCGGTGGAGGCCGGATCGCTCGTAGTGCGCAGCGAGGTCGGCTGCCGCGCTGATCAGCGCTCCCCAGGAGATCGCTCCCGCCGGCTGCGATCCATCGATCACGGCCGGCCGATCAAACGCATCGCCACACCGCGCCACCAAGAGCTCGACGAGCGAGGCCCCGGCCGCGCTGTCGGCGGCCACGGGCCGAGCGCGAGCGCTGGTCGCCGCCGACGGCGTCATGCGTCCACCCGCTCGAAGAGGACCGCGATCCCCTGGCCGAGGCCGATGCACATCGTGGCGAGGCCGAGCCGCGCGGACGACTGCCGCAGCGCGTGGATCAAGGTCGTGGCGATCCGAATGCCGCTCGCGCCGAGCGGATGCCCGATCGCGAGCGACCCGCCGCGCACGTTCACCTTCTCGGGCGCAAGCCCCAGCGCCTCGATGCAGTGGATCGCCTGGGCCGCGAAGGCCTCGTTGAGCTCGACGAGATCGATCGCATCGAGCGGGATGCCGGTGCGCTCGAGCAGCTTCCGCGTGGCGGCGATCGGCCCGGTGCCCATCGCGGCCGGCGGCACGCCGACGACCGCCGTGGCCACCACGCGGGCGAGCGGCGCGAGCGACTGCCGCCGCGCCTCGGCCGCCGACATGACGACGAGCGCCGCGGCGCCGTCGCTCACCGGGGCGCTCGTCGCCGCGGTGATTGTGCCCAGCTTCGGCAGGAATGCCGGCTCGAGCACGGCCATCGCCTCGAGGCTCGTGTCGCGGCGAATCGACTGGTCGTGAAGGGCCTCGACGACCGCGCCCTCTTCGTCGTGGCCGAAGACGGCGGCGATCTCGCCGGCGAAGAGGCCGGCGTCGGCGGCGGCGGCCGCCTTACGGTGGCTCTCGAGCGCGTAGGCCTCCTGCCGGCGGCGCGAGATGCCGTGGGCGGCCGCGATCTGCTCGGCCGTCATGCCCATCGAGAGCATGCCGCGGCTCGACCGGGCGAATGCCTGCGGATGGATGTCTACGCCGGAGTCCATCGGCAGGTGGTGCATGTGCTCAACGCCGCCGACCACCTGCACGTTTTCCGCGCCGGCCGCGATCGCGTGGCAGGCTTGCGCGAGCGCCTGCAGGCCGGAGCCGCAGAGCCGGTTCACCGAGGTGCCGGCGACGGTGAAGGGCAGGCCGGCCAGGAGCGCCGCGGTGCGGGCGACGTTGCCGCCGAGTTCGCCTCGCTGCTGCGTCGCGCCGAGAATGACGTCTTCGATCGAATCGGGGGCGACGCCGCTCCGTTCGACGGCCGACTTGATGACGGCCGCCGCGAGCTCGTCGCCGCGGACGTGGCGGAAGAGCCCGCGCTCGGGATGCGACCGGCCGATGGCCGTGCGGCAACAGGCGACGACGACGGGCGTCGTCTCGGGATCGGGCGTGGAATGTCCGTGGGGGGGCCGCATGGCGTTTGGTCAGTCCTCCGTCGTAAAGCGGCCGCCGGTGCGAGCCATCTCGATGAGCCTGGGCGTGGGGTGCATCCGCACACCCAGGTCGGCGAGCGGCTCGAGCCGGCGGCAGATCTCGGCGGCGCCGAGCGAATCGGCCCAGGCGAGCACGCCGCCGCGAAAGGCGGGGAAGCCGAGCGCGTGGATCACGGCGAGATCGATGTCGCGACCGTCACGCACGATTCCCTCGTCGAGCACGCGGGTCGCCTCGAGCACCATCGGGAGCAGGAGACGGTCGGCGATCACGGCGTCGGTGACCGGCCGCGCAGGAAGGGCGTAGGGCGCGACGAGATCGGCCACGCCCTCGTCGGGCCGCACGATCCGCGGCCGCCCGCTATTGGCTTTGGATTTCCACGTAGTGGCTCCGTCGGAATATATGTAGAAGCCGGCACCGCTCTTGCAGCCGAGCCGCCCCGACCGCACGAGCGCGGGGATCACGGGGGAGGCCTCGATGCGGTCGCCATAGGCGTCGTTGAGCACGAGCCCGGCGTAAAACGCGGTGTCGAGCCCGATCATGTCGTAGAGTTCGAGCGGTCCCATCGGCATGCCGAAGGCCCGCGCCACGCGGTCGATCCGCTTCGCTTCGCCCCCTTCGCGGAGCATCTCCACCGATTCGTGGAGATAGGGCATCAGCAACCGGTTGACGAGGAAGCCCGGGCTGTCGTGGACGACGATCGGGCACTTGCCGAGCCGCTTCGCGTGGGCGACGGCGATCGCGATCGTGCGGTCGCTCGTGGCGGGGCCGCGGACCACCTCGACGAGCGTCATCCGCCGCACGGGGTTGAAGAAGTGGAGGCCGCAAAACCGGGAGGGATCGGAGAGCGCCGTGGCGAGCTTCGTGATCGGGTTGGTGGACGTGTTGGTGGCGATCACCGTGGCGGGATCGACCATCTGCTCGATCTCGGTGAGCACCTGCCGCTTCACGTCGGTCCGTTCGACCACGCTCTCGATCACGATGTCGCTCCCCGCCAGGGCCGAGAGCTGCGTGGCCGTGCGCAGGTTGCCGGCGAGCGCGAGCGCCCGGGCAGGATCGGTCCGCTTGACGGTGCGGTCCCAGGCGGCCTCGTCGAGGATGCCGGTGACGCTGCGGGCAAGCGCCTCGGGCTGCACGTCGACGAGCGTCGCGTTGAAGCCGGCCCGCAGGTGGCTCGCCGCGATGCCAGCGCCCATGATCCCTGCGCCGACGACCGCCGGCCGCTCCATGGCCGGAGCGTCGCCCCCCGGCGCGTCGATCCCGGCATCGTGGCGATTCCGCTCGCCGATCCGAAACACCCGCACGAGCTGCGCGGCGATCGACGAGCGAGCGAGCGCCGCGAAGGCCCGGCCTTCGATTCGCCCCGCCTCCTCGGCGTCGACCTCCGAGCCGGCGAGGATGGTGGCGAGGATCGTCGGCGGCGCCGGGTAATGGCCGCCGGTGCGACCGAGGATCACGGCCGCCGAGGTCGCCTCGAGAAACGACTTCTCCTCGGGGGCGAGCCTGCAAGGCCCTGCCATCCGCTGACGGCGGGCGAGATAGTCGCCATGCTTGCGCTCGTGTTCGACGAGCCTGCGGGCCGATTCGAAAGCCTGCGCGGATTTCACGCAGGCATCGACGAGGCCAACTCGCAGCGCGGCGGCCGCGTCGATCGGCTCGCCGCCGGCCGCAAATTCGACGGCCGGCCCGGGGCCGATGAGCCGGGAGAGACGCACCGTGCCGCCCCAGCCCGGCAGCAGGCCGAGCTTCACCTCCGGAAGGCCGATGACGGTGTGCAGTTCCGTGGTCGCGATCCGCAGGTCGCATGCCAGCGCCATCTCGAGACCGCCCCCGAGGCAGACGCCATCGATCACGGCGACCGTGGGCCAAGGACGGTCGGAAAGCCGGTTGAAGAGCCCGCGGCCGGTCGCGCAGAGCCGTTCGATTTCCTCCGGCGGCAACTCCTTGACCGCGTTGAGCCGATTGATGTCGGCGCCGGCGAAAAACGAGCCCGAGCGGGCCGAGAGCAGGACGACGCCACGCGGTTCGGGGCCCGCGTCGAGCCCGTCGAGGGCATCGGCGAGATCCCGAATGACCGCCTCGGTGATCACGTTTTGCCGGTGTTCGGCGACGTAAAACGACAACACCACGAGGCCGTCGTCGAGTCGCTCGGCGGTGAGCGTTCGGCGACCCCTTTCGGGGTTCCGTGCAGGGGCCGTCATGGCTGTGATTCCGTCTGGGGCGGCTCCCGGCCCGTTCGCTTGCCTGAACCGGGAAAACCGCTAGTGTATCGGGACTTTTGCAAGCTCCATACACGGAGGTTTCGGCCGGCCATGAAGTTCGCCCCGACCAGTGCCACCCCCTCGTCCGCGTCCCTCGCCGACCGCACTCGCTCCTTCCAATCCTGGCCGCTGCTCGTGGCCGCATGGGTGGCGCTCGTCGCGATCGGCGCGGTCGGCCGCCTCTGGCAGCCGGGCTGGAACGTGACACCGATGGCGGGCGTCGCGCTCGCGGCCGGCGCCATTTTCCCGCATCCGTTTCTCGCGGCGAGCGTGCCGCTCGCTTCGTTGGCGCTGAGCAATCTCGTGATGCCCGGCTACGGCAGCCTGGCGATGGCCGCGGTGATTTACGCGGCCACAGCCTGGCCCGTCCTGCTCGGCAGCCGGCTCGTGCCTGGCAAGGCGTGGCAGGCCGTGATCGGTAGTGCG
>JBIIQM010000041.1:0-23692 GCA_044342075.1 Pirellulales bacterium
CGAGCGCAGGCAGGATGCCGCAAGCGGAGGCGCTCTGGCTGGCGAAGCGGACATGCAGCGAGCGGAGGACAGGATGTCCGCAGCGAACGTCCGCCGAGAGGGTACAGGCAGCTCCGGGCCGGATTGGGCAAGTTGACGCAAGAGTTAGCGCGACGACCTCTTGCCTTGATATAACGTCTCCCATGAAATCGATTCTCGAAAAGATCGTGGAGCGGAAGCGGAAGGAGGTGGCGATCGCGCGGGAGCGCGTGCCGACCGCCGCGCTCGAAGGCAGGCTCGCGGCGGCGTCGCCCGTGCGGGATTTTTTCGCGGCCGTGTCGCGGCCGGGCGCCGTCAACCTGATCGCGGAGTTCAAGCGCAAGAGCCCATCGGCCGGCGAGATCCGGCCCGGGGCCACGATTGAAGAGGTCGTCCGCGGCTATGAGGCGGCCGGGGCCGCGGCGCTTTCGGTGCTCACCGACGCCTGGGATTTTGGCGGCAGCTTGATCGACCTCGAGGCCGCGCGGATCGCCGTGCCGCTGCCGGTGCTGCGGAAGGAATTCATCGTCGATCGCTACCAGGTGATCGAGGCCCGGGCCCATGGGGCCGATGCGGTGCTCCTGATCGCCGAGTGCCTCGACGACTGCCACCTGCGCAGCCTCTATCGCGAGATCATCGACCTCGGCATGACGCCGCTTGTGGAACTGCACGACGAGGAGAATCTGCCGCGGGTGCTCGATCTCGGGGCCACGCTCGTGGGCGTGAACAACCGGAATCTCAAAACGATGACCACCGATCTCGACCATGTGCTCCGCCTGCGGGAACGGGTGCCGAGCGAGGTGGTGCTCGTGGCAGAGAGCGGCATCAAGACGCGGGCCGACGTCGAGCGTCTGGAAGCGGCCGGCATCGGCGCGATGCTCGTGGGTGAGTCGCTCCTCAAGAGGCCCGATCCGGGAAAGGCCGCGGCGACGCTCCTCGGCAAGTAAGACAGGCTGAAGGCTACTTGGGGGCAGGCTGAAGCCTACCCTACCGGACGAAGCGGTAGCCCATGCCGCGGACGGAGAGGAAATGCACCGGCTTCGAGGGGTCTTCCTCGAAGTATTTCCGCAGGTTGAGCATGAAGGTGTCGACCGTGCGGGTGGCTGGCGGTCGGGCCATGCCCCAGACCTTCGTGAGCAGTTCCTCCCGCGAGACGACCACGCCCTCGTGCTCCACGAGATAGCGCAGGAGCTTCATCTCGAGGTTTGTCAGCTTGACCGGCTTGCCTTGGAAGCTGGCCTCCCAGGTGTCGAAGTTCACCTCGGCGGCGCCGAAGCGGCAGGCGGCGCTGCGGACGGCGCCGCCATTCTCGGGGGTCGCACGGCCGGTGCGGCCGCGCCTCGCGAGCAGGTTGCGGACGATCGAGATCAGCTCCTCGAGATCGAACGGCTTCTGCAGGTAGACGTCGGTGCCGGCGTCGAACCCGCGAATCCGATCCTCCACGAGCGTGCGGGCCGTGAGCATGACGATCGGCACGTCGTTGCCCTGCCCGCGGATGGCCTCGCAGACGGCGTAGCCGCTCATGCCGGGCAGCATCAGATCGAGCACCACGAGATCCACCGGGGGCGTGCTCGCGGCGAGCTGCGCAAGCGCCGATTGGCCGTCGCCGGCCGTCGTCACCCGGAAGCCCTCGGCTTCGAGGTTGAACTTGATGCCGATCGCGAGGTGTTCTTCGTCCTCGACGACGAGGATGTGCGGCATGGCGCTACCGTGCGAGCACGGTGCGCTCGCGGACAGGACGGGCGAAGCCGTGGTCGAGAAACCAGTGCCAGGCATCGCCGACGGTCGATTCAAACGGCCGGAAAGCATAGCCGAGTTCGGCCTGGGCGCGGGCGCAGGAGAAGTTGTGCGGCAGCATCGACATCGTCACGGCGGCTGAATTCACCGGCAGTTCGCGGCGGGTGAAGAGGCTTGCGAGATCCCCCACCCAGCCGGCGGTCCGCACGATCGGCCGGGGCGCGACGCCCAGCGGCTGCATCCGACCGGCGGCGCGGGCGAAGATTCGCCAGGCATCCAGATAGGAGAGCGTGTGGCCGCCGAGGATGTAGCGGCGGCCGGTGCGGCCCTTCGTCATCGCCGAGAGGATGCCCTCGGCCACGTCGCGGACGTCGACGAAGTCGTTGGCCCCGGGGGGAGCGAAGAGCCCCTTGCCCGCGCCCACCTCGAGTAGCATCCGGCCGCTGGACGGCTTCCAGTCCCACGGTCCGATCATGTAGACGGGGTTCACGATCACCGCGTCGAGGCCGCGGCCGATCTCTTCCTGGATGACGGCCTCCGCCTCACGCTTCGTGACCACATAGGGGCACTCGGGCATGCCCCCGGGGGGCGTGGCTTCGTCGGCCGGGGCGCCGTCCGAACGCAGCCCCACCGCATCGACGCTCGAGACATGCACGAGCCGCGCGCCGGCCCGACGGGCGGCCCGGGCGACGTGCCGCGTGCCCTCGACGTTCACGGCATGCATCTCGTCGCGGTGCCGCCAGCCGCAGTGCACCATCGCCGCCGAGTGGACGACGAACGATGCGCCGTCGATCGCCTCCTGCAGCGCCCGCTCGTCGTGGAGCGCAGCCTTGGCGGTCTGCACGTGGAGACCGGCGAGTTCCCGGCCCGCCGAGCGGACGACCGCCCGCACGCTCTTGCCGCGCTGGGCGAGCAATCGCACCACGTTGTTGCCCACGAGGCCCGTAGCGCCGGTGACGACGCAGTCGACGACTCGAGACGCAGACGACTGGATGGGCGCGGTGGTCATCGGTTCTTCAGGCCGGAGATGCGGAAAATCCCCGCTGCAAACGGGCCGCGGGCAATAGTAGTTCGGCAAAAAACGCGGGACGACTTTGGCAATCGGGAATTTTGCCGGCGTTGACGAGGTCGCTGTCCGCCCCTGAAGATGGCGTTTCCGTGGCCGGAAGTGGCTGCCATGCCACGGGTTCCGACTCGCCCGCAGGGCCCTTCTTCGAGGGGGTGTGCGTCGGCGGCCGGCAAGGGCATTTCTGCAGAGAGGACGTGTGAAAGTGGCGGATGTGGTGGTTCGACAGGTCGAGACGCGGGCCCAGCAAAAGCGGTTTGTGAACCTGCCATGGCGGATCTACCGCGACGACCCCTGCTGGATGCCGCCCCTGATCATGTCGCAGGAGGAACTGCTCGGTTTTCGCCCCTGCCCGTTCTACGAAAAGTCGAAGAGCCGGTCGTTCCTCGCCACGCGCGGCGGCACCGACGTGGGCCGGATCACGGCGATCGTCAACGCCGGCCACATCGAGCGCTACAACGAGCAGCGGGGCTTCTTCGGCTTCTTCGAGTGCGACGACGATCCAGCGGCCGCGAAGGCCCTCTTCGATGCGGCCAAGGATTGGCTCCACGCGCAGGGCATGCGGACGATCCGCGGGCCGGTGAACCCTTCGCTCAACTACGAGTGCGGCCTGTTGATCGAGGGCTTCGACACGCCCCCCTTCTTCATGATGACGCACAACAAGCCCTATTACGCCGGGCTCATCGAGGCCAACGGCTTCGGCAAGATCGAAGACCTCTATGCCTTCTGGGGCGAGCTCTCGATGCTCTCGTCGCTCGATTCGAAGCTGGGCGTGATGGTGGAGGGAGTGAAGGAGCGGTTTGGCGTGAAGGTCCGCCCGCTCGACCGCAGCCGGTTCGACGAGGAAGTGCGGATGTTCCTCGACATCTACAATTCGAGCCTGGGCGGCACCTGGGGCTTCGTGCCGCTCGCGCCCGCCGAGATCAATCACATGGCGGCGAGCCTGAAGCACCTGATCGTGCCGGAGCTGGCGCTCGTGGCCGAGGTGGATGGCAAGCCGATCGGCAGCGTCTTCTGCCTGCTCGACTACAACCCTCGCATCAAGGCGATCAACGGCCGCCTCTTCCCGTTCGGCTTCCTCAAGCTCCTCTGGAACAAGAAGGCGATCAAGCGGATGCGGGCGATCAGCACGAACGTCATCCCCGAATACCAGGCCTGGGGCGTGGGGCTCGTGCTCATGGCCGCCCTGGTGCCGCAGCTCTATGCCTGGGGCATGGATGAGGTGGAGTTCTCCTGGGTGCTCGAGAGCAACCACCTCTCGAAGCGCACGCTCGAACGCGGCGGAGCGAAGGTTTCGAAGAAATACCGTATTTACCAGGACGACCCGCCGCGAAGCGGCGCGTCGTGAACCCCGCCTGCCAATCGTGCCACTCGCCTCCCTCCGTGACGTGACCCTGCGCTATCGCGGGCCGACGCTGCTCGACGGCATCAGCTGCAACATCGATGCCGGCCAGCGGATTGGTCTCCTGGGTCGCAACGGCGCCGGTAAGACGTCGCTGATGCGGATCCTCGTCGGCGCCGTCCAGCCCGACCAGGGAGAGGTGGCGTTCGCCCCGGCGACGACCGTGGCGCTCCTGCAGCAGGATGTGCCGCAGGATCTCACGGGCCGCGTTCGCGAGGTGGTGGCGGCCGGCCTCGAGGCCGGGCATAGCGGCGATCCCGAAGCCGCCTGGCAGCGGGACCATGCCGTCGACCAGATCCTCTCGCGCATGATGCTCGACGGGGATCGCGGCTTCGAAACGCTTTCCAGCGGGATGAAGCGGCGGGTGCTCCTGGCCAGGGCGCTCGTCACCGGCCCCGATCTCTTGTTGCTCGACGAGCCCACCAACCACCTCGACATCGACGCGGTCGAGTGGCTCGAGGAATTTTTCCGCCGTTGGGGCGGCACGCTGATGTTCGTTACCCACGACCGGATGTTCCTGCGGTCGCTCGCCACGCGGATTCTGGAGATCGACCGCGGCCGTCTCTTCGACTGGTCGTGCGACTACGAGACGTTTCTCGTCCGCAAGGAGTCGGCCCTCGCGGCCGAGCAGAAACAAAACGCCCTCTTCGACAGGAAGCTCGCCGAGGAGGAGGTCTGGATCCGCACCGGCATCAAGGCCCGCCGCACCCGCAACGAGGGCCGCGTGCGAAACCTCGAGGAGATGCGGCGTGTCCGGCGCGATCGCCCCGTGGCCGTCGGCAAGGTGAAGCTGCAGATCCAGGAGGCCGAGCGGAGCGGCGCGTTGGTCGCCGCCGCCCAGGATGTCTCGTTTCAACGCGACGACCGCACGATCCTCGACGATTTCTCCGCCACCGTCATGCGCGGCGATCGGATCGGCATCATCGGCCCCAACGGCGCCGGCAAGACGACGCTGCTGCGGATCCTGCTCGGCACGCTCGAGCCCACGGCCGGCACGGTGCGGCGTGGCACGAATCTCCAGGTCGCCTACTTCGACCAGCTGCGCGAGCAGCTCGACGACGAAGAGACGGTGGCCGCCAACGTGGGCGACGGCTACGACACCGTGCAGATCGGCGGTGTGCCCCGCAACATCATCGGCTACCTGCAGGATTTTCTCTTCACGCCGGAGCGGGCTCGCACGCCCGTGAAGTTTCTCTCCGGAGGGGAGCGAAACCGGGTGCTCCTGGCCAGGCTCTTCGCGAAGCCAGCCAACCTGATCGTGCTTGACGAGCCGACGAACGATCTCGATGCCGAGACGCTCGAATTGCTCGAGGAGCGGCTGGCGGAGTTTTCCGGCACGGTGCTCCTCGTCAGCCACGACCGCGCCTTTCTCAACAACGTGGTCACGAGCACGATCGTCTTCGAGCCGGCGGACGAGGCGGCACGGGCGGGTCGAGGCGGGCCGGCCTACCGCGTGAAGGAATATGTCGGCGGCTACGACGACTGGCTGCGGCAGCGCGGCCCGGTGCCAACACGCGGCGAAGCGGCGGCTGCGAAGCGGCCGGTTTCGACCTCCGCCGCGCCTGCTGCGGAGCCGGCGGCGAAGAAGCGCAAGCTCTCGTTCAAGGAGCAGCAGGAGCTTGCCGGATTGCCGGGCATGATCGAGGCGCTCGAGCAGGAGATTGCGGAACTGCACGCCGCGATGGCGAAGCCCGACTACTACCGCCAGCCCGGCGACGTGCTCGCCCGCGAGCAGGCGCGGCTGCAGGAAGCCGAACGGCGGCTCACCGAGACCTTCGACCGCTGGGAAGCGCTCGACGCAAAGTAGACCGCTTGCTCCGCAAGCGGATCTTTTCAATCCGCTTCGGGACGAAGCGGTCTACCATGCGCCACTCGTTATCGCCGCCAACGGCGGACGCCGCGGGTGGAATACGACCGCTGGACGGGGCGATAGGAGCCGGCCTGGATGATCGTGCCCGCGCCGCCGCCACCGCCGATCACGCCGCCGACGTAGACGCCCGAGTTCCGTGACGAGCCGCGCGAATAGTTGCGCGACGGCACGTTGTAATAGGGCCAGACGACCTTCCCCTGCCGTTGGGCCCGCTCCCACTGCTGGGCGCCGTAGTTGATGCCCGAGAGGTTGAAACTCGAGTAGGGGTTGCGGGGGCCGGCCGCAATCGCGGACGTGGCAAAAAACACGAGGGCGAGGCATGCAAGCAGGATGGCGGCGTGGCGCATGGCGACCTTTCTGGGGCTGGGGGCGAAGCGGAGATATCTACGGGGCAGGGGCCGCGAAGGTTCGCCCCCGCCGGTAGGACAGGCTTTAGCCTGTCACTGGCAAGACAGGCTGAAGCCTGTCCTACTGGCCGCGTTTGGGGCGGTAGCCGATCGATTTGCGGGGCCGCCGCTGCTTTCGCCCGCCTCTCCCTTCGCGGGCCGCGGCTGGCCCGCCTCTGATGTGGTCGCCCGACGTCTCTTCCGTGAACGCTTGCGTGGCTTCGCGGCGCTTCTTGTCGAGCGCTTCCTTCGGCGGCCGGTCGGGGATCAGGCAGTCGCAGCCCGAGCCGATGAGATCGTGCCGGCCTGCCTGTTCGAGCGCCCGCCGTACCTCGAAGTAGTTTTCCGGCTTGAAGAACTGGAGCAGGGCCCGCTGCATCCGCCGATCCTTCAGTCCCTTGGTGACCTTCACGGGCTCCTTCGTCATCGGGTCGAGCCCCGTGTAGTACATGCAGGCGGCGATGTCGAACGGGCTGGGGATGAAGTCCTGCACCTGATCGGGCTTGTAGCTATTCCGCTTAAGGAAGAGGGCGAGGTCGATCATCTCTTCCACGCCGCTGCCGGGGTGGCTGGCGATGAAGTAGGGGACGGTGTATTGCTTCTTGCCGACGCGATGGCTGGCCGACTTGAAGGCCTTGTCGAACTCGACATAGTCGTCGGCCGACGGCTTCTTCATGAGGTTCAAGACCTCGGGATCGGTATGCTCCGGCGCCACTTTGAGATGGCCGCCGACGTGGTGCGCGGCGAGTTCCTCCAGATACTCCGGGTCGCGGCGGGCCAGGTCCATCCGCACGCCGCTGGCCACGAGCACCCGCTTCACGCCCTCGACGGTGCGGGCCTCGCGCATGAGATTCTTCAGCGGGCCGTGGTCGGTGCCGAGGAGCTTGCAGACGGTGGGGTGCACGCAGGAGAGCCGGCGGCACTTTGCCTCCACCTCCGGCCGAGTGCACTTCATCTGATACATGTTGGCCGTGGGGCCGCCGATGTCCGACACCGTGCCCTTGAAGCCCGGCTGGCTGGCGAGCAGCTTGATCTCGGTGATGATCGAGTCTTGGCTGCGGCTCTGGATGATCCGCCCCTCGTGGGCCGTGATCGAGCAGAAAGTGCAGCCACCGAAGCAGCCGCGCATGATCTGCACGCTCGTCTCCACGACCTCGAAGGCCGGGATGCGGGCGGCGCCGTAGGAGGGATGCGGCCGCCGCGTGAAGGGGAGGCCGTAGACCTGATCCATCTCGTCCTGCTCCAAGGGCAGGGCGGGGGGATTCACGACAATCGATTCGCGGCCATACCGCTGCACGAGCCGACGGGCGTTGTGGGGATTCGTCTCGAGATGCGAGATCCGCGTCATCTCGCAGAAGGCGAGCTTGTCTTTCGCGACCGCATCGTAGTCGGGCAGTTCGATCGTGTCGGCCGCGCCGCCCCCCGGGCCGGTCGGCGGTGGCTCGCTCGCGCCGAGCCGATAGGCGATGCCGCGGAGATCCCGCAGCTCCTTCACCGACTTGCCGGCGGCGAGGCCGCGGGCCACGTCGAGAATCGTCCGCTCGCCCATGCCGAAGACGACGAGGTCGGCCTTCGAGTCGAGGATGATCGAGCGGCGGACGGTGTCGCTCCAGTAGTCGTAATGCGCCAGCCGCCGGAGGCTCGCCTCCACGCCACCGGCCACCACGGGCACTCCGGGAAACGCCTCCCGCGACCGCTGGCAATAGGCGAGCGTGGCCCGGTCGGGCCGCCGGCCGATCTCGCCAGCGGGCGAATAGGCGTCGTCGTTCCGCACCTTCCGGTTGGCGGTGTAGTGATTGATCATCGAGTCCATGTTGCCGGCCGACACGCCGAAGAAGAGCCGCGGCCGGCCGAACTGCCGCCACGGTTCGCACGACTGCCAGTCGGGCTGGGCGAGCACGGCCACGCGGAAGCCGGCGGCCTCCAGGAGCCTGGCGAGCAGGCCGTTGGCGAAGCTCGGGTGATCAACGTAGGCGTCGCCGCTCACGAACACGATGTCCACGGCGTCCCAGCCGCGCGCAAGCATCTCCTCGCGCGTGGTTGGCAGTGGAGGGCGTGGGGCACGGTCGAGGACGAGCGGAAGCGGCATGACCCACAATTCTACCCGCGAAAAAACGCGTCCGGAGTCCTGCCGGCGCATTCGGAACTGGTATAGTCAGATCTCTCCCGCCCGGAACCCTCGTGCATGTCGCGGATCACGCATTTTGCAGGCAGTCTTTCGCTCGCCGCCGTGTGGCTCGCCGGGCCGGTTGCAGCGGTTGCGGAAGAGGCAACGGCCCCGTCACCGGCGGCCGCTCCCGCGGATGCGGCCGCCAAGCCGCCGGCCACGCCCGACGAGATCAGGGAATGGATCGGCCAGCTCGGCTCCGAACAATTTGCCCAGCGCGAAGCGGCGAGCCGCAGCCTCGCCGCGGCCGGCCTGCCCGCGATCGAGCCCCTCGCCGCGGCGATCCGGGGGGAGGATTTCGAGGTCGCCAGTCGCGCGATGGAGGTCCTGCGCGGGTTTCTCGAACGCGAGGATGAGGCGCTCGCCGCCGCTGCGGAAAAACTCGCCGAGTCGATCGCCGAGGGGCCTGAGAGCCCCGTCGCGAGCCTCGCGATTGCGATGCTCGATTTTCACCACCTCGGCATGGTGGAGGCGGCGCGCGAGAAGCTCGAGTCGCTCGGCGCGATCGTGACCGAAGGATTCATTCCCAGCGGCAGCCGCGGCACGATCGTCACGCTCAATTCGTCGTGGCGGGGAACGGCCGACGACCTGCGGCTCCTGACGCGGCTGCGAGGGATCGTGCAGGTGGGGCTCCGCGGCGTGCGGATCGACGACAAGGCCCTCGGCATCCTGGGCCGGCTGCGCGGGGTCGAATCGCTGCAGTTCTATGGCACGGGTGTCACGGAGGAAGCGCTGGCCCAACTCGCCGCCAAGCTGCCCGATGCCGAGATCGACTGCCGCAAGGGGGGCAAGCTCGGCGTCGGCGGGCAGCCGAACATCGGTCCCTGCCAGATCACGCAGGTGCAGGAGGGCTCGGCGGCCGCGAAGGCCGGCCTCCAGATCGGAGACATCGTCCTGAAGATCGACGGCGAAGCGGTGCCCAATTTCGAATTCCTCACGGAAAAGATGGGCAAGCGGGGCCCCGGCGAGAAGATCGAGCTCGAGGTCGAACGAGGTTTTCCCGGCGACAAGCCGGAGCGATTCAGCCGGACGGTGGAACTGGATGGATGGGAGTGACGGTGCGCCATGCATGAAGCACGCAAAGAGATCGTCGATGTTCGCTGGCACGACCATGCGGTGACGCGGGCCGACCGCGAGCGAGCCGCCGGCCACAAGGGCTGCGTGCTCTGGTTCACCGGCCTCTCCGGCTGCGGCAAGAGCACGCTCGCCAATGCCGTGGATCACCGGCTCAATGCCCGCGGCATCCGCAGCTTCGTGCTCGACGGCGACAATGTGCGGCTCGGGCTCAATGCCGCCCCGGCGCTCCTCGAAAAGCGGCATGGGGCGGAGTTTGCCCAGCGGTTTGGCCTCGGGTTTTCGGCCCAGGACCGCGAGGAAAACATCCGGCGGATCGGCGCGGTGGCCGAGCTCTTCGCCCAGGCCGGCATCATCGCGCTGACGGCCTTCATCAGCCCCTACCGCCGCGACCGCGACGCCGTGCGGGCCATGCTGCACGACGGCGATTTCGTGGAAATCCACGTGAAGGCCCCGCTCGAGGTCTGCGAGGGCCGCGACCCGAAGGGGCTCTACAAGAAGGCCCGCGCCGGCGAGATCAAGGGGTTCACGGGGATCGACGATCCCTACGAGGAGCCGCTCGGGCCGGAGATCGTCGTGGACTCAGCCGCACGCACGCCCGACCAGCTCGCCGACGAGGTGATCGCCTGGCTCGAGCGGCAGGGCAAGATTCCGAAGGAGTAGGGTAGCCTTCAGGCTGCCCGTTTCTGGCAGGCTGAAGGCCGCCCTACTTTTGACAGGCTGAAGCCTGTCCTACTTTTGACAGGCTGAAGCCTGTCCTACTTTGAGGCCGAGGGGCCGACGAGTTCCACGATGTTGCCGTCGGGATCGCGGACGCATGTCAGGAAGAGGCCGCCGGGGGCCGTCGTCTCGGGAATCGCGACGGGAGACTGCTTGAGCGGCTTCACGCCCATCTTCTCGAGCCGCGCGAGCGCCGCCTTCTGGTCGGCCACGATGATCGTGAGGTAGCGGAAGCCGGTGTGGGAGTGGATGAACTCGTTGTCGCCCGTGCGGGGCGACGTGCCGGCCACCTGCATCAGCTTGAGCTTCGTCGCGGTGTCGCCCTCGCCGAGCGCGAGCACGCGAACCTTGAGCGGCTTCGAATCGGTGAGGCCGGCGCCCGAGGCCACGTCAGCCGGCACCTCGAAGCCCTTCACCTCCTTGAAGCCGATTCCCTCGGTGTAAAAGCGGACCGACTTCTCGAGATCCGTGACGACCGTGCCCAGATCGATCGTCGTCCGCAGAAACGCCGGCTCCGCGGCGGAGCAGGGGGCGAGGAATGCGACGGCAACGAGCGAACCGAGCAGAGTACGCATAGGAGTCCTTTCGAAAGTCGGTCGAACGCCGTTGTCGGGAGTCTGTGAACGCCCGCGGCGGAAGCAAGGTGTGGCAGGCTGACTGCTCCACCCCGTCCCGCAAGCGGTTTACTTAGTCGAGGAAGCCGGAGAGTTCCTCGCTGCGGGCCGGAGCCTGCAGCTTGCGGACGGCCTTCGCCTCGATCTGCCGGATCCGCTCGCGGGTGACCTTGAAGATGTGGCCCACTTCCTCGAGCGTGTAGCTGTAGCCGTCGCCGAGGCCGTAGCGGAGCTTGATGATCTCGCGCTCGCGGTAGGAGAGGCTCTTCAAGACCTTCGCGATCCGGTTCCGCAGCATCTCCTGCGCGGCACCCACGGCCGGGTTTTCGGCGCCGGTGTCGGGGAGCAGGTCGCCGAAGTGGCTGTCTTCGCTGTTGCCCACCGGACGGTCGAGGCTGATCGGGTAGCGGCTCATCGCCGTCACGCGACGCGTCTCATCCACCGGCGTGCCGGCCCGAGCGGCGATCTCTTCGATCGTCGGCTCGCGGCCGTATTCCTGGAGCAGCGTGCGGGCGACATTCCGCACCCGCGACATCGTCTCCACCATGTGCACCGGGATGCGGATGGTGCGGCTCTGGTCGGCCACCGCGCGGGTGATCGCCTGCCGGATCCACCAGGTGGCGTAGGTGCAGAACTTGAAGCCGCGGCGATACTCGAACTTGTCGACCGCCCGCATCAGGCCCGCGTTGCCCTCCTGGATCAGGTCGAGGAACGAGAGGCCGCGATTGCGATACTTCTTCGCGATCGAGACGACGAGCCGGAGGTTGCCCTCCGAAAGGCCGCGCTTCGCCTTCTGATACTGGGCGTAGATCTGCTTGATCTCGGTGACGCGGCGCTTGAGGCTGCGCGGCGTCTCCTGGCAGGCCTTGAGGATCATCCGGTATTCATCGACCAGCTTCTGGCGGGCCGAGGGGGGCTGCTTCGACTTCTTATGGGCGTCGATCTTGCTCTTGAGCTCCTTGAGCCTGACGACGAAGCCCTCGAGCGTCGGGATCATGGCCTCGATCCGCTGCGTCCGCAGGCCGAGCTCTTCGACGAGCCGCACGCAGCGGCGGCGGCGGCGGCCGAGCCGTGCCCAGGCCTCGCGGCGTTCCGCCATCTTACGCTTCTTCGAGAGGGCGATCCGATAGTCGGACTTGTTCTGATTGAGCAGCACGTCGAGCGTCCGCAGGTTGTGCGGGAGCCGGCCGAGGATCTGGTCCTTCTCGAGGCGGTCGGTCACCGACACTTGCACCGTGCGATCGAAGGGGAGTTCGCCGCGGTGCACTCGGGCGAGCACCTTGTAAGCCTGCTGGCAGACATACTCGCACTCGAGCAGCTTGGCGCGGAACTGCGCGCGGGTCGTCTCGATCTGACGGGCCAGGAAGATCTCCTGGGCGCGGGTGAGCAGCGGGATCTCGCCCATCTGCGTCAGGTACATGCGGACGGGATCGTCCGACCAGTTTTCGACCTGCTCGATCAGCCCCTCGTCCGATTCGTTTGCCGTCTCGAGTTCCGCCTCGGCTTCGGCCTCGATCTCGCCTTCCGGCAGCACGCCCGCGTCATCGTCGACGAGCAGGTCGGCGTCGGCCTCTTCGGCATCGACAACCTTGACGGTCAGGTCCTCCACCTCCTGGGGATTGGAGACAACATCGTCTTCGAGTTCGTCAAGCAGTGAGTCGTACAAGGCAATGCTCCTTCAAGGATCAATACAAGCGGACATTTCTGTCCTCGGCGTGCCGCTCCAGACACGTCTCGTCAAGCAACCGTTTCCATCATTCGTGTGGCCGACAGTGTGATTCAAGGCGCCGCCAATTCCAGTGTTCAAAAAAACAGCCCGGATGGCGGACGGCGAATGTGGCTGGGCAACCTGGGGCCACTGGGGTGAGAAGAGTTGGAACCATCGTCACTGGCGAGGGTTTCCGGAGGGCTCAAGATTATGGCGGCGCGTCGGTCGCGAGGCCAACTTTTTTTTGGAAAAAAACCGGCGATTTTCGGCGAATCTCGCTGAAAATGGTAAAAAAATCCGGCCGGAGAATCTCTGCGGCCGCCGGTACCGGCGGCCGCGACGAGCGTCTCGGCTCCTGTCCGTCCGTCGAGAACCGCAGCTGATGAAAACCTTTCTCCTTCCGTGCTCCTGCTCGGTGGACATTCCCGTGTCGGCGGGGCTGGCGGGGGGGCGCGTCAACTGCCCCTCTTGTGGGCGGGCGATCGACGTTCCAAAGCTTCGCGAGCTCTCGCGGCTCCAGGAGCAGCCGGCGCCGGTTTCGACGCAGACACGTTGGAGCCCGGACCATGCGGTCTTGCTCGCGGGCGCCGCCCTGGCGGTCATTGCCTGGGCGGCCTCGATGCTCGTCCTGCCGCGGGCCGACAGCACGGTCGATCTCGAGGTCATCCGGGCCGCCGTGCGGGCTGCGCCCGACCAAGACATCTATAAGGCATGGAAGCAGGGGCTCTCCCGATCGGGCGTGGCCCGGCCGCCTACGCCTGAGGAGGAGAAACTGCTGCGAGCCAGCCGGTTTTCCGACGGGGTTTCCCGTGGACTGCAGATCCTTGGCGGGCTCGGCGCTCTCGCCGCGGCCGCCGCGGCGCTGCGAGCATTTGCGCAACCGGCGGCGGGAGGCAGTCGATGAAGGCGGCGTTCATCAGGAAGACGGGCGGCCCCGAGGAGATCGTGCATGGCGACCTGCCCGATCCGGTGCCCGGGCCGCGGCAGGCGCTCGTGCGGGTGCGGGCCTGCGCCATGAACCCCGTCGATACCTACATTCGCGCGGGAACCGTCGCGATGCCGCTCACGTTTCCGTTCGTCGTCGGCTGCGATCTGGCCGGCGAGGTCGTGGCCGTCGGCAGCGAGGTGGATCGGCTCAAGCCCGGCATGCGGGTCTGGGGATCGAACCAGGGCGTGCTGGGCCGTCAGGGCACGTTCGCGGAACTCGCGGCCGTGGATGAGTGTTGGCTGCATCGCACTCCCGAAAGCGTGTCGGACCGCGATGCGGCGGCTGCATCGCTCGTCTCGATCACGGCGCACTTGGGGCTCGTCGGCAACGCGGCCTTGCAGCCGGGTGAGACGATCTTCGTGAATGGCGGCTCCGGCGGCGTGGGCTCGGCAGTCGTGCAAATCGCCAAGTTACTCGGCGCCCGCGTGATCACCACGGCTGGCACACCCGAGAAGCGCGAGCGGGTGAGCCGGCTCGGCGCCGATCTCGTGCTCGACTATCGCCGCGATGATCTCGTGGAGGCCGTGCTGGCGGCGGCCCCCCAGGGCGTTCACGTTTATTGGGAGACGCTTCGAGAGCCGCTCTTCGACCAGGCCGTGGCGATGCTGGGCGAAGGCGGACGGATGGTGATCATGGCCGGCCGTGACGCCCGCCCACCGTTTCCGGTCGGCCCGTTCTACGTGAAGGGCTGCCGGCTCTTCGGCTTCGTGATGTTCAAGGCCGACAGTCACGAGCAGGCCGCCGTGGCCGCGGATCTCAACCGCTGGATGGCGGCCGGGAAGCTGCGGGTGCCGATCGACCGCGTGCTGCCGCTTTCCGCGACGGCCGAGGCCCACGCGCTGCAGGAGTCGAGCACGATCGCCCGCTCAGGCGCCGTCGGCGGCAAGATCGTGATCGAGCCCTCGTAGGACAGGCTTCAGCCTCTCACCAGTAGGACAGGCTTCAGCCTGTCATGGGTAGACCGCTTGCTCCGCAAGCGGATCTGGGGATCCGCTTCGGGACGAAGCGGTCTACTAGAAGGAGCGAGCCGAGCGGGGGGGCTGCTGCGGCTGCTGATCGGCCGCGTCGTCGTCCGCTTCGCGATCGCGCTTGATCTTCTGCAGCTGCTCCTCGACGGCCGTCATGCCGGCCGAGAGATTTGGAAACATCGACTGGAAGGTGGAGGCATTGCCGCGGGGCTTCGCCGGCGCCGACCGCTGGCCGCTCGTGGCCGGACGTTGCGGCGCGGGCTGCTGCGGCTGATTCCCTGTGCTCCGCGGCTGCCGCGCGGTCCGTGTCCGCTGCTGGTTCGACTGCGGCGCCTCGCGCACCGGCGGCGGCTGCTTGGCAACCTGCTGGGGCTGGGCCTGGGGCTGGGGCTTCACCTGATCGACTGGTTGCGGCTGTTGCACTGGCTGCATCGCCGTCGGCTGCGTCGGAGCCGGCGCCACGAACGACCGGTCGGCCTGCATGGCGATCCGCTCGGGAACGACGAGATACCTTACGGCCGGCGTCGCGGCGACGGCCTGCGTTTGCGGGGCCGCGGCCGGCGGGGGTTCAATGTCGGTCGTCGGGGCGGGCTGCACGACCGACACGACCTCCGGTTCGACGGCGGTGCTCGCCGGCTCGACGGGCGGCGCGACCGCCACGGTGGGCTCGCCGGTCGTCGGCGGGATCACGGTCTCGGCGGCCAGTTCGATCGGCGCGGCTACGGGCGCGGCTATGGGCGTGGCTGCAGGTGAGGCTACAGGTGCGACTGCTGCCGTAGCCGGCGCGGCCGGCTGCTCGCCGGGGGCCCAGAGATCAGGCTGCGGGATCGCATCCACGGGCTGGGGCGCGGGCAGGGCGGCGGGCACGGCGCCCGCCATCTGGCTGTCGGTCTCGGTCGGAGCCTTGACGAGCTGGAAGGTAAGCAACGGCTGCCCTTCGCGGATCGGATGCTTCAGGACGGCACCGTCGAATGAATCCTGTGGCCGCATCGCGGCCGCAGGCATCATCGCCTTCGGCCAGTCGCGCAGTGCCACATCCCACACCGTCACGGCCGCACCCTGTGGCAGCGAACGCAGCGCCACGAAGATCGGCTCGCTCTCGACCCGGGGCTTCGATTGCGCGAGGTGCACGTCGAGCGCGCGGTTCACACCGAACGCGGCGGCGGCGCCCGCGATGAAGGCGGCCGCAAAGACCGTGGTGGCACGGGGACGGTGCCCCTTGCCCGATTGCTTCGTCGTGCGTCCGTTCGTGCTCATGACCATAGGCCTTTCGAGTCGCCCACCACTCCCGCCTTTTGCCTCGACGTCGTCATCGACAGGATGCGATCGCGGCCACCAGAACGGATCGAAGCGAAGGCGTCGTTTGCCCGGATTACTTATTTTCCGGTATGCACTCGCCGAATCCGTCGGCAGGGTCGCCGCACCTTGCCGGAATTGCCGTCGAAAGAAGCCGCCCGAACAATCAGCGGCGTGCGGTCTCGCCGGCCGTGGCGTCCGCCGCGAAGAGCGGATCGACCGCCCGCGCCTGGGGCCGGATCGCGAGCAGCCGCATCGTGGGCTCATTGGCGGTGCGATCCCGAAAGAACGCGTCTCCGACCGTCGAGGCGCCGTCGCCGGCAGGGCCCACGAGCAGCAGGGAGTCGGCGGGAATCGTGAGGCTGAACCGCAGTCGGTCGAGCGCATGGCGGCGCTGGCCATTCTCCATGCGGAAGACCCCTTCCTCGCCCACCCACGATCGCTGCATCGGGCCGTGCTTGACGGTGGGCGTGAGTTCGAGACGGATGCGGCCGTCGGCGGCGGGCCACGATTTGAGCGAGAAGTGGGTGCTCGCCTCGCGGTAGGTGCCGCCATGCACCGCCTCGCCGTCGTGCTCGAGCAGCACGAGCTCCGCCAAGCCGGTGGCGGCCACGATCTCGGTCTCGCGGCCCGGCAGCAGCCGCAGCATCCGCCGCGCCACCGTCGGGCTCGCCGTAGGTCCTTCCGGAAGCTGATCGGGTTCGGCCGTTGACTGGGGCTCAAATCGGGAGGCGAGCGCCGCCGGCAGCGTGCCGGTGATCACGCCCGCTCGGAGGCCATTGGCGGCGAGCCTGCGCCGCAGGGCGTCGTCGAGCACCTGCTCATCGACGAATGTCCACAGCTCGTCGCCGAGCTGCACGTCGTGCTCGTCGCTCCGCACGAAGACCATCTCGATCGGGATCGTCTTCGGCGCGGGCCGCGGGGCTGCCGTCTCGCGGCCGTCGTCGCCGAGCACGGTCTTGGGCGGCTCGGGCTGCTGCCAGACGGAGCTCGAGAGCAGCGTGAAGCGGCAGCCGCCCGCTGCGCAGGTGCAGAGCAGCACGAGGATGAGGCGGGTCTGTGCGCGCGGGCGCATGGCGGCAGGTATCCGCGAAAGGGGGCTGTTCGGGGCGGGGAGGGTAGCCGCGGCGCCGTGGGGGAGTCAACGCCGGCCGGCAGCCATTTCGGGGCGGGGGCCGGGTGTAGGACAGGCTTCAGCCTGTCATGAATCACACCGCGTCACGAGACCGCCTTCACGGCATTGGCGAAGATCGCCAGGCCGGCGCCCGCGGCGGTGGCGTCGAGCCGGCCGTTCCAGGCGGGGTGCTGTGTCGCGTCGATGAACCGCTCAGGGTGCGGCATCATGCCGAGCACTCGGCCCGTCTCGTCGCAGACGCCCGCCACGTCGGCGGCGGCGCCGTTGGGATTCGCCGAGCGGCCGTGCGCATCCCTGCCATACCGCAGGACGAGCTGGCCGGCGGCATCGAGCGCGGCGAGATCCTCCGGCGACCGCGTCACGAACCGGCCCTCGCCGTGCGCGATCGGCAGATCGAACGAGCTTTCGATGCCACGCAGGAAGAGGCATTTGTGGGCTTGAGCCTCGAGCGGCACCCAGCGGTCGATGAACCGGCCCGAATGGTTGTGGGCCAGCGCCGCCCGCGGCTGGCCCGTGGCGGGATCGCCGAGGAGGAGGCCCGTCTGCAGGAGCACCTGGAAGCCGTTGCAGATGCCGAGCACGAGCCCACCCTTGTCGCGAAACTTCGCGAGCGCGTCGCCGAGCCGCAGCTTCAATTCGAGCGCGAAGATGCGGCCGCTGGCGATGTCGTCGCCGTAGGAGAAGCCGCCGGGGATGCAGAGGATCTGGAAGTCGTCGGCGATCGACGGCTTCTCCGCGAAGGCCCGCACGTGGACGCGGCGAGGAATGGCCCCGGCCCGTTCGAAGGCGTGCGCCGTCTCGTGGTCGCAGTTGGTGCCGGGGGCGCGGAGGATCAGGGCACGGGGGGAAAGCATCAAGACTCCTTCCTTTCACCGCGCCAGGCGCGGTCCAGCCGGTCCACGGCGATCGCGGCGCTGCCGCCGCCGGTCACGATCTCGAGCGTCTGGCTGCCGGTCACCTCGCCGATCCACGCCCACGCCAGCCCATCGACCGCCTTCGCAAAGGCATCGGCTTGGGCGGCCGGCACCTCGCAGAGGAATCGGCCCGGTGTCTCGGTGAAGGCGATCGCGAAGTCGCGGCTGGTTCCCGATGCGTCGCGGGTCTCGGCCGGAACCTTGGCCAGCTCCAGACGCGCCCCGAGTCTGCCGGCGATCGCCATCTCGGCGACTCCCGCGGCGATCCCGCCATCGGAGCAATCGTGGCAGGCCGCGACGAGCCCCCCCTTGATCGCGGCGGCGACGGCCGTGAAGACCGCGCGAATGCTCGCGGCGTCGACCGGCGGCACACGGCCACCGCTCACGCGGCCGGTGAGGGCGAGTTGGCTGCCGGCGAGGTCGTCGCGGGAGAGCCCCACGATCGCCAGGCGGTTGCCGGCTTGCTTGAGGTCGGGCGTGACGGCGCGACGCACGTCGTCCACCTGCCCCATCGCGGTCGCCAGGAGCGTGGGCGGGATCGAGATCTCGTGCTGCTTCCCCGCCGGATCGGTCCAGGCAAAGACATTATTGAGGCTGTCTTTGCCGCTCACGAAGGGCGCCGCGAAGGCGATCGCCGTGTCGTGGCAGCCACGGCAGGCCTCGACGAGCGTGCCGAGCGAATCCTCGCGGCGGGTGTCGCCCCAGCAGAAGTTGTCGAGCAGCGCGATCTTCGCGGGATCGGCGCCCGTCGCGATGCAGTTGGCCATCGCCTCCACGATCGCGCCGGCGGCCATCTGGTAGGGATCGAGCCAGCCGAGCCGTTGGCGGATGCCGACGCCCAGCACGATGCCGCGGTCGCGGCCGAGCACGCCGCGGATCACGGTGCCGTCGGCGGGGCCTTCGCCGGGGCCGAGTAGCGGCTTCACCACGCTCGCCCCCTGCACTTCGTGATCGTATTGCCGGATGATCCATTCCTTGCTCGCCACGTCGGGCAGGCCGAGCACGTCGACGAGCGCCGCGGCGAGGTCCTCTGCGGCGCCGGCCCGCCAGGCGGTCGGCTCCACGGCCGGCGGCACGTGCCGCGATTTCAACCGCAGCTTCGGCCGGCCCTCGTGGAGGAAGTGGCAGTCGAGCTCGCCGGCGGTGCGACCCTCCCAGCGGAGCACGAGCCTGCCGGATCCGGTGAACGTGCCGATCGCCGTCGCCTCGACGCCTTCGTCGGCGGCGATCCGCGAGAGCTTCTCCCAGTCGGCCGGCGCCACGGCGAGCACCATCCGCTCCTGCGCCTCCGAGATCCAGACCTCGGTGGCGGAGAGGCCGTCATACTTCAGCGGCACCTTCTCGAGATCGACCGTCGCGCCGAGCTTCGCGCCCATCTCGCCCACGGCGCTCGAGAGCCCGCCGGCGCCGCAATCGGTGATCGCATGGAAGAGCCGCTGTCGCGAGGCCTCGAGCACGAAATCGGTGAGCGTCTTCTCGTGGATCGCATGGCCGATCTGCACCGAGCCGCCCGACTGGCTCTCGCTCGCGCTCGAGAGCTCCTCGCTCGAGAAGGTGGCGCCGTGGATGCCGTCGCGGCCGGTGCGACCGCCGGCGACGACGACGAGGTCGCCGGGCTGCACCGCCGCATCGGCGGAGTTGCGCGGCATGATGCCGACGGTGCCGCAGAAGACGAGCGGGTTCATCGTGTAGCCGGGGTCGAAGGCGACGGCACCGGCGATCGTGGGGATGCCCATGCGATTGCCGTAGTCGCGCACGCCCGCCACCACGCCGCCGAGCAGTCGCCGCGGATGGATCACGCCCGGCGGCAGGTCTTCAGGCTTCGTGTCGGGCGGGCCCACACAGAAGACGTCGAGATTGGCGATCGGCTTCGCGCCAAGGCCCGTGCCGAGCACGTCGCGGATCACGCCGCCGAGCCCCGTGGCGGCGCCGCCGTAGGGCTCGATCGCGGAGGGATGGTTGTGGGTCTCCACCTTCACGCAGATGTCGTGGTCGCCGTCGAACCGCACCACGCCCGAGTTGTCGCGAAACACGCTCACGCACCAGTCCTTGGCACCGAGCGCTGCCCGAACCTTCTGCGTGGCGGCGAAGACCGTCTCCTTGAGCAGGTTGTCGTAGCGGGCGGTGCCCGCCGGCCCCTCGTGGTCCACCGGGCTGCCGAGCGTCTTGTGGCAGCAGTGCTCGCTCCACGTCTGCGCAATCGTCTCGAGCTCGATCTCGAAGGGATCGCGGGCGAGCGTGCGGAAGTGGTCGCGGACGGCGTGGAGCTCGCGGGGCGTGAGCGCGAGACATTTCTCGCGGCTGAGCTTCGCAAGCGCGGCGTCGTCGAGCCCCTCGAGCCGGATCGTATGCTGCTCGAACGACCAAGGTTTTCCGCCCGAGAGCGTTTTGAGCGAAAGCGCCCCGATCACCACGTCGTGGATCGCTTCGCTCGCCAAGAGCTTCCAGGCGAGCCGTTGGGCGTCGGCCGGCGGCAGCGCGGGCAGCCAGTATTTGCGGACGCTGCGGACGGCGGCGGGCCGCAGTCCGAGGAGCGCCATCGCTTCCTGCGCGCTCTGCGCCGCCGGATCGGTGACGCCCGCCCGCGGCAGCACGTGGAGCACGGTCGGCAGGTCGGCGGGGCCCGCAATCAAGGCGCGATCCCCCACCTCCGCGATCGTGAACGATTCCGTGACGGGATCGGCCAAAAGTGCGCCGGCGAGCCGTTCGGCGTCGGCCTTCGTGAGCTCCCCTTCGATCAGCCAGCCGGCGGCGGTGCGGCCCTTCGTGCAGCCGCCGATGCCGAGTTCGGCGGCGCCGGCGACAACGGCGCGGGCGGCATGGTCGGCGGCGGGATCGAGCAGGTGGACGTCAACTTCCCACAGCATCGCGGTCTTCCTTGGCGGCTTTCAGGAGCGAGACGAGTTTCTTGCGGTCGTGCTTCTCGAGCGCGGAGAGCATCTTTTCGGTGGCGCCCGCGATCCGCGAGAGCGCCTTGGCCACCATCGCCGCGTTGTCGAGCAGGATGTCGGCCCAGAGATCAGGATCGCCCGCGGCGATCCGCGTCGTGTCGCGCCAGCCGCCGGCCGTGAGCTGCCGGGCCTCCGGCGGCGTGGCGGCGGCGATCGCGGCGGCGATCACGTGGGGGGCGTGGCTCGTGGCGGCGAGCAGCTGGTCGTGTTGCCGCGGCGGCATCACGAAGACGGTCGAGCCGAGTGCCGCCCAGAACCCTCCCACTTCCTCCACGTCGGCCGGTGGCGTGGCCTTGGCGGGCGTGACGACGGTGACCCGCCCCGCGAAGAGCTTCGCATCGGCGGCGGCGGGCCCGCGGCGGTGGCTACCGGCGATCGGGTGGCCGCCGACAAACCGGCCGCGACGCGAGCGGCGGCGCTTTTCCCAGTGGGCGACGATCGATTGTTTCGTGCTGCCCGCATCGGTGATCAGCGTGCCTGGCCGGACGGCGGCGTCGATTGCGTCGAGCATTGCGGGAATCGCGGCCACGCCCGTGGCCACGACGACAAGATCAGCGTCGGCAACGGCGGCCGAGAGGTCGGTGGTCGTCTCCGTGACCGCGCCGCACCGCTTCGCCTCGGCGAGCGATCCGGCCGACCGGCCCACGCCGATCACGCGGCCGGCGAGGCGGCGGGAAAGGGCCGCGAGGCCCACCGAGCCGCCGATCAGGCCCACTCCCACGATGGCGATGCGCGGCCAGTGAACGGATGCTTTCATCGCCGGGAAAGGTGGGCCGGAGGGAACCGCAGGAAATCCTGGCGGGCGGGCTCTCAAGTGGCCGTCGCGGTCGGTTTTTACCAGATGCCGGGAGCATGTGTTAGGGTCGTGCCTGGCGGCCTGACTAGGAGCAGTTTTTCCTGTGCGATCCGACAACGCGATGCCGACCGCGCTGGTTGCCGATGTGCTCGGCCGGCTTGCGATCGCGCTGGCGGCCGGCGTCGATCCGCGGCGGGCGTGGACGAGTGAATCGGCCCGCGTGCCGCCACGGCATCGGCCGGCGATGGAGTCTGCTTCGCGGGCGCTCGCGGCCGGCGGCGGGATCGCCGACGCGATGCGGGCGGCCGAGGGGGCGTTTCCGGCGTTCGTGATCGGCATGGCGCAGGTCGGCGACGAGACCGGTCATCAGGTGGAGACGCTCCGCGAACTCGCCAGCACGCTGCGCGGCACGGTGCGTTCGTCGCGGGCGCTCCGCTCGAGCCTCGTGTGGCCGGCGTTCCAGCTCGCGACGGCGCTCGGCGTGGTGGGGCTGCTCATCTTCCTTGCCGGCGTGCTCACCGATGGCAACGGCAAAGGCATCGACATCCTCGGCCTCGGGCTGGCTGGAGCCTCCGGGCTGGCAACCTATCTCTCCCTGCTCGGCGCGGCCGCGGTGATCGGCACCCTCGCGCTGCGGTGGGCGCTGGCCAGCTGGCGGCGGCATGGCGTCGCCCGCACGATCGCCGCGCGCGTGCCGGTGCTTGGCCGCGCCTCCGCCGCGGCCGAGGCGGCGGCGTGGTGTCGGGCGGCGTCGCTCGCGAGCCACGCTGGATTGTCGGCTGGCCGGCTCACGACCCTCGCCTCGTCGGCCGCGCCGGGCGTGCGCATCGATGCCGCGGCGCTCGAAGACCGACTGCGCACCGGCGCGACCCTCGCCGAAGCGCTGCGCGAGACAGGGCGATTCGACGACCGGCTCCTGCATGCCGTGGCCGTCGGTGAGGCGACGGGCAACACGGCCGAGGTGCTCGACCGGATCGCAGGGGAATTCGACGACGAATCCCGGCGTGGCTTCGAGGCGGCGGCCCGCGGGGTCGGGTTTGCCGTCTGGGCCGTGGTGGCCGGCCTGATCGCGCTGGTCATCTTCCGAATATTCTCGTTTTATGTCGGGGCGATTCGGGAGGCGGTCGGGTAGGCTCTTGGTGATGCAACGCTGGCTCGCGATCGTCGTGGTGGTGCTCTCTTCCGCGGCCCTCCGCGCCGATGAGACCACCGGACCGAAGAAGACGCAGCAGGAATTGATGGCGGAGCGCGGGTATGTGCGCTATCGCGGCGGCTGGCGGACGGTGCAGGAGATCGAGCTCATCGAGCGAGTCGAACGGTCGAATCTCGCGCGGATTGAATGGAAGGGACGGCTCGAAAGGCTGCGCAAGCGGCTCGGCGAACACGGGCAGGCGGAGCAGGCCGCCGAAGAGATTCGGGAAATCTCCGATCCCTTCGCCGTGCCCGCGGTCACCGCGGCGGTGGCGGCCGAAACGGAGCAGCGGGTGCGCGGCCTCTATGTGGAGGCGCTTTCGCGGATTCGCTCGTCCGACGCCACGCTCGCGCTGGCGACGCTCGCCGTCGACCATGCCGATCCGGAGACGCGGATCGCCGCCGCCGAAAGGCTCGTGGCGATCGGGCCGGAGCAGGTGATGCCGATGATCGTCGCGGGGCTGGCGAGCTCCGACAACGCCCGCGTGAATCGGTCGGCCGAGGCGATTCAGCGGCTCGTGGAGTCGCGGCCGCTCGATCTGCAACTGCTCGGAGCCCTGATCGCCGCGCTCCAAACGCAGCACATGGGCCTGGCCGGCGACGGCACCCCGGAGGGCTCGACCACGGCCACGTTCACGCCGGCCGGTGGCGGCCTGTCGGTCGGCGGCGGTACGAAGCGGGTGAAGGTGTC
>JBIIQM010000042.1:0-23550 GCA_044342075.1 Pirellulales bacterium
TCGGCGACAGCGTGGCGATGGTGGTCGCGGGCCGCTCCTCGACGATCCCCGCCACGCTCGAGCAGATGATCTACCACGGCGAGATCGTCGCCCGGGCCGCGGAGCGGGCGCTCGTCGTGGTGGACCTACCGTTTCCGCTGCAGCACCTCGGCGTGCGAACGGCCGTCGAGTCGTGTGCGCGAATCCTGAAGGAGACCGGCTGCCAGGCGGTGAAGCTCGAGGGCACGGCCGGTCAGGCGGATGTGATTGCGGGAATCGCGGCGGCCGGCATCCCCGTGATGGGCCACGTGGGCCTGCGGCCTCAGGCGGTTCACCAACTCGGCGGCTACCGCGTGCAGCGCGATGCGGATCGCCTCATGGCCGACGCCAAGGCGGCGGCCGAAGCCGGCGCCTTCGCCGTCGTGCTCGAATGCATCCCGCCCGAGGTGGCCCGCGCGATCACCGAGGCGATCCACATTCCCACGATCGGGATCGGAGCCGGGCCCGACTGCGACGGGCAGGTGCTCGTGCTCCACGACCTGGTCGGCCTCTCGCTCGACCGCGTGCCGAAATTCGTCCGCGCGTATGCCGACGCCAAGTCGTCGATCGCCGACGGCCTCGCCCGCTGGCGGAGCGACGTCGAAGCCCGCCGGTTTCCCGCCCAAGCAGAGACACTCGGGTAGACCGCTTCGGGACGAAGCGGATCTCTTTTGTCCGGCTAAACCACGCTAGACGTAGGCGAAGGGATCGGCTGAAGCTCGAGGAGCATTTGGCCCGAGTCTTCGAGGGACACCGCGACGAGACTTCTGCCGTCCCTGAGCCGGTACAACAACAAGAGGGGAATTTGGAGATCCGCTTCGTGACGAAGCGGTCTACTACGGCAGAACCACTTCGTCGGAGATGATGACCGGCTTGCTCGTCGTCACCGGCGAGCCGCTCGGCATCGGGCCGGGAGCGCCGCCAGGACCGGCCGGCAAACTCGGCACGACGGTGCCGCCGACAGGCATGCCGGCGCCCATCGGAGCGCCACCTTCGACGACTCCACCCTGGCAGTCGTTGCAGCCGCTGCCGCCGGCGACGTGCTCGCCCGGTGCAAACGACGCCGATTGGCAGGGCGTGCCCTCGCAGCAGTTGGAGGGCTGGCCGCAGGGCCGCATCGCGGGGGCCGCCGGCGCGACCGCCGCACCCGGTGGCACGAAGCCCGGGGGGAGGTGTCCGAAGCACTTCTCGTACTTCCAGACCTCGAGAGCGATGTAGCGCTCATTCAGCGTCTTGCAGCCAGTGGATCCCGCCGCCACCACTACGGCCGCGGCCACGAGCGCCAGCCTGCTCCATTCCGTCGCACGCATCGAACCAGCCTCCCTGATTGCTGCCGGACGTCGTCGCCCGGCCATGCCGCGCCCGGGCACTTCCCGGGACTCGCAACACTACCCCACGGGATGCGCGCGGCAAGAAAAAATCGGGCCGCACGGGAGGCATCCCGGCGGCCCGTTGGGAAACTGTGAGGGTCGTGCGGATCAGCCCTTGCGATGGCGAATGCGGGCCCGCATGCGGCGCTTCTTCTGGCCGAGTTTTCGTCGCCCCTTGCCGGTTTTCTTGACACCCATGCTCTTCTCGAAGCTCCTTGGAATCCGGGAAATGACTCGGGCAAGTTGTAGAATGCCGGACTCCCCGGTTGCAAGCACCGCCGTCCCGCCGCGAAGGTGGGCCGCTCCGCCGCCTTTCCGTCGCCCCAAAGCCGTATCCAGAGCCGCATGATCGTCTTCTTCCCCACCTACGCTCGCCAACTCCCGGGAGAGGGGCGCTGGCGTGCGACCGTCGCCGGCATGGTCACCAGACCGCTGCCGCTGCGGAGCCGTCGGCGGGTGATGGCGATGGCGGTGCTCAAGCGGATTCTTGATCTCGATGAAGCCCAGCTGGAGTCGGACGTCTTCCAGCGCCGCGCCGACGCATTTCTCTTTCAGCGTGTGGCGGGGCAGCCGGTGCGGATCGCCATCGGTGAGCGGCTCATCGACGTCGGGCAGACCGACCGGGCGGGGCACTTCCGAGCCACGTTCGACATCGACGGGATCGAACCGCCGGGCGACTCCGTCTGCCCGTGGATCTCGTATTCAGGATTCGTCGACGACGAGGACCAGTCGGGCCCCGCCGACGGGGAAACGAAGGCCGCGGTGGCGTCGGCCGGCGGCCGGATCCAGTTGATCGGCGATCACGGCCTTTCGGTCATCTCCGACATCGACGACACGGTGAAGGTGACGAACGTGGCCAATCGGCGCGAATTGCTCGCCAACACGTTCGTGCGGGAATTTCGGGCCGTTCCCGGCATCGTCGGCATCTATCGCCGCTGGCAGGAGGAACCGCAGACGGCCTTTCACTACGTCTCGGCGAGCCCCTGGCAGTTGGCCCGCTGCCTGGGCGGATTCCTCGACGCCGCCGGGCTGCCCGCCGGCTCGATGCACCTGAAGCTCTTCAGGCTCAAAGACTCAACGCCGCTGGGCCGGCTGCCGTCGCGCAAGCGTTCGAAGCGCCGCACGATCGAGCAGATCATGGATGAATTCCCCAGCCGGCGCTTCCTGCTCGTCGGCGATTCGGGCGAGCGAGACCCGGAGGTCTATGCGGCGATCGCCCGCAGACGGCCCGAGCAAGTGGCGGGCATTCTCATCCGGCAGGTGGACGGGAAGGCCCCGCGCGAGAAGATCCGCTCGCGGCTCGACCGCCTCGCCCGCCGGCTCCCGGCCGGCCTGATGAGAATTTTCACCGAGCCCGAAGAAATCACCGCGAACTCGTAGACCGCTTCGTCCCGAAGCCGGCCGCCTCACCACGGGCTCTCGAACGCGTTTTGGAAGTGCTCGACCGCGGGCCTGCCGTCAGGGCCCTCGAGTGTGACGGTGACCACGTCGATCCGCACGCGGCAGTCTTCAAGCCGGTTGCGGCGGATGTAGGCGTTGGCGAGCTGGGCGATCCGCCGTTGCTTCTGGTAGCCGACGGTCTCGGCCGGATGGCCGTGATTCGTGTCGGTTCGCGTGCGCACTTCGACGAATACCACCGTGCGGTCGTCGAGCGCGATCAGGTCGATGTCGCCCCGGAGCACCCGCTCGCGGCGGGCGATGATCCGGTAGCCAATGCCCTGGAGATAGCGGGCCGCCTGGTCCTCGCCGCGACGGCCGAGTTGGTCGCGCGGCTCCATGGCGGGCTCCGTCGATCTCAGGCCTTGGCGGCGGCCTTCTTGGCCGACTTCTTCGCGCCGCCCGCTTCGGCCACAACGTCGTCGCGCTTCTCGCGGAGACGCACCGCCTTGCCGACGCGGTCACGCAGGTAGTAGAGCTTGGCCCGACGCGAGACGCCCGACCGCTTCACCTCGATCTTGGCGATCTTCGGCGAGTGCAGCGGGAACTTCCGCTCCACGCCCTCGCCGGCCACGATCCGGCGCACCGTGAACATCTCGCGGCTGCCCGAGCCGCTGCGGGCGATCACCACGCCGTTGAAGATCTGCACGCGCTCCTTCTCGCCTTCGAGAATGCGGGTGTGGACGTCGACGGTGTCGCCGATCGCAAACTTGGCCACCTCGGGCTTCAGGCTCGAGGCTTCGACATGGGAGAGGATTTTCTGGCTCACGATGCGCTCCTTTGGGAATGGATGGGATGGGCACGCCGCGTGGTCGCGACCACGGCCTGCTCGTGCCGCCACTGTGCGATCCGCGCGTGGTCGCCCGACAGCAGCACGTCGGGCACGCTGAGGCCGCGAAACTCACGCGGCCGGGTGTATTGGGGGCCTTCCACGAGCCGCTCGGCCCCGGAGAAGGAATCCTGGCGGGCGCTCTCCTCGTCGCCGAGAACGCCAGGCACGAGCCGCGCGACGGCATCGACGATTACCATCGCCGCCACCTCGCCGCCGGAGAGCACGTAGTCGCCGATCGAGATCTCGTCGGGCTCGAGCAGGTCGCGCACGCGGGCGTCGAAGCCCTCGTAGCGGCCGCAGAGCAGGACGATCCGTTCCTGCTTCGCCAATTCCTCGACGACCGATTGGTCGAGCCGCCGACCGCCGGGAGTGAGCATCACGAGGTGGCCGGCGGTGCCCTGTGCCTGCACGCTCTCCACGCACGACACCACCGGCCCAGCCATGAGCAGCATGCCGGGACCACCGCCGAACGGACGGTCGTCCACCTGGCGGTGCACACCCTCGGCGAAATCGCGGATGTTCACGACGCGGATGTCGAGGAGCCCACCGGCGCGCGCCGCCCCGAGGAGGCTTCCCTCGAGGAAGCTCGTGAACATCTCGGGAAAGAGGGTGAGGATGTCGATGCGCATGACGGGAAAGCAGCCACCCAAGAAAAAAGCAAAGAGTTCCGCGGCATCAGGTGGCCGATGCATCCTCGGCCGGGGACTCGGGCGCCGACTCAGCGACCGCTTCCGCAGGGGCTTCGGCCACGGCCTCGGCGGCCGGTGCTTCGGCGGCTGCCTCGGGCGCGGGCTCCGCCTTGACCTCGGGCACGAAGGCCGGCGGACCCGGATCGGGGACGATCCGCGGCATCGCGAGCTTGGCGCGGGCCTGCTCCATCTCTTTCAAGTGAGTGCCGTTGGGGCCGTATTTCTTGATCAAGACACGGACCGCCTGGCTGGGCTGCGCGCCGACGGAGAGCCAGTGCTGCAGCCGCGGCCCATTGAGCGTGCAACGGGCGTCGGTATCGGGCACATACGGATCGTAGGTGCCGAGCACTTCGATCTCACGACCATCGCGCGGGCTGCGCTTGTCGGTCGCACAAATCCTGTAAAAGGCGCGGTTCTTCCGGCCCATCCGCTTCATACGAATCGCCACAGACACGTTCAGGCACTCCTCGGGGAGGGAAAATCGAGCCTTTTAGCGTACCCGACGCGGCCCCAAACCCAAGCCCACCCACTGGACTGGCTTTTTTTCGGGTATTTCGCGGGGTAGGGCGGCAAAGTAGACCGCTTCGTCCCGAAGCAAATGTCCCCTCTCCGGCTTCAATCACGCTGGACGAAGGCGAGGGGGTCGGCGGAAGCTCGAGGAGCATTTGGACCGAGTCTTCGAGGGACACCGCGACGAGACTTCTGCCGCCCCCGAGCCGGTGCGACACTGCGAAAGGCTTTTTGGAGATCCGCTTCGGGACAAAGCGGTCTACTCGAAGCCGGCTAGGGCGTGCCGCGCTTCTTCCGGCGCTGTTCCTTCTCGCGCTGCTTCTTGAGCTTGCGCCGCTCGTCGGCTGTGAGCCGCTTGCCGGTGTCGCCCTTGGGGCGGCCGAGGCGGGCGGCCGGATTGGCGAGGCCGGCCTGGAGCTTCTGCACCTCCCGCATGCGGTCGCGCATGCCCAGGCCCGCCATGCCCTTCATCATCGCGGCCATGCCGTCGAATTGCTTCACGAGGTCGCTCACCTCGTTTGGCTGCACGCCCGCGCCCACCGCGAT
Source organism: Pirellulales bacterium (assembly GCA_044342075.1). GTDB lineage: Bacteria > Planctomycetota > Planctomycetia > Pirellulales > UBA1268 > RGVT01. The sequence goes on from JBIIQM010000042.1 coordinate 5,403, forward strand.
CCGCCGCCGCCGCGACTGGTCGATCGTGCGGGTGGGATTGCGCCGCTCGTCGGGCGTCATCGAATCGATGATGCCGAAGAGCCGCTTCATGTCCTTCTCGAGATCGGCGCCGGCGAGCATCTCCTGCATGCCGCCCATGCCCGGGATCATGCCGAGCACCTTGCCGAGGGGACCGAGGCGACGGGTCTGCAGGAGCATCTTCTTGAAGTCGTCGAGCGTGAACTCGCCCGCCTTGAGCCGCTCCTCCTGCTTCTGCATCTCATCCTGGTCGAACTTCCGCTGCGCCTCCTCGACGAGCGAGACGACGTCGCCCATGCCGAGGATCCGGCCGGCCATGCGGTCGGGGTGGAAGTCTTCGAGGGCGTCGATCTGCTCGCCGGTGCCGATGAACTTGATCGGCACGCCGGTGACATGCTTCACCGAAAGCGCGGCGCCGCCGCGAGCGTCGCCGTCGAGCTTCGTCATGATCACGCCGTTGAGTTCGAGCGCCTCGTTGAAGGCCTTGGCGCTGCGGACGGCGTCTTGGCCGGTCATCGCATCGACGACCAGATAGACCTGGTCCGGACCGACGGTGCGGTCGATCCGCGAGAGCTCCTGCATCAGGGCCTCGTCGATCGAGAGCCGGCCGGCCGTGTCGAGGATGACGACGGAGATGCCCTCCTTTTTGGCGCGGGCCACGCCGGCATTGCAGACCGCGACGGGATCGCTCACGCCGTCGGGCGTATGTACGGGCACGTCGAGCTGCCGGCCGAGCACCGCCAGCTGCTCGATCGCCGCCGGTCGCTGAAGGTCGGCCGCCACGAGCATCACGCCGCGGCCCTGCTCCTTGATCTTCTTCGCGAGCTTCGCGCAGGAGGTCGTCTTGCCCGAGCCCTGCAGGCCGCAGAGCATGAGGATCGTCGTCTTGCCCGCTTCGAGGTGGAGCGAGTGATCGACCGGACCCATCAGGTTGACGAGCTCGCGGTGCACGATGCCCACGAGCTGCTGGGCCGGGTCGAGCGATTCGAGCACCTGGGCGCCGACGGCCTCGGCGGCGACGCGATCGAGGAATGCATCGACCACGTCGTAGGCGACGTCGGCCTCGAGCAGCGCGGTGCGGACGCCCGCCAGCCCCTCCCGCATGTTCGCCTCGGTGAGCCGGCCGCGACCGCGCAGGGAGTTGAAGGCGGAAGACAGCGACGCGGTGAGCGATTCGAACATGGCGGCTCCGGAAACGACGGCCAGAAGAGCCGCCGAGTATAGCCGCCCGCCGACGCGGGTCTCGCGCCCGCCGATCAGGCCGGCAGGCCGCAGAAAAGGCCTCGCCCCCCCGGTGACGAGCCGCTCGAATCGGGAGCGGACACACAGCGTGCCGCTTGCCCGACGCGTGGCCGGCAAGAGCGGCGCATCACCGGAGGGGCGAAGGGTCGCGGGCCGCTGGGAACGAGCGGCCCGCAACGGTTCAGGTTTTTGTCAATCAGCTAAACGTGCCGGGCTCGCTCACCACCGGCATCGACGAGGGAGCCGACATGATCGTGCCCCCCTCCTCGCAGCACGGGGCGGCCGATCCGCCACAGGGATCGCAGGCCGGTGCTCCGCAGGCGGGAGCGCCGCAGGCCGGCGCACCGCATGGGGCCGCCATCGGCGGCGCCGCGCTGCGGCCAAGCATGCCGCCGCCGCACGGCTGACGAAACTCCATGAACGACGGGCGGCGGCAGGTGTTGTTGAAGCCGCCAAAACAACTGGTGCACCCGGGGGCTGCCAGGAGGCTGCCGAGCGCGATCGAGAGGCACAAGAAACGCGACATGGTTACGGTCTCCACCGCTCCCGCGGCTCGAGGCCGCGACGACGTGATGCGTCGTCCGTGACGACGCTACCGAACCCTAGCTCATGATCCGGCGCGCGGCGGAGCGACGCTCAGAAATTTTGCGGCCGCGCGGTCGGGTGGTAGCGGTCGCGACAGCCGTGCTTGGTGTGCGGTCGCCGCGATGGAAGACTCGTCGGAGATGTGGCTTTTCCATCGGCTGCAGCGCGAGATTCGCGTGCTAGGGTTGTTCGAAGACCGGTCACGGACAGGGCCGGTCATGGTAAGGCCGGCGCATTTGAGGCAGCGTTGCAATGGCGGTTTGGCAGCGGCATTCTGACGGCGATGATCTTCCCCGGCACGGGCAGACCGGCTGTGCCGCGGTAGCGCAGGCGCTCGCTCGGAGTTGGTGCGCCGCTGCGGCCGTGGCGATCATCGCCATGGCAGCCTTGGCGATCTGGAGCCCGCGCCTGGCGCAGGGCGGAGAGCCGACGCCGGCCACGGCCGTCTCGCAGCCCGGTGCCCGGGCCCTCCGCAGCATCGATCAAACGCCCCACGACGACATGCCGGGGCACACCGAGCCCGATGTCTGGTGCGTGAGCACGCGTCGGCTGCCCGCCACCTGCAGCGTGCCGCTCGCGCCGAATCTCTCGGTGGAGCGATTCGTGGAGCGAGCGGAAGGAAAGCACTGCGGCCGCTGGCATTCCGACAGCCTCGCCGGCCTCCTCGGCGACGATTCCGGCAAGCCGCTGGTCTTCTTCATCCACGGCAATCGGTACGACGCCGCGGCCGCCAAGCAGCAGGGACTCCTGCTCGCTCGGCATTGCTTGGCGGCCTGCCCCGGCAAAGCGGCGGTGCGGACGGTGATTTTCTCCTGGCCGAGCGAACAGCGGGGCATCCTCCTCAAGGACGGCCGCGCGAAGTATGAGCGGGCCTTCTCCGAGGGGCGCTACATGGCCTGGCTCCTGGGCCAGATCGAGCCCGCCCGGCCGGTGGGCATCGTCGCCTATAGCTACGGCGCCCTGATCACGCTCGAGTCGCTCAAGGATCTGGTGACCGCCGAACGCTCGGGCCGCACCGACCTGCAGCCCTGGCGGGGCCGCCCGGCGCAGACGAATCTGGTCTTTATCGCGCCGGCCGTGCGATGCGACGCCCTCGCGCCGCGAGGACCCTATCGCGAGACGGTCGAATGCATCGACAGCGTGTCGCTGATCATCAATTCGAGCGACGACGCCCTGCGGTTCTTCCCGCTGCTCGATCGCCGCATCAACGCCGACGCCCTCGGCTATGTGGGCATGCCGCGGCGCTGGCTGCCGGGCCACGTGGAGTTTTCCGCGGTGGACGGGGCCAACATCATCGGCAAGAACCATGGCTTGCCGCTCTACCTCGCGTCGCCCTCGCTCACGAAGCGGCTCTGCTCGGCCGCGGCGAACGGCCTGTAGGACGGGCTTCAGCCTGTCAGGCAGACCGCGTCGCAAACCAGTCGGCGGTCTTGGCGATGCCGTCCGCCAGCGAGACTTCCGGCCGCCAGCCGAGAACGCGGCCGGCGAGCGCCGCATCGACGAGGTTTGACCGCAGGTCGCCGGGGCGGGCGGGGCCGTGCAGCGGCTGCGGGAGTTCGGCCGTGCTGCCACGGCGTTCGCGCACGGTGCGCACGGCCGCGCGGATCATCGCTTCCAGGTCGTTGACGTCGGTGCCGATGCCGGTGCCGATGTTGAGGCTCGTGAGCGTCTTGGGCTGCACCTGCGGCAGGTCGTGGGTGAGGGCGATGATGTTGGCGCGGGCCACGTCGGGGCCGTAGACGTAGTCGCGGATGTAGTGGCCGTCGCCGTTGATCGTGGCCTTTTCCCCTGCGAGCAGCTTCTTGCAGAAGATCGCCACCACCCCCGCCTCACCGTGCGGATTCTGCCGCGGGCCGTAGACGTTGGAATAGCGGAGGGCCACCGTGGCGAGGCCGTACTCCTCGGCGAAAAACTTCAGATAGCGCTCGCCGACCCACTTCGTGATGCCGTAGGGGCTCACGGGGTTGGCGGGCGTCGATTCCGGGGCGGGCGTGGTGACGTCGCCATAGAGCACGCCGCCGCTCGAGGCGAAGACGACCCGGCGGCAGCCGTTGTGCGCCGCGGCGTCGAGTACGTTGATCAGTCCGATGCAGTTGACCTGCGCGTCGAAAAGCGGCTCGCGCACCGACCGGCTGACCGACATCTGGGCGGCCTGGTGGCAGACGGCATCGGGCCGCTCCGCCTGAATCACCGCCGCCACCGCCTTGCCGTCGACGATGTCGACGACATGCAGCGGCACGCCGGCCGGCAGATTCGCCCGGTCGCCGCTGGAGAGGTCGTCGATCACGGCCACTGCGTGGCCCGCGGCAAGGAGCCCATCGACGATATGGCTGCCGATGAAACCGGCTCCGCCGGTGACGACGATTTTCATGCGGTGAGTCCTTTCGGGGCCGACGCCCTCATGGGGAACGAACCGCGGCCGATTCTATGGTCGCGCCGTGCCGCAGCGGTAGCCCATCGGTGTCGCCACACCGGTCAGGGCGGTTCCATCATCGCGTCGAGCACCGCCTGCAGGGGCACCGTGGCGAACGTCGTCGCGTAGTCGCTCATCGCGTAGGGGATGACGAGCAGACCCTCGTGGACGAGGCCTCCGCAACTGTACACGACGTTCGGCACGTAGCCCGACCGTTCGTTGCCCATCGGCGAGAGGAGCGGCGTCGGCAGCCGGCCGAGCACCTTCGTCGGGTCGTCGAGGTCGAGCAGGGCGGCACCAATCGAGTATTTCCGCATCGGCCCGACGCCGTGCGTGATCACGAGCCAGCCCGCCGGCGTCTCGATCGGCGAGCCGCAGTTGCCGATCTGCACGTATTGCCAGGGATGGCTCGGCCGCAGCACGAGCTTCTTCGTATGCCAGAAGTGGCGGTTTTCCGACGCCATGAAATAGATGTTTTCACCATCCTGCCGGGAGAGCATGCAGTAGTGGCCGTTGATCCGCCGCGGAAACATCGCCATTCCCTTGTTGGCGATTTCGGGGCCGTTGAGCGTGCTCATGCGAAACCGGACGAAGTCGTCGGTCTCGACGAACTGCGGCAGCATCATGTGGCCGTCGAATGCGGTGTAGGTGCCGTAGTAGTGGACGGAGCCGTCGTCCTCGACGAACCGCACGAACCGGGCGTCTTCGATGCCGTTGGTCTCGGTGGGCGAGTAGGGAAAGATGATCCGCTCGGAGATGTCGGAGGCGGGGTCACACTCGATCTCGTAGTTCGAACGGGCGAGGGCCCGGATGGCGTCGATGTAGGGCTCGAAATCCCGCCGCCTCGGCTTGTGCTCGCGGGTGAGCCGGGCGAGCGTCGTCTCGAGCTCGTCGAGCGTGAAGCGGTCCTCGACGCCGGCGAACGCGAGCTCGATGATGCCATCGACGATGCCCAGTTCCTCGAGTTTCGTTCGGAAGAGCGCCTTCTCGTAGCGAATCCGCGTCAGCACCCGCGGCGAGGCGACGAATCCCGTCGGCGTGTTGACGCTGACGATCCCCGCGGCGTCGACCGTGCCCGCGCGGAAGACGACGCTCGAGATGTGCCCTTCGCCGATGGCTCGCAGGCTGAGGACGAAGCGACGCGTGCCCGCCGACAGGCCGCTCTGGTCGGGATGCCAGACCATTGCGGGGTTGGAGAGCGAGGCGCTTTCGAGCGCGTATTCCTGCGTGAAGAAGGAGCCGATGAGGAGCTTTCGCGATTCGCTCAACGACCGGTCGGTGAGCATGAGGTGCCGCATCGCCTCGTAGCGTTCGAGGAAGAACTGCAGGAGCCGCTGATGGCGACCGTGAAACTCGTTGAGCACGTCCTGCAAAAGCGACTCGACGGCGTCTTCGGAGAGCTCCATGATCCGGCCGATGATGCGGGTGGAGCGTTGCGGAGAAGGCGGCTCGAACGGCCGGTAGACGACCCGCGAATTGACGGGCGGCAGAAGGAGGCCGGTGCGGGTCACCTGCGACGCGATCGGCGCGTGGGCTGCCGCGGAACCGTCGTCCGCGGATGCATTCGGCTGGCCGGCGGGGCTCTGCATGGGGCTTCGTCACTGCCTGGGGGCGACGTGCGAAGGTCCCTGCACTCGAGAAAACTCTAGGCAGCCGGGTGGAGGAAAACCACCCGACTATTCCCCGATCCACCCGCGGTAGCCAGCGATTGCGAAGCCTGTCGGACGCAAGACGACGGGCAGGGAGGCCTGATGCCGAGTTTGCGGATCACTTACGTTTTGGAACAAACGGAGAGGGCGGGATTCGAACCCGCGGTCCAGCTTTTGACCGGACACGTCTTTAGCAAAGACGCGCATTCGACCACTCTGCCACCTCTCCTGGTCGCAAAAATCCCCATGGACGTGGGGGGCGATGCAACGGTCTATTCTTGACCGCAATGCCGAGTCCCGCAAGGAGGCGCCTCGCATCATGTCATTTTCCGCATCCGCCACAACGTTCGCCGCGATCTGCTTGCTCTCCCTGACGCCGCTCGCCGCCGGGAAGGCGCGAGCCGCCGAGCGGATGTCGGCGGCCCACGCGAGCATTCAGGCCGCCGACGCCAGCCGGCATGTGCATGCCCTGGCCGACGATTCCTTCGAAGGCCGCGAGGGAGGGAGCCGGGGCGGCCGAGCCGCCGGCGCCTACATCGTGCAGGCGATCGAAAAGCTCGGCCTCCAGCCGGCCGGTGACAACGGCACCTATTACCAGGCCTTCGGCGGCATGCGCAACATCCTCGCGCTCATGCCCGGCAGCGATCCGGCGGTGGCAAGCGAGTTGGTGGTGGTGGGCGCCCACTACGACCACGTCGGCTACGGCAACGCGAGCAACAGCTACGGCCCCACCGGCTACATCCACAACGGCGCTGACGACAATGCCTCGGGCGTGGCCGGGCTGATCGAGATCGCCGAGGCCTTCCAGCACATGCCAAGCCGGCCGCGGCGGCCGATCCTCTTCGCCTTCTGGGATGGCGAGGAAAAGGGCCTGCTCGGTTCGTATCACTTCCTGCGGGCGCGGCCCGCGGGGCTGGCCGCCTTCAAGATCGTCTTCTCGGTGAACCTCGACATGATCGGCCGCCTGCGCGGCGAGCGGGTGGAGGTCTACGGCTCGCGGACGGCCAACGGCCTGCGGATGGCCGCGCTCGAGGCCAACCGCAACGCGCGGCTCGAGCTCGTGTACGACTGGGAGATCACCGACGACTCCGATCACTATCCCTTCATCGCCGCCGGAATCCCCACGGTGATGTTCCACACGGGATTGCACGACCAATACCACCGGCCGAGCGACGACACGCATCTCGTCAACTTCGGCGGGATCGAGCCGGTGGCGCGGCTGACGCTCGACTTCGTCGTGGCGCTCGCCGACGACCCGAATCCACCGCGGGCCTTTCGCCCGGAGTGCCGCGCGGAAACGCCGTCCCATCGCCGGGCACTGGAATCACCCGCGGCGGAAGCGCCGATGCCGCCGGGGCAGAAGCCCCGCTGGGGCATGGGCACGCGGAGCGACCCGGGCGAGCCGACCGCACCGGTGGTCGTGCGGGTCACCGCCGGTTCGCCGATGGCCAGGGCCGGCGTGGCCCTCGGCGACCGCCTGATCGCGATCGACGGCGTCGCGATCGAAAACCAGGCCGACATGCTCGCCAAGCTGGCGGCTGCGGGCGACCGCGTGGTGATCGACGTCGATCGCAAGGGACGCATCGTCAGGCTCGAGCCGATGAGCAAGCCTGACTGACGACATCAGGGACTGACTGACCACATCAGGGCTGACTGACGAGCCGATCGACGACATCAGTCGTCGTCGTCTTCATCCTCGTCTTCGTCCTCGTCTTCCCACTCCTCGTCGTCGTCTTCCCAGTCTTCGTCGTCCTCTTCCTCGCCGTCTTCGTCCTCTTCTTCTTCGTCTTCATCCTCGTCGTCGACTTCTTCCCACTCGTCGTCGTCGCCTTCGAGTTCCTCTTCGTCCTCTTCCTCTTCTTCTTCGTCCTCGTAATCATCATCGTCGTCGTCTTCGAACTCTTCGTCCTCGTCCTCGTCTTCGTCTTCATCGTCACGGGCCACGATCGAAGACTCGTCGATGCCGTAGGGGGAAGCGGAGTCGAAGAGCTCCTCCGCGGCCATCAAATCGGGAAGTTCGTTCCAGGAGAACACGTCGGCGGTCATCACGTCCTGCTGCCCTCTGGGACTCGCAACAATCGTCACGGCAAAACCTCCTCGGGACTGGGCCACTTCGGAAACCTCGAATCGGAAACTTCTTTCGGCCATTTCTGTACCCGATCGTGCGAAATCGTCCAACTGGCTGGCAAAAAGTTTTTTCGCCCTGCTGGAATCGGCGATTTCTCAGGCCGGGGACGGGCAAGTTTGGCCACCGGCTGCCGAGAGTGCAAGTATTTCGGCAGCCGATTTTTGGCGGAGGTCACGGAGCCGGCGGCACGGACTCGGTGTCGAGGGGTTCGGCGGGGTCGGCGGCCGTTTGGGCGACCGATTCCTCGAGCCGCGGCAGGTCCTCGATGCGGGCCAGGCCGAAGGCCCGCAGGAATCGGTTCGTCGTCTGGTAGACGTTTGGGCGGCCGATCTCCTCCGTTCGGCCGCCGATGGCCACGAAATCACGATCGAGCAGGTGCCTCAGCATTTCCTCGCAGCCCACGCCGCGAATTGCCTCGATCTCGGCCCGCGTCACAGGCTGCCGGTAGGCCACGATGGCGAGCGTCTCGAGGGCGGCCGCGGAAAGCCGCGTCTCCGGGGGCGTGGCGAGGAGCCGGCGGATCCACGGTCCAAAAGGCCCCCTGGTGAGCAGTTGGAAGCCTCCGGCGATCTGTTCCACCCGAAAGGCGGAGCCTGCGGCCTCCTGGAGCTGTTTGAGCTCCCGCAAAAGCGATCGGGCCCTGGTTCCGTCGTCGAGCCGGGCGAGCTTCGCAAGCCGCCGCGGCGAGAGAGGCTCGCGAGCCAGATAGAGCGCCGCTTCCAGCCGGGCCAATTCCTCCGACCGCAGGTAGGGCCCCGGCGCGATCTCAGCGGGCGGGAGCGCGGCGGTTTTTTTTCGGCGGGCCGGCCGGCGGCGGGGCTTGGCCGGCGGCGCCACGGGGGGCGTCCAGATCCGCAGCATCGGCTTTCCGGCCGGGCTGCCGAGGCGGCGGCAGGTTCGGAGCGAGGTTGAGCGGGTTCGTCGCACGGCAACCCTCCCTAAAACCGCCTCGCCGGCGGCGATTGCGGGCTCGATGCGATCCGTTCCTTCCAGACCTCCACCTGCTCGAGCAGCTGCTGCATGGCGGCGGCCGGGTCGCGGCCCGAAGACTGAAACACACGCTGGAGTTGCCCGGACGGGTCAGCTGAGACTCGGCACGAGCAGCGGTGCAGGTCGCCATCGGCCGTCACCGGCGCGCACTCAACCGCAAATCCGCCAAGCGCCGCGAGCTGGCCCTCGATCTCGTGCAGGTTGGCGGGCTCACCGGCCGCGGCTGGCATCGGAGCCGGCGCAGCTGGCCCCGGCTCGGGGAAGGGTTGGGTCGGCGCCGGGCTTACGGGTGCCTCGCTGATCGCGACGGTGGGCATCGTGGCAACGGCTGCCGGTTCGGGAGCGGCTTCCCCGCCCGTGAGCGCGCGCTGAGCAGGCTCCCAGAGATGACGGCGGGCCGCCTGCCGGAAATCGGGTGGGATCTTGTGCGAAAACATCGCCAGCAACGGCACCACGATCATGCACGCGAAGAGCAGGAATGAGCGGATCTTCATGGCGGCGGGTCGGGCGCGAACGGAGTCTGGGAAGGCCAAAGCAGGCCTATTCCTCGAACACTGGCGGGGCGGGAGGGTAGCGGGCGGCCCGACCCCGCCGCAAGGCCCTGTAGACCGCTCGTTTCACGAGCGGATCGCATCGGAAAGACAGGCTGAAGCCTGTCCTACTCGACGCGTGCGGCGCCTTCGACGACGACTCGGCGCTCCGGCTGGCCGTCGAAGTGAGCGACGCCCGAAGAGTAGGTGATCTGCGTCGCCGAGCGGCCGCGTTCGAGAAGGCGGCGGATCACTTGCTGCACCACCAGCTTTTCCAGTTGCGGCCGCAGCCCATCGGCCGATCCGTTGCCCGGCTCGACGCCCGTCACCGTCAGGATGTGCACGCCCGACGGGGTCGCGAACGGTTTCGAGACATCCCCCTTCGCCAGGGCGAAGGCCTCGCGGGCGAAGTCCTCGTGCAGGATGCCATGCCGCGGGAAATACCCAACGTCGCCCCCTTGTCTCCGACTCGGCCCGGCTGAATGCCTGCGGGCCGCATCGGCGAACGAGATCGCGCCTTTGATGATCTCGCGTCGGATCCCTTCGGCCTTGCGGATCAACTCGGGAAGCGCGTCGGCACCGCGGGCGGGATCGGGCCGCAAGACGATATGGCTGGCGCGGATCCGTGTGCCGTCGATCTCGCGGCGATGCTTTTCGAATGCCGCGGCGAGTGCGTCGCTGGTGAGTTCCGCTGTGAGCATTTTCTTGAGCGCGAGCTCGAGCTTCACCTGCTCGCGCAGTGACTGTTCGTCGCGGCCGTTTTGCGCGAGGAAGGTGCCGAGCTCGATCCGGCGGTCCGACAGCTGCGACCGCATCCGCACGACGATCTTCGACACCTCGTCTTCGTCGACCGTGATCCTCTCCGCCGCCACGACTTGCTGCAGCAGCCGCTCGTTGACGAGCTGCTCGAGCAATTCGGCCTCGAGCCGCAGCCGCTGCTCGGCCGATGGCACGCGCGCGATACCGGTCCGCTTGAGGGCGGCCTCGAACTCCGATCGATAGACCGGGGTCTTGCCCACCCGGGCGACGACGCTGTCGCGCTGCGGCGTGTCGGCGCCGACGGCCGCCGGCTCTTCGGAGCGGGCTGCCGTGGCCGCGAGCAACGCGGCGCAGACGGCCATCGTGAGCAGATTGTCGCAACGCTTCATCGGGAGTCTCGTCGGAGAGGCAGCGGAATCTGACGGATGGCGAAATCGACCGGCACTTCGTGAATCGCGATTGGCAACTGCCAGCGAAGGCGTCCCCCGCCGGAATGCGCCGGAAACTCCGCGGTCGCCGTCAGCCCGCGTTCGCTGCGGCTGCGGACGGTCTGCGAAAGCGGGGCCACCGGCTGGCCGTCGGCGGCCAGCAGTTCCAGCGGTCGCCGGGCGAGCCACGACCGATGGGATGCAAGCGCCTCCGTCGGCGTATCGTAGGCGATCGTCGCCGTCACCAGAAGGCGGTCCTGCCGACGTTCAAGTTCGTCGATGGTGACCGTCGCCTGCCCCAGCCGCAGCGAGCGTCGCGAGGCATTCCCCGCGGGGCGAGCGTCGAGGCCGCTGAACGTGAAGGCATGTTCCATCCCCGTCAGCCAGACGTTCACGGTGCCACGCAGGATGGCCAGCGATGCCAGCGGCGGCGAAGGCTGACCGAGAACGATCGGCAATTCGACCCACGCGCGGTCGGCCGGAATGGCGGCCTCGATCACGGCGGCCCGCTGAGAGGGCTGCATCGCCTCGCCGTGATCCCCCTCGGCCACGACCGACGCGAGCGGCAGTTTCATCACGAGCGGCGGCCGTCCCTCCTCCCATCCGATGCGCAGACGGATGCGGGCGCCCGTCGCGGCCTCGCCCCCCGTCGGTTCCACGCCGGCAAGCTCCACCGTCACGGTGCCGCCGGCGACGGCCTCTGCCGCTGCCTGCTCTTCGAGCGACCGGCGGATGCCGCGCAGGCGAAACGCCGCCTCGCCGACCGCGTCGGCTCCGGCCTCCATGATGGCGGGCAGGGCCGTCGGTCCGAGCGCCAAAAGCTCGCGCTCCGCGGCCTCGCGAGAGGCGAGCCTTCCCGAGCCGAGCGCGATCACCAGCCGCTGCACGCCGGCCACGCGAGACGGCTCGGCCGCCATTGCCAGCGGCGCCGCCGCGGCCGCGAAGATCGCCAGCCCGATGAAGAAGAGCGGCGGATGTTGGTTTCTGGTCATGCTCTTCATTTCCAGCCACAATGTCCCCGGCTTCCACTCCCATGAATATAAGACGGAAGTCCGGGCCCCGACGAAAAACCGCCTTCGCTGCACCCTATGGCCAAAATCGCGATCAGCCTCTGCGGTGAAGGCCGTGGCCATGCCACGCGGATCGCCACGCTCGTGGAGCGGCTCGAGCGAGACCACGAGATTCTCATCTTCACGTCGGCCGACGCCCTCGAATTTCTTGCCCGGCGGTTCCCCCCGGCGGTTCTGCAAGGAAAGAACGACTCGTCCGTGCGGCTCGTCGAGATCCCGGGCATAGTCTTCCAATATTCCGGCGGCCGGCTCGACGTGCCGCGGTCGATCGCCGCGGGCCTCGACTACCAGGCGCGGCAGGTGGGGCCGCTCGTCGACCGCATGATCCGCGAGCTCGATGCGTTCGGTGCCGACCTCGCGGTGACCGACTTCGAGCCGGCTCTGCCGCGGGCCGCCGCCCGTCAGCAGATCCCGCTCGTGAGCGTCGATCACCAGCACTTCCTGCTCGCCTACGATCTCGGCAGCCTTCCGCTCTCGCTCCGCTGGCAGGCCTGGTTCATGAGCCACGCGGTCTGGATGTATGTCAGCGACGCCACCGACACGGTGGTGTCGGCGTTCTTCCGTCCGCCGCTGCGCCGCGGCTGGGAGCACGTGGTGCAGACCGGGCCGCTCCTGCGGCGGGAGGTCGTGCGGGCCGAGCCTCGCGACGAGGGCTTCGTGCTCAGCTACCTGCGGCGGCACACGCCCTTCGAGGCGATCACGGCGCTGGCCGACTGCGGGATGCCCGTGAAGGTCTACGGGCTCGGCCACCGCGAGCACGTCGGCAACATCTCGTTCCATGCGATCGACGAGCAACGGTTCATCGAAGACCTCGCGGCCTGCCGCTGCATGGTTTCGGCGGCCGGCAACCAGCTGATCGGCGAGGCGCTGCACCTGGGCAAGCCGATGCTCGTCCTGCCGGAGCGGGCGCATGCGGAGCAGCTCATGAACAGCCACTTCCTCGCCGGCATGGGCTGCGGCGATTTCGTGCTCCTCGAGCAGGTCACCCGCGAGCGGGTGCGCGGGTTCTTCGACGGAATCGATCGCCTCCGACCGGCGCTGGAGGGCGTGCAGGGGCGGATGGATGGAACGCCGGACGTGGTGCGGGTGATCGAGCATCGGCTCGCCCACCCTGTCGCCACCGACCTCAGCGCGGCCGCGGAGACAGATGCCGCACGATCGCCGGCATGATGCCCCGCATCGCGCGGCCGCGATGGCTGATCACCCCCTTCACCTGCGGCGAGAGATCGCCGAAGGTGCGGTGGTATTCCGGCACGATGAAGAGCGGGTCGTAGCCGAAGCCTCCGGCCCCCTGCGGCTCGGTGGCGATCAGGCCACCGCAGGTGCCTTCCGACGTGGCGACGATCGCGCCGGAAGGATCGGCCAGCGCCGCATGGCAGGCATAGTGCGCCGCGCGGTCGGCTCCGTGGTGGCGGGAGAGCCGCTCGAGCAGCAGCGCGTTATTGCGTTCGTCGGCCCGGCCATCGGCGTTGCCCGCGCCGGCGAACCGTGCCGAGAAGATGCCGGGAGCGCCGCCGAGCGCCGGCACCACGAGCCCGCTGTCTTCGGCAAGCACCCAGGCCCCGAGCGCCCGCGCCTGCTGCCCCGCCTTGAGCGCGGCGTTTTCGGCGAAGGTCGAGCCCGTCTCCTCCACGTCGACGGCGTTTGGCTCGTCGGCGAGCGACCGGCAGGCGATGCCATGCGGCTCGAGCAGCGCGGCGAGCTCGCGCAGCTTGCCGGCATTGGTGGTGCCGAGCACGAGCACGGGAGCGGTGGAGGCCATGGGGATCATCGCCAGCCGTTCGGCGCCCGCGGCACGTCGATCGGCTTCGGCTGCACGTCGAGCATGATGCCATCGATCGACCGCGGCATGATCGCGCCCGATGCAAGCTTCGTCGGATCGGGGCCGAGTTCGCGGACGATCCGGGCGAGTTCCGGGTTCACGACGGCTGCTCCGTTGCCCTGCGGCACGGCCAGTTGCTGGAGGCTCCCCACGCAGACGATGCTCGACTCGCGATCGTGAAATTCCCAGGCCTGCCAGCCTGAGCGCCTGAGCGCCTGCGTGAGCTTGTGGGCCTTCTCGGCGGCCTCCATCAGCCGGCTTTCGAGCTTGACGGCCTCGTCTCCCGACTCGATCACCTTCTGGTCGAACGTGCCGGCGCCGGTGAACGTGGCCACCTGCACCGAATAGCGGCCTGGGCAGTCGAGCAGGCTGTGCGTCACGTCGGCATTCATCTCGATCACGAATTTGTCCACCTGCTGCCGGGTGAAGAAGTCCTCGGGCAGGAGCGGATTCGGAATCACGAAGGCGAGGTGCATCGGCCCCTTCGCGGCGTTGCGATCGAGCCCGATCATCTTGCGGAAGTCGGAGAACGACTGGCTCTTGCCGCTGTCGCCGGCGAGCGCCTTCGGGTGGAGTCCCTTGATCTTCGCGAGCATCTTCTGGCCGCGCGGGTCGTCGAATGACGCGAAGTCGCCGACGAGCACGGCCACCTCCACCACCTGCTCCTCCTTGGCGTAGCGCATCTTCTTCGGCGTGCCGTCGGGATTGAAGCCGAGGCCATGCTGCTTGCCGGTGTAGTCGAACGACTTCTCGTGCGTGTAGGCCTTGAGCTTGTGGTCGCGGCGTAATTCCTGCACGAGCGTGCGGGCGTCGGTGCGGGCGCCTTCGCCGCGAAACGTGGTCGCCAGCACGAGCCACGGCCCGTCGTTCTCGGCCAGCGGAAACATCGCCTGCGGATCGATTTCGGACGGCGAGAACCACGATGTCGGCAGCCAGCCGGTCTGCGCGTCGGCGCCGCGCGGGGCGGCGCAGAGCGAGAGCACGGCGATGAGGGCCGGGAGGAGTGGCCAAAACGCATGGCGGGCGGGCTTCACGCGGCGGATTCCTTCGTCGCTGGTGGGTAGGGCAGTTTGGGGGCGGGAAGGTAGCAGGGGGGCGGGCGCGGCACCAGACCGGTTGGCCCCCGGGAAAGGCAGGAACTGAAAGCCAGGAACTGAAAGCCTGGAAACATGGCAGAATGGGTCGATCCCACGATGTCGAACCGCCAATCCACCCGTACCGCCGTCTTGACGATCCTGCTGGCCGCCGGCTGGATCACGGGCCTCGTCGTGCCGCCGGTGCTCCTGCTCCAGGCGCGGTCGGCCTGGCTCGAGCAGCTCGAGGCTCCGGAGGCTCAAGCGCAGTGGGACGAGTTTCGCGAGGCCATGAAGCGGCAGAGCGGCCGCGAAGGGCCCGTGCAGCGGAAGGTGCCCAAGAGCGTGGAGCCGCCGCTCAAGGTGTGGCTGCGCGACTACGTCTGGCTGGCGATCGCCGCGTGGGTGATCCTCGGCGGCGTGCTCGGCTTCGTGGCCGTGATGCTCGGCCGCGGCGTGTTACTTGCCGAGGATGAGCCAGCCCGTGGCGGCGACCACGAAAAACAGGATCAGGGTGATGCCGAGAACGCCCAGAAACGAAAACACGGCGGCTGACCTTCAGTAAAGCGGGAAACGGGAAGCCGGCGAACGAGCGCCGGCCTGACGCCGCGATCCTATGCAGAGCCGCCGGAGCGAACAAGGCTGGCTGCCCCGGCCGCCGCGCAAAAAAGCCGACGGCGCCCCTGAATGCCGCAGGAGCGCCGCCGGAGGAGTGGATCGATCGTTTGGCCCGCGCTACGGCCGCGGCCGGCGGAAGATGTCGTCGGGAACGCTCGAGCGAGCGGTCCGGCCCACGTCGTCGAGCGTGCGTCGCTGGCCGACCGTGTTCCACGGCGTGACATCCTCCAGTTCGGGCATGATCTCGAGAATCTGCGAGACGAGCATCTCCACCATCTTCCCGACGGGCGTGCCGCCGGTGCGTTCGCGGATCGCCGCCGCCGTCTTCATGAGCTTCACCATCCGCGACCGCTCGAGCACCGGCCCTGAGAGCTGCCCCTCGTCTTCGACGAGCAATTCCGCGATCGGCACTTCCAGCACCGACTGCCAGGCCATCACCTCGGAGATCCGCAGGTCGCAATCGGCCTGCTCCTGCCGCCGCACGACCGACATTTCGATGCCAAGTCGTCGCGCCACATTCCGGAGCGTCACGCCCTGCCGCTGCCGCACCTCGGCGATGCGGTGCATCTTCCGCCGCGAGCGGCGGGTGTCCAAACGGTTGGCTTGGCTCGAAGTGCCATATTCGTCGGCCGCCCGCACGGCATCCGAATGGCCGCTGTCGGCGACGGCGAACGGGTTGAGCGAGCCATCGTCGGAATCGTCGAAGTCGTCGCGGCAGTCGGCTTCATAGTGGACAGTGGCCATCGGAACACCTCCTCGTCGTCGTGCGGCCCGCGGCAGTCACCGCGGTGAGAAGAAGTACGCAGCGGGTTCGAAGGTCGTTCGCGCGGGGCCCGAAATTTTTTTCGAAAGGGCCCAAAACGGCCTGCTGGCCTCGGTTTGGGTGACTTGAGAACTGATTCGCTGGTAAAACGCTCTGCTATGAATCGTTCATCAGCCCCGGCAGAAGATCCCCCCGAAGGCTATGACGCGCTCCGCAGTGCCGCGGCATGGGCGGACCTCGGGCCGCGGACCGTGGTCTTTGCGACGGGCCCCGACGCCGTGATGTTTGTCGACAGCTTCACCACCGCGGCCGTGTCGAAGCTCGAACCGGGCGCCGGCACCGAGGGCTTCTTCGCCGATGCGAAGGGCTGGGTGCTGGCGCTGGCGACCATCTTCCGCACCGACGACGGCGTCTGGATCGAGGCGGCCGCCGATGTGCCGACGCCGCTTCACGGCCACCTCGACCGCTATCACATTCGGGAGCGGCTCGAGCTCGTCGATGCGTCAGCCGCTCATGCCTTCCTGCTCGTCGCCGGACCCGCGGCGGCCGATGCGCTCGCTCCGATCGTCAGCGCCGCCCTGCCCTCGCGGCTGCTCGATCAAGTGGCGATCCAGATCGCCGGGATCGACGCGACGGCGGCGCGGGTCGATTGGGCGGGCGATGTCGGCTTTCTCCTGCGCGTGGCGGTCGGTGACCGTGATCGTCTTGTTTCAGCGGTTCGTGCAGCCGGCATACCCGCAGCTGGCGCCGAGGCACTCGAGGCTGTGCGGATTGAGGAGGGCAGGCCGGCGCCCGCCGACATCGTGGAGAAGACGCTGCCGCAGGAGCTCGGCCGCGACGCACGGGCCATTTCGTTCACGAAGGGCTGCTATCTCGGCCAGGAGACGGTGGCCCGCATCGACGCGCTCGGGCATGTGAATCGCCGGCTCGTCGCGGTGGCCACGGCCGGTCCGGTCGAGCGAGGTGCCGCCGTCACGTGCGGCGGTGAGACGATCGGCACCGTCACGTCGGCCTGCGTGTCGCCGCGAACCGGCGGTGGGCTCGGCCTCGTGCTCGCGCTCACGAAGAAGCTCGCCGCCGACGCGGCGGTCGAGGTGGCCGGCGCGTCGGCGCGGGTGGTGCCGCTCCCCGTCGCGGCACCGCGCGACGACGCGCATGAACAGAAAGGCCGCGTCTGATGCCCGACCCCATGAACGCGATGCCGCCTTCTCCTTCCGAGCGCGGCGGCGAGATCGTCTTCGAGTCGAAGCGGTTTCGCGTCGTGCGGATCGCCGAGCCGATCGGTGCCGGGGCCGATGCGCCGCCGCGACACCGCGAGGTGATCGAGCATCCCGGGAGCGTGGTCGTGGTGCCGATGGTGTCGCCGCGGGAGGTCTGCCTCGTCGAGGTGGTGCGCGTGGCCGTGGGCCGCACGCTCCTCGAATTGCCGGCCGGCACGCTCGACCGCGTGGAGTCGCTCCGCGATGCGGCGGCCCGCGAACTCGCCGAGGAGACGGGCTACCGCGCCGGGCGGATCGAGCCGGTCGCCTCGTTTTGGATGTCACCGGGCATCCTTCGCGAGCGGATGCACCTGTTCGTCGCGGACGAGCTCGTGCCGGGGCCGCAGGCGCTCGAGCCGGGGGAGCAGATCACCACCCGCGTGGTCGCTTTCGATGAGGCGATCACGATGTGTCTCGACGGCCGCATCGACGATGCGAAGACCGTCGCGGGGCTCATGCTGCTGGCCGCGCGCCGTGGGTGGGATGCCGGTCGAGCATGAAGAGGGCGCCGCCCACGAGCCCCATCAGAATCGTCGCCAGGAACCAGAGCAGCCCGATCGCGACGGCCTGTTCCGAAGACACGCCCGAGGGGGCCAGGAGCATAGCCAGCCCGCCCTCGCGCACGCCGACGCCACTGATGCTGATCGGCAGCACCATCGCCAGCGCGATGAGCGGCACCACCGCGAACCAGATCGAGAGCGGCAGGTTGACGCCGATCCCGCGGGCCATGAGCGCGACCGCGATCGAGCCCCCGGCCTGCACGACGAGGCTCCAGCCCAGCGCCTGCACCATCAGGCTTGG
>JBIIQM010000115.1:0-7540 GCA_044342075.1 Pirellulales bacterium
CGGCCGACGTGATCAGCCGGCGCAGGAGCGTGGGTGTGGCGGGCAGGATCGACACCTGCTCCTCGCCGATTGCCTTCACCACCACGTCGGGATCGCGCGACGACGGCACCACCACGCGGCCAGCCGTGAGCACCGCCTGCAGCCAGACCTGCAAGCCGGCCCAGCGCGTGGCGTCGTAGACCAGCAGCCAGCCGAGACCATGCCACTGCTCCGCGAGCCGCGCGGCGGCGAGCAGCGAATCCCAGGAATGTTCGACGAGCTTCGGCGGGCCGCTCGTGCCGCTCGTGGCCACGACCACCTGCGGCGGCACCGACTCAAACTCGCGGCGCGGCTGCGATGGCGAGGCCTCCGGCAAGGCGAGCGAATCGTCGAGCGGCACCCAGTCTTGCAATTCGCCGATCAGGTCGCGGGCATCCTCGGCCAGAAACGCCACCGGCACATGCTGCCGGCCGCAGGCCGCCGCGATCACGACGAGCGATTCCACCCGCTTCGCCCGCGCCACGATGCCGAGCGGACGCGCGGCATCCAACTCCGCCTCGAGCTTCGCGATCGCATGCGCGAGCGATGCATAGTCGATCACGCGGCGAGCGTCGCCGCCGGCCTGGGCGACGATCGCCGTGCGGTCGGGAAACTGGCGGGCGACGATGCCGATTGCGGAGGCGAGCCGGTCTTCGGCGGGGGCGTCGGCGAGATTTTCAATCGTGGAGTTGGTGGCGGAGGTCATCTGAGGCTCAGGGTTTTTCACTCAAGGCTGCTGAATAGATGGCAATCAGATCGGAGACGGTGCGGAGGCTCGGCCGCGGGGCATCGGCCGCGGCCTGGCGAAACGGATCGACACCGAGCGACCGCTCGAGGAGCACGATCGTCTGGGCGAGATCGAGCGAATCAAGACCGATGTCGGCGGCGAGACGCATGCCAGGCTCGATCGAGCGGACCTCGCGCGCGGTGTCGCGGAGCACCTGCTCGATGGCGGCGGCGATGGCCTTATCGATGTCCATGGAATTCTTGCATCGTGACGGAGCCTGGGGAGGCGATGCCGCGGCCCGTCAGGGCCTGCCAGGAGACCAGCCAGATTGTGCAGATGACGATGTAAATATCCAGAAACGGGCCATACCAGCGGCTCAGCATATCGACATATTCAGCGTCGCGCTCGAGCCTTTCCGGCCAGCCGAGCTCGTTGCGGCCGTGGATCTGGGCCCAGCCCGTGAGCCCCGGCCGCACGCGGAGCCGCTGGGCCTGCCGGGGCGAATACCGCTCGACATACCGCAGCGGCAGCGGCCGCGGGCCCACCATGCTCATATCGCCAACGATCACGCTCAAAAGCTGCGGCAATTCGTCGAGGCTCAGCCGCCGCATAAACCGCCCCACGGCCGTGAGCCGCTCGGCATCGGGCAGGAGCTGGCCGTCGGCACCGCGGGCATTCGTCATCGTGCGGAATTTCACGAGCGAGAATGGACGGCCATCCTTGCCGGCCCGCCGGTCGAAGAAAAAAACCGGCGAGCCGAGCGATATCCGCACCACGATCCATACGACCGCAAAGAGGGGCAGGAGGAGAAACAGCAGCGCTGTGGCCCAGAGGAAGTCGCTCAGGCGCTTGATGGTGGCGGCGTAGAGCATTGGTGGCAGGCTGAAGCCTACCCTACTTGCGTAGGGCGAGGAGCAGGATGATGCCGATGCCGATCGTCCATAGGGCTGCGTGATCGGCTGATTGACGAAGCGAGGGATCGAAGAGCGGCGTGACGCCGATGACGGCGGCCATCGCGGCGAGCGCCCCATAGAGCCCCGAGACCGCGCGGTGCGACCAGCCTGCAATAGCGAGCCGCTGATAGAGGTGGCTGCGATGCGGCTGGAAGACATTTTCGCGATTGCGCAGCCGGCGGACGATCGTATACGCCGTATCGAAGATGAAGGGCCACATCACGAAGACGGCCACCGGCACGACCCGCGGCTTCGCCTCGGCGCCCACCGCGAGCGGCAATACGGCCAAGAGCATCCCGCAGAACGTGCTCCCCACGTCGCCCATGAAGACCCGCGCCGGCGGCCAATTCCACATCAGAAATCCGAGCGACGCCGCCGCGAACGCCGCCGCCACAGCGCCGATCGCCGTCGCCCCGGAGACCCACGCCGCCGCCGCGATCGCGATTCCCCCCGCAAGCGCCGTGATCCCCGCAATGCCGTCGATGCCGTCCATGAAGTTAAAGGCATTGATGAGCCCCACGATCCAGAGGACCGTGAGCGGCCAGGCCGCGACGCCGAGATCGATCGCGCCAAAAGAGCCGAGATCGATCCGCTCGACCGGACCGAGCACCGCCGTGGCGGCCACCGCCGCCGCGAAGTGCACCGCGAAGCGGACGCGGATCGGCACCGGCTGCTGGTCGTCAAACCAGCTCACCGCGGCGACAGCCAGCGCCGGCAGCATCGCGCCGGCCAGTGGCCCGAGCGACTCTGGATGAAGCACAGCCGCCAGACAGGCGGCGGCCGAGACGACGGCCACGATCGCCAGGCCGCCCCCACGCGGCGTCGGCAACGCATGGCTGCCGCGCTCGTTCGGCAGGTCGAGCATGCCGCGAGCCCTCGCCCAGTCAATCAGCTGCCGCGTGAGCACGGCCGAGCCGAACACGGCGGTGAGGCACCAGACGGTGTAAAAGACGGCGTGTGGCATGAGGACTTTCACGCGCGGGCGTGACCGATCACCTCGCATACCTCCGCCACGATCTGCTCATCCACGTGCGCGCCGATCGGCAGCGAGAGGCTGCGACTGGAAAGGAGGTCGGTGGCCGGGAGCGACTGCCCGCGCTCGAAAAATTCCGCAAAGGCCCGCTGGCGGTGGCACGGCGGGTCGTAATACGTGCGCGTCTCGATCCCGCGGGCCGCGAGCGCGCCCCGCACCCGATCCCGCGAGCAGCCAAAGACGTCTGGATCGATCGTGATCGAAAAATCCTTGTAACTCGGTTCGCTGCCCAGCGTCTCCTCCATGCAGCCGATTCCGGCGAACCCGGCCAGCCCGCGGCGATAGGCCGCCGCGATCGCGCGGCGCCGCGAGGCCACCTCGTCGAGCAAGTCGAGGCTGGCGAGCGCCGTGGCCGCGCTCAATTCGGGCATGCGGCCATTCACGCCGGAAAAGACCGCGTCGTAGGAGCCGTCGTTGCCATATTCGCGGCCGATCCGCACGCCCTGAGCAAGCTGGTCGCAATCCGTGGCCACGATGCCCCCTTCGCCGGCCACGAGCAGCTTCGTGGGCGAGAGGCTGAAGACCTGCGCCTTGCCCCCCTTGCCCACCGGCTTCCCATGCAGGGATGCGCCAAAGCCATGCGCCGCATCGATCACAAGCGGCAGCCCGTGCTTGGCCGCGATCGCCTCGAGCGCCGGGATGTCGCAGGGGTTTCCAAAATTGTGGCAGGCGGAGATGGCGACCGTGCGCGGCGTGATCGCGGCGGCCACGGCCGCGGGAATGACGTTCGTCGTCCGTGGATCAACGTCCACGAACACGGGCCGGAGGTTATTCCACACCGGCGCCGCCGGCGCGGCCAAAAAGGTGAAGCTCGGCATGATCACCTCGCCCATCGGGGCGGCCCGGTCGCGCGGCGCGAGATCGAGCACCTTGTAGACGAGCACGAGCCCGACGGTGCAACTGCTCACCGCCACGGCATGCTTGACCCCGAGCCGCCGAGCGATCGCCTGCTCGAGCCGCTCGAGATAGGGCCCCTTCGTGACCTGACGGCTCGCGAGAATCTCCGCATAGGCCGGCAGCAGCACCGACGCATCGGGCATGACCGGACGAACGAAGGGCACCCGCATGCCGCCCGCCGGCCGCGGCTCTGGCAGCGGCGCTTGCGGGCTCGATGCTGCGGATTTCTCAAGCATGGGCTTCAGCCGCCTGGGCCTCGAGCTGGCGGGCATATTCCGGAACGAGCTTCCGCAGCCGGAGCAAGACGGCCTCCGGCGCCGCATCGAGCACCGAACGCAATTCCTCGACAACGGCCTCCGCCTCGCCGAGCTCCGCGGGACGGTGCATCGCGCAAAACACCTTCGGATGCGGCGTGGGCAGCTGCCGCTCCTCCGAGAAATAAAGTTCCTCGTAGAGCTTCTCGCCGGGCCGCAGGCCGGTGAACTCGATCTCGATGTCGTCGGGCGCGAGCCCCGAGAGCGCGACGAGATCGCGGGCCAGATCGACGATCTTCACCCGCTCGCCCATGTCGAGCACGAAGATCTCGCCCCCCTTCCCCATCGCCGCCGCCTGCAGCACCAGCTGCGAGGCCTCGGTGATCGTCATGAAGAACCGCTCGATCTCTGCATGCGTGACCGTGATCGGGCCGCCGCGGCGGATCTGCTCCTGGAAGATCGGCACCACGCTGCCGCTGCTGGCGAGCACGTTGCCGAATCGCACGACGATGAACTTCGTGCGGGATTCCTTCGAAAGCGCCTGCACATACCGCTCGGCGATCAATTTCGAGCAGCCCATGACGCTCGTGGGATGCACGGCCTTGTCGGTGGAGATGAAGACGAATGCGCCCACGCCGTGGCGGTCGGCGAGCCGGGCGACGAGCCGCGTGCCGAGGCAATTGTTTTTGACCGCCTCCGACGGATTCGCCTCCAGCATCGGCACATGCTTGTGGGCCGCGGCATGAAAGATGACGTCGGGCTTGAGGTCGGCGATGATCTGCTCCATGCGGTCTTCGTCGCCGATGTCGGCCAGAACGGCATCGAACGGGGGCCTGGGCTCGAGTCGCGCAAACTCCTGTTCGACGAGGAAGAGGGCATTCTCGTTGCGGTCGAGGAGCACGAGCCGCCGCGGGTGATAGCGGAGCGCCTGCCGGCAGATCTCCGAGCCGATCGAGCCGCCCGCGCCGGTGACGAGCACCGTGCGGCCCGCCACCAGCCGGCTGACGGCCGTGTCGTCGAGCTTCACCGGCTCGCGGCGCAGAAGGTCGTTGATCTCGACGGGCCGCAGCCGGATGTTGTTTGGATCTTCGGGGCTACTGCCGAGCAATTCGTCGATCGCGGGCATCACCTTCACGACGGCGCCCGCCTCGGTGCACTCCTCGAGCAGTTTGCGGAACCTGCGGCCCGTGAGCCGGCCCGACTGCACGAGCACCTCGTCGATGCCCCGCTTCGCCACCTCGATCGCGGCCCGGTCGATGCCACCGAGCACCTCGATCCCGGCCACGCGGCTGTTTTGCACGTTGGGATCGTCGTCGAGGAAGCCGACGATGTAGTAGGGGCTCTTCGCCGCGGCCATGAGATTGCGGGCGAGCAATTCGCCCGACTGGCTCGCGCCGATGATCAGCGCCGCGCGGGCCTTCTGCCGGCTGAAGAGCGGCCGCAATTCCTCGCGGATGCTGCGATAGACCGACCGGATGCCGCCGATGAGAAGGATCGTGAACGCCCAGTCGAGCAGGATCACGCCGCGGGGCACCTGCCTGACGCCCGCAAACCGGCCGCTCGAGAGCAACAGGCCATTGATCGTGGCGATCACGAGCATCGAGAGCGTGGCGGCCCAGAGCAGGTTGAGCAGGTCGCCGAAGGCCACCCGCTTCCACGAGACGTGGCAGTTGCCGAGCGCGTAGAAAATCACGCCCTTCACCGCCAGCACCATCGCCACCGTGGCGAGAAAGGTCTCCATCCATGGCAGGTCAAACTTGAAGTCGTAGCGGGTGAGGAACGCGAAGAAAAAAGCGATCGCGAAGATCGCCAGATGCACCGCGAGCAACACCGCCGCCTTCGAGGAAAACCTCCGAAGCGTGACCCGCGGCTGGGACGAGAGCAGGCTCATGACTGGCTCGGAGGAGACGTTGGCGGATGGTCAGGCGTGCCGGTGGGAGCGAGCCCCACGCGAGCGCAGCGCATTTCGATGCCCGCCGTGAGCAATGCGGCCATCAATACTACTACCAGCGGCAGCCCGCACCGCGCCGGCTCGGGCACCGGCCCCACGAGCATCGCCACGCCGGCGATTCCGCCAAGAAAGGCCAGTACACCATAGAGCAGCGTCACGCGGGCATGGGCAACGCCGCTGCGCACGAGCCGGTGAAAGAGAAACTCCCGATGCGGCTGGAGCGGATCCTGACCATTCCAGATTCGCCGCAGCACCGACATGAAGGGATCGTAGATATAGGGCCAGAGCGCCATCGCGATCGGGATGAAGACAAAGGCCCGCATGTGGCGTGGAAAGAGCAGCGGCATCGCGGCGAAAAACGTGCCGAGAAACGCGCTGCCGACATCGCCCATGAAGACCCGCGCCGGCTGCCAATTGAAGACCAGAAACCCGCCGGCCGACGCGGCGATGAACGCCCCCAGCACCATCGATGGCGGCGCCCAAAGGGCGAGGCCGATCAGCGAGATCAAGAGGCCGACGACCACCGCTCCAAACGCCGCCATGCCGTCGATGCCGTCCATGAAGTTGAAGGCGTTGGTGAGCCCCACGATCCAGATGACCGTGAGCGGCCAGGCCGCCTCGCCCAGCGAGATTTCGCCATAGCCGGGGATTGCGATCGACTCGAACGGCCCGAGCACCCAGGTGATCGCCACCGCCACGCCGATATGGATCACCAGCCGCAGCGTGGCCCGCAGGGGCTGCATGTCGTCGAGCACGCCGATAAACCCGATCACGAGCGCCGGAATGAGCGCCCCGAGCATGATCGGCCCCGACATGCTGGGCCAGCGGAAAGCCGCCGCCGTGGCGGCCGCCGTCATCGTGATGACGATGGCGATGCCGCCGCCGCGGGCCGTGGGCAGCGCGTGGGCGCTACGGCGGTTTGGCAGGTCCACGAGGCGATACCGCGTGGCCATGATGATCACGAGATCGACGATCACGGCCGCGACCACGAAGACGAGCAGCGCAAGCCCGGGCCAGAGCACGGCCTCGAGCTCGTGGAGCGGTGGGAAAAGTTCGGCGGCAGCAGCGGCGGCTATCTTCATGTTGCCATGGCCTTTCTCGGGGTCTTTGAATCGCTCGCTGCCCTGAGCAATTCACGCGCGGCGGCCTCCGGCCCCTCGGCAATCGCCGCCTCGAGCCGGGAGAGGCACTGCCGCATCTCGGCGAGCGACCGAACGGGCCGCGCCGCCCGCACCACGAGCGGGCTCGCCGTGGGCTCGCGGACCTCGTCGGCGGCGAAGAGATCCTCTTCGAGCTTCTCCCCCGGCCGCAGCCCGCAAAACTCGATCTTCACCGCTTCCTGCGGGATGTGCATCGAGAAGGCCAGGCTGGCGATCAGGTCAAGGATTGAAAACGGCGAGCCCATGTCGAGCACGTAGACGCCGCTGCGCTGGGCGATCGCCCCGGCGAGCAGGATCATCTGCGCCGCCTCTTCGAGCGTGAGGAACGCCCGCTTCACCTCCGGGTCGGTGACCGTGATCGGCAGGCCCTCGCGCAATTGCTGCTCGAAGATCGGCAGCGCGCTGCCGCTCGACCCGAGGACGTTGCCGAAGCGGATGATCACGAACTTCGTGGCCGACGACTCGGCCAGCGCCTCCAAGAACCGCTCCGCCACGAGCTTCGAGGCGCCCATCACGCTCGAGGGATTCACCGCTTTATCGGTGGAGA
>JBIIQM010000116.1:0-7461 GCA_044342075.1 Pirellulales bacterium
GCACATCCACCTGAAGCAGCCGCCGGAGGATCGCAAGCGGTGGGTCGACAACGGCGGCCCCGATCCGGATGCCGCAGCGGCGGCCGCGATGGGCGGCCCCTGCCCGCCCGAGCCCGGCGATTACCTCCCCTGATCCGTCGCGCCGCGACCGCCCCGAAGCATCTCCACCAGAACCATCAAGCCATGCCCCCGCACCGCACCACCGGACACACGACCGGAACCACGACGCGGGGCGCACGATCGAAAAAGAGCATCGACACAAAGACCATCCGGACAGGAACCGTGCTGCGGGCTGCCAGCGGGCTGCTGGCGACCGCCGTCCTCGCCCTGCCAGCCTCGTCGGGGTTTTCCCGCGAGGCCGTCGGGACGAGCGCGGTGGAACGATTCGCCGGCACCTCAACACCGGGAGCGATTGGCGCTCGCAGGCGCCTGCAGCCCGGTTCCTGTCCGGATGGTCGTCCGCGGTCCGAGGCCCTCCTGCCCGACTTCATCCAGCCGGTCGATATCCGCGGTCCGGCTGGAATGCGGATCGCGATCGAGACGGCCGATGGCTGGACGGCGCTCGAGCCGGGGCCGCTGCGCATGGGGCTCGTGGTCGGCCGAGCCTACCGCCTGCGGATCAGCGGCGTGGGCATGGACGAGGGCCGGGAACTCTTCCCCTCCGTGCGGGTGCTCGCGAAGCTCGCCGTGCCGCCCGGGATGGCCTGGCGGTTTCCCGTCGAAATCGTGATCGACGAGGCCGATCTCTCGGCGGCCCTCGAGGGCTCGCTCGTGCGACGGGTCGTCTATGCCGCCTGCGATCCGGAGCAGCCCGACCTGCTGCCCTCGAGCTGGTTCGATGTCCGCCCCGGTGATGACGCCTACACCGTCGCCTCGACACTTGGCGACCCCATGGCCGAACTCATCATCGGCAATCGCGTGCCCGCGCCGGGGAGCCTCCCATGAGCCGTTCGCCTCGCCTGCGCTGGCTGCGCATTCTCGCGATCGCATCGAGCGCGATCATCCTCGCCTCGTGCAAGTCGATCACGGCGCCGGCGCTGGTGCCATTGGCCGCCGTCGCGCCTGCCGCGGTCGAGAATGTCGAGACGGCTCACGACGACGCGGCCGAAGAGCTCGATGCCGCGGCAACTGAGGACGCCGCCGCCGTCATGCAGGCGGGCCTCGAAGTCCCCTGCCCTCCCCTGCCCCGCCTGCCGCGGCATGGTCGCTGCACCAGCGGCCATTGCGCGACCGGCAGATGCGGTCCGGCCGCCTGTGGTCCAGAAGCCTGCCCGCCTATCGTCTGCCTGCCCCCGCCGGCCGTACCGACCGTCATCCCCTGCCTCGTGTGCGACGGCGGTGATCACGGCATTCCGGCCAAACCCGTCGGTGACGCGGAACTCGCAAACCTCACCGCCGGCGACACGGTCGCTCGCTATCGGCCCGCCGATGCGGCCGATCATGAAGAGGCCTGTCTTGCGGTCTCCAACTGCGCCTGCGTCTATGCGCCCCGCTTCGCGTCGGTCCGCGAGTTGATCCGGCCGCACGAAGAGGCAGTGCCCGTCGGCCCCAAGGGGCTCGCTGGCGATGCCCTCGCCGAGGCCGCGACCGACACCGTGCCGGTCTTGGGCCGCACGCTCCTGCTCGCCCCCGAGTCGGCCCGCAAGGCGCAGCCGATGCTCGCGATCGAGGAGCGGATTCCGGCGCTCGCCGTGGATCAGGGCGATCTGCCGGACGAGTCGGTCAATCTCGAAAACCCGGTCGAGCGCGTCGCCGACGAGATGCCGCTGCCGGCGACGCTCGTGCAGACGCCGCGGATCAAGGTCGGCTTCGACGTGCCCTACGCCTGGACCTGCGTGACGAGCGCCCAGGTGACGGTGAACGGCGAGACCGCCGACGTGATCGCAGCCGACCGCGGCACGGCCACACTCCGGCTCGAGGAGCCCGGCCGCTGCGAGCTCACCCTCTGCAAGCGGGCCGGCAGCGACACCGCGCGGCAGGGAGAGGAACTCGACTTCACGATCTTCCTGCTCAACTCCGGCGACCGGCCGCTCGACGACATCGTGCTCGTCGACGCGCTGCCGAAGCGACTGGAGCTCATCCCGGACAGCCCCGCCTCCAACCTGCCGGCCGCGATCTCGACCGGCACGGGCGACGACGGCTCCGTCGTGGTCACCTGGAAGATCGAGCAGACGCTCCGCCCCGGCGAAGGCGGCTTCGTGCGGCTCCGCACGATCGTGCGGTAAGGCAAAAAGGTGTCAGGACTCTTTTCCGGCCAACCTTTTTCGGCAACGGTACATCGTGGGACGGAAAAGAGTCCTGACACCTTTTTGGTCAGGCGTTTAAGCCGTAGAGCATCAGGTAGATCACGACGCCCGTCACCGACACGTAGAGCCAGATCGGCAGCGTGATCCTCCCCAGCCTCCGGTGGGCCTCCCAGCGTCCGCGGAACGCGAGCACGAACATCCAGATCGCCAGGATCGGCACCGTGACCGCGAGCAGGATGTGGGAGATCAGGATGGCGAAATAGACCGTTCGTATCGGGCCCTGACCCCGGAACGGCACGTGGCCGACGAGGTAGTGGTAGGTCAGGTAGCAGGCCAGGAAGATGGCCGACACGGCGAACGCCGCGATCATCGCCGCGCGATGCGCCCGCCAGTTGCCCTGCCGGATGAAGATCCAGCCGGCGACGAGCAGGAGCGTCGCGATCGTGTTGAGCACGGCGTTGGTGGTCGCCAGCGGATGGGCCGCGAGGAGGGAATCGATCGTCATGGCGTGGCCGCCTCCGCGGGGCTTGCCGCGGTTGCCTCGCTCTTTTCGGCGAGCACCTCACGGATCAGTTTCTCGAGCAGTTCGACACGATCGGCCTGCAGCAGATGGTAGCCGCCGCGCAGCCGGCCCGCGCGGTCGAACACGACGCCGCGTTCCGAGTGCACGCCCACCTCGGCGGGAAGCTTGAAGCCTTCGTTGGCCACCCGCTTGATCACGGCCATGTCACCGGTGAGGAATTTCCAGCGGGCCGGGTCGGCCTCGAACCGGTCGGCATACCGCCGGAGCACGTCGGGCGTGTCGTTGTCGGGATCGCAGGTGAGGCTCACGACGAGAAAATCGGGATCGTCGATTTTCCGCAGGAGGTCGGCGATCGCCTGGTTCTCGCGGAAGCACGGCCCCGGGCAGTTGGCGAAGAAGATCGCCCCCATCCAGACCTTCCCGGCGAGGCTCTTGGAATCGAAGGGCTGCCCCTGCTGGTCGGTGAGCGTGAAGGGAAGGTCGGTGATCGCCACCGCCCCGCCCTCCTCGTCGGGCTCGACGCGGCCGGCCACCGGCAGCGGCGCCGACGCCTCGGGCTTCGAGCCGAGCGGCCGGTCGATCGCCCGCTCGGGAGCCTTCTGGCAGCCGAAGGCGAGCGCGGCGACGATCAGAAGGGGGATGGTTCCCGCGTGGCCCATCCAGATCTCCACTAGTGAGCTTGGTCGTCGAGCAGTTTCGACTCGGCGGCCTGCTCCAGGAGCCGCACGTCCGACGGGCGGGCCATGTGGAGGGCCCGCTCCTGCGCAACCATGCGGTTGCGCAGTCCGACGTCGGGTATGAGCATGATCGTGAGGAAGATCGCCATCATCGCGGCGGGGATCGTCAGCACGTATTTCCAGTTGGCCTCCCAGAAGACGTGCATGAAGAACAGCACCACGAGCATCGCCTTGGTGCAGGAGACGGCCATCATGAAGGCCCAGCCCACCTGTGGCTCATCGCGCCACGGCCAGTAGGGGGAGTAGGTGAAGAAGGAGAGCGTCGTGAGGCCACAGAGCGCGAGGAAGACGAGCAGATACTTGCCGACGCCGCCGTGGCCATGGTCTTCACCGCCATGGTGGAGATCGGCGTCGTCGTGATCGGCGATGTCGCCCGGCCGAGTGATCGGGCCGTGGCTGGAGTGCGAGGAATGGTCGCTCATGAAGAGGCCCCTAAAACAGGTAGAGCAGCGGAAAGAGGAAGATCCAGACAAGATCGACGAAGTGCCAGTAGAGACCGGCGTTCTCGATCATGCCGGCCCGCTTGGGGCCGAGCCGGTAGAGCAGCAGGATCGCGAACACGATCAGCCCCACGATGACGTGGACGGCATGAAATCCGGTGAGCAGGAAGTAGGTGCTCGCCCACATGTTGCCGCCGGGGATCACGGCGGGGAGTTGGAGCCAGGGGAAGATGTCGTTGAGTCCCATGGGACCATGGCCGCCGTGCGCATCGGCGCCCTCGGCCGGCAGCGGCATCACCTGGTCCGCGACGACGGCGAGGTCGAAGGGCTGCTGGTCGGTGTTCATCACCATCTGCCGCACCTGCTTCAGGCGTCGGCGGGCCGAGACCTCCTCGGCCGTGAGCTTGTCTTCAGGCGTGTCGTCGAGTTCCTTCAGCCGATCGATCATCGCCGGCTCGCCGAGGCGTGCCCGCACGGCCGAGCCGTAGTAGAGGTCGGGCTTCTCGAAGACGCGGCTGCGGGGCGACCAGGGATAGATGCCATGCGAGAACTTCGCCTGGTATTCGTAGGCCTTCACGCCGAGGAAGAGCGTGCCGAGGACGAGCGTGAGCACCATCCAGAGCTTGGCGAGGCTCGCCTTGTTGGCCTTCGCGGCCTCGAGCGCCAAGACGATCGTCACGCTCGAACAGATCAGGACGAAGGTGTTGAAGGCGCCGATCGGCTCGGAGAGATGCACGTGGTGCGGCTTCGGCCAGACGGCCGCACCGAAGCGGAGCACGACGTAGCTGCCGAGCAGCGCCGCGAAAAACATGATCTCCGTCGAGAGGAAAAGCCACATGATCAGCTTGCCCTTCGAGAGGGGCAGGCCGGGCTGGTATTGCAGCGTGATGTGGCCGTGGTGATCGCCGTGCGAATCGTGGTGGCCGTGGTCGTTCGGCAGGGAGAGCGAATGGGCGTTCATGGATGATGCCGGGGGTCGGAATGTCAGGAAACCGGAGGGAAGGCGATGGCGGCCGAAAGAACCGCCAGGAGCGTGCCGATGGAAACCATGAGCAGGCCGCGGGCCGACCGGTCGTCGCGACGGATCGCGAAGCGGACGGAAGCGGCAGCATATACGATTGCCGCGACGGCCGCCGCCAGAAAGAGGCGGACGCCGCCGGAAGGGACGGCGAGCACGAGGCTGACGGGGATCATCGCCAGGGCCGCGGCGAGCGACTGCCCTGCGGCCCGCAGACCGGTGGGGTCATCGACGGTGAGCATCCGCAGGCCGGCGGCCGCGTAGTGGCGGCGGTAGAGCCAGGCGATCGCCATGAAGTGGGGAAACTGCCAGAGGTAGAGGACGGTGCCGAGGGCAGCAACGGCGAGCGCCGCGGCCGCATCCCCTTCTGCCAGCCGGCGCGGTCCATCGGCGGCGAGCCAGCCGATCGCCACGGGCATGGCGCCGGCCACCGCACCCACGGCGGTGTTGAGGGGCGTGGTGCGCTTCAGGGGCGTGTAGATGACGACATAGAGCAGCCATGTGGCGAGCGCCGCGGCGGCCGGCTGCCAGCCGAAGGCCCAGGTTTGGAGCGCGAGGCCGGCGACGAGTGTGACGGCGGTGATCCACCAAGCCCGCGCCACGCCGAGCCTGCCGGAAGCGATCGGTCGCTTCGCCGTTCGCGGCATGAGGCGGTCGGTGTCGCGCTCGATGATCTGATTGGCGATGCTCGAGCTTGCCGCGACGAGCGCCGTGCCGAGGAGCAGCCAGGCGACGCGATCGGATGGGAGCCGGTCGGCGCCGGCCGTGAGCCAGAGGGCAGCAAGGACGGTGACGAGCACCATCAGCGCGATCCGTGGACGCACGAGGCGGGAGCAGTCGGCCGCAATCGCGCCGAGGCCGACCGGTGTCGCCAGCGCATCGGAATCGACGGCGAGCGACGGAGCGGCCACGGCGACCGATGGTGGTGGAGCGAGCGTGGTGGGCGTCATGCGAAGGCCCTTTCCACTCCGGCCCGTCTGGCCGGTGTCTCGGCGACGAGGCCGCCGCCGAGAATCCAGGCGACGACCGCAGCGCCGAGGATGAGCATGCCGAGAACCACGTGGCCGGTCACGACGGCCGCTCCGGCCGTGCTGCGTGCCACGATCGGCTGCGAGAGTTCCCACGCGGCGGGAAGGAGGCCGCTTGGCAGGCCCCAGGAGACGACCCAGGCACCGATGCCGAGGAGGATCTGGCAGCTGACGGCCGTTGCAAGGAGCCACGACCAACGCCGCAGCGCCGATGGCTTCTCGGCATGTGCCCAGGCGAGCAGGAACGCGAGCACCGCCACCACGAGAGCGCCGGCGACGTGGAAGGCGACGAGCCAGCGGAATGTGATGGGATCGATCGAGGCGTCGAGGTGGCGAAGCTGCGCCCCCGCCACGAGCTGCACATAGGAGGCGATCACGAGCCCGGCGGCCCCGACCCGGGCGGCGATCATGCGCGGGCCGGGCGGAGACGACGACAGCTCAACTGCCTCGGCCTTCCGCGGCGCGCTGCGAGTGAGCGTGGCCACGGCCACGGCCACGGCGAAAAAGAGCGGGCCGGTGCAGGCATGGATCTTGGCGACCGTCTTGTCGTCGAGGAGCACGCGGGCCCCGCCGAGCAGCCCTTGCACGATCACGAGCACGACGGCCGCCGCGGTGAGGGCCCGCACCGCCGGCGAGCGGCTCGTCCGCCAGACCACCGCCGCCAGCACGAGCGAGATCATCCCCACGAGCGCCCCGAGCAGCCGATGCCCGTGCTCGAGAAACAGGTCCCACGGGCCCCAAAACCATTCGGCCCAGGGAAAGAGAAACATGTTGCGGCCATACGTCGCCGGCCAGTCGGGCACCGCCATCGCGGCTTCGTAGGTGGTCACGAGCGCCCCGAAACAAAGCAGCACCGCCGTCACCGCCACGAGCAGGCAGGAGATGAGATGCGACCAGTTGAAAGTGCGGCTTGTTGTCATAAACGGCTTTTGCACCCCCCTGCCCCTCACCCACGAGGAGACGAGGGGATCGGCGGAAGCTCGACGAGCGTTAGGAACTTCCGACCTTCTGAGGAAGGAATCGCCGTAGGTCGTCAGCGGAGTGAGTTTCTCCGCGAGAAGACTTCTGCCGTCCCCGAGTCGGGTTTCCAGTGTTGACTAGGGCGATCGGTGACCTCAGTGCGCGGCGGCCGCCGCAGCCGCCGCGGCCGCGTTCGGCGGGTCGGTCTGCATGAGATGGTCCTTCTCCACGCCCGGCACCGAATACTCGTAGGGGCCGCGGTAGACCACCGGCTGGAAGTCGAAGTTGCCGTGGCCCGGCGGGCTCGGCGCCGTCCATTCGAGCGTGTTGGCGTTCCACGGATTCCGGCCGGCGACCGGCCCGAAGAACATGCTCCAGAAGAAGTTGATCGCGAAGATGATCTGCGAGGCGACCATGCCGATGGCGCACCAGGTCATGAAGGCGTTCATCGGCTGCAGGTGATGGAACGTCTCGTAGTGGTAGGCGTCGGCGAGCCGGCGGGGGAAGCC
>JBIIQM010000117.1:0-7370 GCA_044342075.1 Pirellulales bacterium
AGCCGCATGATCCGTCGCCGGGCGAAGAAGATCACGTCGTCGCCCAGTTTTTTTCCGAGGCTCTCGGCAACCGCCGCGTCGAGCACGACCTCGCCGGCGCCGCTGCAGGGCCGGCCGGCCTTGAGCGTGAGCAGACCGTTCGCCGCGAGCGATTCCGCATCGACGCCGACGGCGATCTCGCGCACCCGCTTCTCGCCGATGCGCAGTAGCGTGGGTCGATAGAAGAGCGGCACGACCGCCCGCACCCCCGGAATGTCGGCCAGTTTCGGCAAGAGATCGACGTTGAACCGGCCGCCGCCCCGCGCCGACACGTCGATCGATGGCACGCCCTCGACGGTCTCCGTGAGCCGACGGTAGCCCGCCCGCGATGCATCCGCGGCCACCCAGGTGGCGACGACCGCGCCCACCGCCACGGCCACGCTCGCCACCGTCGCCAACGCCCGGCCAGGGCGGTTTCGCCACTGTCGCAGCAGGAGGCGGCCGAGATTCATGGCTCGCTTCCAGTCAGCGGCCCGCCGCCCAGGCCGCCGTTCTCCGAATCGGAGGCGACGAGGCCGTCGCTGATCCGGATCGTGCGGCCCGCCGCGGCGGCGACGCCCGCGTCGTGCGTGACGAGGATCACGGTCTGCCCGCGGTCAGCGACGAGCGTGCCGAGCAGTTCGACGACGCGCTTGGAGTTGACCGAGTCGAGGGCGCCGGTCGGTTCGTCGGCGAGGACGATCGCCGGCTTGGCGACGAGGGCCCGCGCGATCGCGCCGCGCTGCTGCTCGCCACCGGAAAGCTCATCGGGGCGATGGCGGGCGCGGTGGCCCATGCCGACCGTCTCGAGCGCGGCGAGCGCCGCCTCGTCGGCCCGCGCTTCCGAAGCGCCGTCGAGCACGAGCGGCAGGGCGACGTTTTCGGCGAGCGAGAGTTCCGGCAGCAGGTTATAGCGCTGGAAGACGAAGCCAATTCGCCGCCGGCGCACGACCGCTAGGGCATCGTCATCGAGCGATGCGAGGTCGACACCCTCGAGCAAAACGCGGCCGGCCGTGGGCCGCGTGATGCCGCCGAGCATGTGGAGGAGTGTGCTCTTGCCGGAGCCCGAGGCGCCGGTGATCGCTACAAACTCCCCTTGGCGAACGGCCAGATCGATTCCACGGACCGCCGCCACGCCGGCGGCGCCGTGGTCGCCCGTTCCAAACGTCTTCTCGAGATGCTCGGCTGCGAGGATCGGCACGGCAGGGCAATGGCTCCGGGCGACGGCGGGCGGAATGGGGTCTCCAATGTACCCAAACCCCCAGACCCCGCGCCGCGGATGGTCATGCCGGTCGTGCGGAATCCGTTTTTTGAAGCAGTCAGGCAGGAAATGCCGATGCCGGAGAGGTGTCGGTTCCGGTTCGTTTCAGGCGGCCCTCCAAGAATCACTTCCATGCATCTCCGCTTCACAATGCCGCTGCTTTGGTCCGTGGTCTCGCGCCTCTGCATCGCCTGCGGGATCGCCGCAGCCGTCGCCTCGCCGCGATTGTGCCGAGCCGAGGGATGGCCGAAGCCCGGCACCGAGATCCGCATGGCTGAGTCCGGCGTGCCACTCGCGGGAAGCCCCGAAAATGCCATGGCGTTGCTGCCGACGGACCTCGCCGAGGAGTCGATCCACGGGCCGTCGCCGGCCACGCTGCCGGAGTTCGTCGATCTCGCGATGCGGAGCCATCCGAAGCTGCGGCAGGCGATGGCCGCCATCGAGGCGGCGCGAGGCAAGGCCGTGCAGGCGCGGCTCTATCCGAACCCCGTCATCGCCGGCTTCACGCCGCAGGCGGCAGGCTTGGACAGCCAGTGGAGCGGAACGGTGGCACAAGATCTTGTCACCGGGGGAAAGCTGCGGCTGCAGCAGCAAGCTGCCCTGCGCGAGGTGCAAAGGGCGGAGTATGAACTCATTCGCGCCCGGTTCGACGTGTTGCGTGAAGTAAGACAGAGCTATTACGCCCTGCTCGTCTCGCAGCGGCGGGTCGAGATCTACAAGCTGCTGCTCGACATCGCGAAGCGATCGTACGAGATCGGCCGGCAGCTCGCCGAGGCGGGCGAGGGCACGAAGGCCGACGTGCTCTTCTGGAGCATCGAACGCGACCGGGCCGACGTGCGGCTGCTCAATGCATCGGTCTACATCGAGACCGGCCGCCGGCAACTCGCCACCGCGGTCGGCCTGCCGCGCGCCGACATCGGTCGGCTCGAGGCCGACCTGTTTCAGAAACTGCCGATCTTCGACCTCAAAAACCTGCAGGAGGCGGTCGTGCGGGCCAACGCGAAGCCCCGGGCCGCGGAGGCGGAGATCGCTCGAGCCCAGTGGGCACTCGAGCGAGCTGCCGTCCAGCCGATCCCGAACGTCAACCTCATGGGCGGCTACCAGCGGCAGGTGGGCGGCCCGCCGCAGGATCAGGGGCTCGCGCAGGTGATGATGGCCGTGCCCCTCTTCGACCGCAATCAGGGCAACATCCGCTCGGCGCGGGCCGACATCGCCGCCTCACGGGCCGACCTCCGCACGATCGAGCTCGATCTCGCCACCCAGGCGGCGCAGGCGATCGCCAACTACCGCACCTCGCAGCGGCTCGTCGAGTGGTATGAGCAATACATCCTGCCGAAGGCCCGCGAGACGGTGCAGCTCACGCAGACGCTGTATGCCCGCGGTGAAGTGACGTTCCTGAGCCTGCTCCAGGCCCAGCGGATTCTCACCGAGACGGAACTCGCCTTCGTGGAATCGCAGGCCGACCGCTGGAACGGCGCCGTGCAGATCGCCGACCTGCTCCAGCTCGAAGTCTTCCCGCCCACCGCCGACGCGCCCGCTGCGGTGCCGGCCGACGCGCTCGTCGACGAGATCGTCCCGGCGCCGCCCGCCGCGGCGAGGGATCAGGCACCGCCGGCGCAGTTTCCCGACGAGCCGGCGGCCGATGCGATCAAGCCACTGCCGGCCCCGTGAGGGCTACTGGCGATCATTGATCTCGAGGTCGAGATGCGACTGCGTCGAAGCGCCGGCGAGCCTGTCGGTGACGACGAACTCGAGCCGGCAAGGGCCGGCCGGGGCGTTGTCGGGCATGCGCAGAAAATAGCGGGCGAAGTAATCGCGCCTTTGCGAGAGGCAGGTCTCGTCGACAGGCTCGAATGTCCAGGTGCGAATTTGCGCGCCGTCGGCGCCGACGAGACGGAATGCCGTGTCGATGCTCGTCGCGTGACCCGCTGAATCGCTGCGGCACGAGAGGTGCTCGAGTTCGAAGTAGACGATCACGTCTTGGCCGCGGCGGAAGACCTGCGTGGGGAAGCGATCGACCACTCCCCAGGCCTTCACCTTGGTGACGAAGCACGGGTTGCGGACGGCAAGTGCCGGCGCGACCGGCTCGTCGGCCGGATCCTCGGGCTCGGGGGCGGCCTCTTCGACGGCATGCGACACCGGCTCGATGACCACAGCCGTGAGCTCTGCCGGCGCGGTCGCAGTTTCCTCCACGGGAGCGGGCAGCGCCACGGGAGCGGTTAGAGCCACGGGAGCGGTTAGAGCCACGGGAGCGTGCATATTCAGAGCTTCGGGCTCGGGCATCGGCTCGGGCTCGGTTTGTGAGACGGAGCTGTCGGGGGCAGGGGCGGCCGCAGGTTGCGCGGGGATCGGCGGGCGATTGGCTTCGAGCGACGCCGTGAAGGCATCGATCGCGGCAGGCCAGTCTTCGGGATTCGTGCTCTCGAGCATCGCAAGCAGCGTGGCCTGCGTGGCCGCGTCGAGCTGGCCTGCGGCCGAGAGCCGACTCACCGCCCGTTCGACCGCCTGGTCGAGGGTCAGTTTCGGCTTTCCTGCGACTGCCGGTGCTTCTTCATCGGCGTCTGCATCGATCGCCTCGGCTACTTCTTCCGTTTCATGTTTTTCGTCGTCGCTCGCCGGCTCCCGCCCGGCGGCGTGGGGCAGCGGTGTGGCCAGAGACGCCAGCGTGCCGCTCAAGGCCTCGCGCATCGCCGCCGTCGTGATCGCCGACGTGCAGCCGGCCTGCGTGAGCAGCAAGAGCCCGGCCAACAGCCACAGCGATCGACAAGGCCTGGAGAACGCTTTGCTTGGATCGATGGTGTTCATCGCGGTGGTGTTTATATGAGTCTTGCCGTGCAACGCCCGGGCCGCCTGGCCTGGGGCATGGAGGTGAAAGGGTAGAAATTGTTGAAGCACCGGATCAAGGCCAGATGCCCGGTTTTGGCCTGCCGCTGCCAGCCGGCGCAACCCCTTTGGTGCCAGCGGGTAATGCCGGCTAGAATCCCGTCGCTTCGCCCGCCGGAACCCCCCCGCATGTCCCCCCCCAACGCCGACCACGAGCCGTTTCCCCCCGGCTGGAACCACCGGCACCTGCTCGACCTCGAGCGGCTTTCGCCCGACGACATTCGCCTGCTCCTCGACACCGCCGCCCGGTTCAAGGAGGCGACGGACGGCTGCCGCCGCAAACTCTCGGTGCTCACCGGCCGCACCATCGTCAATCTGTTCTTCGAAAACTCGACCCGCACGCGCACGAGTTTCTCGCTCGCCGCCCGCCGGCTCGGCGCCGATGTCGTCGACTTCACGGCCTCGAGCAGCAGCCTTTCGAAGGGGGAGTCGTTCATCGACACCGCCAAGAATCTCGAGGCGATGGGGATCGACGCCGTCGTGGTGCGGCATGCGACCCCGGGCACGCCGCACCTGCTCGCGGAGCACCTCGATGTTGGCGTGATCAACGCCGGCGACGGCCCGCACGAGCACCCCACGCAGGGCCTGCTCGACATCTTCTCGATCCGCGAACAACGCGGCGATCTCGCGGGGGTCACGGTCGGGCTCGTGGGTGACATCGCCCACAGCCGCACCGCCCGGTCGAATCTCTGGGGCCTCGTGAAGCTCGGGGCGAAGGTGATCCTCTGCGGCCCACCCACGCTCGTGTCGCAGCGCTGGCGCGAACTGGGCGTCGAAGTGTCGCACGATCTCGACGCCATCGTGCCCCGCTGCGATGTGCTCAACCTGCTACGGATCCAGTTCGAGCGGCAGAACACGAGGCCGTTTCCGTCGGTCCGCGAATATGCCCACCTCTACGCGATGACGAAGGAGCGGCTCAAGCGGGCGAAGAAGGATCTTCTCATCCTCGCCCCGGGTCCGATCAACCGCGGCGTGGAGGTGACGGCCGACGTGGCCGATTGCCCCCAGTCGCTCATCCTCAACCAGGTCACCAACGGCCTGGCCGTGAGGATGGGCGTCTTGTGGCTCACCTGCGGGCCGCGCACGCCGGCCGGCGCGGCGGCCGCCACACAGCCGACAGGGAGGATCGTCTGATGGGCACGCTCCTGATTCGCGGCGGCCGCGTGATCGATCCCTCGCAGGGCATCGACCGCATCGACGACGTGCTGGTCCGCGACGGGCTCGTCGTGGCGATCGGTCACGCCGACACGCAGCCGCTCGGCAAGGCCGACGAGACGATCGACGCCACCGGCCTGGTGGTCGCGCCGGGACTGATCGACATGCACGTGCACCTCCGCGAGCCCGGCCGCGAGGAGGACGAGACGATCGAGACCGGCACCCGCGCGGCGATCGCCGGCGGCTTTACGAGCGTCGCCTGCATCCCCAACACCGAGCCGCCGATCGACACGCAGTCGACCGTCGAATTCATCCACCAGAAGGCGGCCCGGGCCGACACCTGCAACGTCTTCGTGGTCGGCTGCGTGAGCCGCAATCGCGAAGGCAAGGAGCTGGCTGATATCGGCCAGCTCGTCGAGGCGGGCGCCGTGGCCTTCAGCGACGACGGCGCGCCGGTCTACGACGCCGAACTGATGCGGCGGGCGCTCGAATACTGCCGGATGTTCGACAAGCCGATCCTGGCCCACGAGGAGGTGCTCGAGCTCTCCCGGGGGGGCGTGATGCACGAGGGGCTCGTGTCGATGGTGCTCGGCCTGACGGGCATGCCCGCCGCGGCCGAGGACGTGATGATCGGCCGCGACATCGCCCTGGCGGAAATCACGGGTGGCCGGCTCCACGTGATGCACGTCTCGACGGCCGGCGGCGTGGATCTCATTCGCGCGGCCAAGAAACGCGGCGCCCGGGTGACCGCCGAGGCCTGCCCGCACCACTTCACGCTCACCGACGAGAGCCTGCGCGGCTTCGACTCGAACTTCAAGATGAGCCCGCCGCTGCGGACCGCCGCTGACGTCGAGGCGATCATCGCCGGTATCGTCGATGGCACGATCGATTGCATCGCCACCGACCATGCCCCGCATGCCCGCGAGAAAAAGATGCTCGAGATCGACCGGGCGCCGTTCGGCATCCTCGGCCTCGAGACGGCCGTAGGCCTCTGCGTGACGCGGCTCGTGGCCACCGGCCGCATCGGCTGGCCGCGGCTCGTCGAGGCGATGAGCACGCTGCCGGCGCGGATCCTCGGGGTGAACCGTGGCACGCTGCGACCTGGGGCCGTCGCCGACATCACGCTCATCAACCCAGACCTCTCCTGGCAGGTGGACGTGCGGCAGTTTCAATCAAAGAGCGTCAATTCGCCGTTCGACCGCTGGACGCTCAAGGGCAGGGCGGTGGCCACGATCGTTGGCGGTCGCGTGAAGTATCGGCTCGGTTCCTGACCGCCCCCTCGCGAGCGACGGGCGATGACTGTCATCATCGACGGCTACAATCTGCTGCACGCATCGGGCGTTTTTGGCAGGGAGCGCGGACCTCGCGGCTTCGAGCAATCGCGGCTGGCGCTACTCGACATGCTCGCAGACCGGCTCGGCGACGAGGCCGGGAAGACGATCGTCGTCTTCGATGCCGCGCGGGCACCCGACGGCCTGCCCGGCCGAACCACGCACCGGGGCATCCGTGTGTGGTTTGCGCGGGAATACCCCGACGCCGACTCGCTCATCGAGGAACTGGTCGACGACGACCACGCCCCTTCGAGCCTCGTCGTGGTGTCGAGCGACCGGCGGCTCCAGGTGGCGGCCAGGCGGAAGCGGGCAGAGGCAAAAGGCTGCGAGGAATGGCTCGCAGAGTTGCGGGCGAAAAGCCGTTCGCGCGCCGATCAGGATGCCAAGCCCGCGGAACCCGGGCCGCACGACGTCGAGGCGTGGAAGCGGTATTTCGGGCTGTAGGGCGAACGGTTTTTTTTGACAGGCTGAAGCCTGCTTGGAGACAGGCTGAAGCCCGTCCTACTGTTTGGCCCAGCGGGCGAGTTTGCGGTCGAGCGTCGATCGCTCGATGCCGAGGATCGCCGCGGCCTTCGTCTTGTTGCCGCCGACGGCCTCGAGCGTGGCCATCACGTGCCGCCGCTCCATGTCGTCGAGTGTCTCGGGTACGAACGGGCCCGGCTTGTCGCCGGCCTTCCTGCCGGTCTCGCCCGGCGACGAGAGGTGGCTCAGCGCGAGTTCGT
>JBIIQM010000172.1:0-7216 GCA_044342075.1 Pirellulales bacterium
CGGCCGCCTTCGTGCCGACGTTGTCGAACGAGAGCACGATCTTCGAACCCTGCTTTTCCATACCTTTATAGAGCGGGCTCCGCGCTGCGATTCCGGGAACCTTGTAGGTCTCGGCGAGCGCCCAGCGAGCCAGTCGCTTGGCGACGTCTTGCTTGTTCTTCGGGTGAATGTCCTTCCCCTCGCCGATGTCGATGATCACGGCCTCGCCCGTGTTCGGCAGCGCCTTCATCGTCATCGTCTGCGCCTCGCGCAACTCGGCCCAGTCGCTCTCGGCCGGCTCGGCCTTCTCGGCTTTGAAGTCGGCCAGCTGCACCCAGTAGAACGGGAAGTCGCCCAGACCCCATTCCTCCCGCCACGACTTGATCATGAAGGGGAAGAGTTCGCGGTATTGATAGGCGCGGCCGGCGTTCGACTCGCCCTGATACCAGATCGCCCCCTTGATGCCGTAACCGATCGAGGGCGTGAGGACGCCGGAGTGGATGTTGCCGGGCCGGGCGTTGCCCTTCATCTGGTTTTCGTCGGGCTTCTCGGCCGACTCCATCTTCACCCAGCGATCATGGATCGCCTTGAGTGTGGGATGAGCCGCGACCTTCTCGCGCTTCACCCAGGCTTCGGCGGCGCTGCCGCCCCAGGCGTTGTTGATCAGGCCCACCGGCACGCCGAGCGTCTGGTTGAGCTGCCGGCCGAAGCAGTAGCCGACCGCCGAAAAATTGCCGACCGTCTCTGGGGAGCACTGCTGCCACTTGCCGTTGAAATTCCACTGCGGCTCCTGCGTGCCCACCTGCGGCACCGAGATCAGCCGAATGTTCGGGAACTTCGCCGCGGCCTTCTCCAGGTCGGGATCGTTCGACTGGTTCACGCTCCACTGCATGTTCGACTGACCGGCGCAGACCCAGACCTCGCCGATGAGCACGTCGGAGAACGTGACGGTGTTTTTGCCCTTCACGGTGAGCGTGTGCGGGCCGCCGTATTCCTTCACAGGATCGAGGA
Source organism: Pirellulales bacterium (assembly GCA_044342075.1). Lineage (GTDB taxonomy): Bacteria > Planctomycetota > Planctomycetia > Pirellulales > UBA1268 > RGVT01. The sequence continues at coordinate 991 of JBIIQM010000172.1, forward strand.
ACACGTGCCAAGTGCCGTCGGCCGCGGCCGCGGTCGAGTGCGTCTGGCCGCCGAGCGTGACGGCAACCTGCTCGCCCGGATCGGCCTTGCCCCAGACTTTGTTTTTAATGCCCTGCTGGAGCACCATGTGGTCGCCAAACATGTTGTTGAGCGAAACGTCGGCGGCGGCCGGTGAAGCGAAGGCCGCAAGCAGAATCAGCATGCACAGGCGGGGCAGGGGCATCGATTGGGCTCCTCGGGGGTTGGCGACAGCCCGGGCAAATTACCACCGCCCGCGGCCGATGCAAAAGAACGACCACCATAGACCGATTAAAGTAAGTAGACCGCTTTGTCCCGAAGCGGATATCGTTGCCGCCGATTCAGGCCGGATTGCAGGAGTCACGATGACCGAAGCCCACACGCCCGACACCACCGGAAAAGCCTGCCGCCGCCGTCCATCGGCCGTCTGGCCGCTTCTTGCCCTGGCGGGCATCGTCGGGGTCGCCGCGTTCGTCGGCAGCCGCCCCGCAGCGCCGCCCCAGTCGCCGGTGCGGCGCCCCGAACCCGCGCTGCCGGCGGCTGCCCGCGATCCGCTCCCCAGCTGGAACGACGGCCCGACCAAGCAATCGATCCTCGACTTCCTCGACCGCGTGACCCGCCCGGGATCCGACACGTTCGTGCCTGTGCCGGAACGCGTGGCGGTGTTTGATAACGATGGCACGCTCGTCTGCGAGAAGCCGATCGTGCACGGGGCGTTTCTGATCGACCGCGTGAAGTCGCTCGTGGCCGATCGTCCGGAACTCGCGCACGAGGAGCCTTATGCGACGCTGCTCGGCGGCGACATCGAATTCATTCGCAAGCTCGGCAAGAAGTTTCTTGCCGACATCACGTTTTCCACGCTCGCCGGCATGACCGAGGAACGGCTCGAGGAGGCGGTGCGGGGGTTTTTGAAAACCGCGCGGCACCCGGTCTTCGACGTGCCCTACCAAGACGTCACCTACCAGCCCATGCACGAGCTCATCGCGCTTTTGCGGAGCAAGGGATTCACGGTCTGGATCTGCTCCGGTAGCGGCGTCCATTTCATGCGGCCGGCGGCGGAAGCCTGGTATGCAATCGGCCCCGAACATGTGATCGCCTCGCGGCCGAAGGCCGAACTGCAGGAGCAGGAGATTGATGCCGACGAACAACTGCCCCCGGGCAGCTCGCCCAACCGTCGGCTGGCGCTTGTCGTGAAGCCCGAGTTGGACGTGCTCAATGACCAGGACCGCAAGCCGGTGAGCATCGGGGAGCACATCGGCCGGCGGCCGATCTTCGCCGCCGGCAACGTCGGCACGGCGGGCGACATCGCGATGCTCCGCTGGTCGCAGTCGACCCACAGGCCCAACCTCCAGTTGCTCGTCTTGCACGACGACGGCGAGCGCGAGATGGCCTACGGCGAGCCGACGAATGCCTCGCTCGAAGCGGCCAAGCAATACGGCTGGCACGTCGTCAGCATGGCGACTGACTGGAAGCAGATCTTCGCCCGGCCGCTCGCCAAGAAAGCCGCTGCGAACGTCGTCGCGCCGCCGCCGGCCGGCCCGCCGCCCGCCCGTTGGGAGGAGGAGATTGCCGCGTACGAAAAACTGGAACGAGAACAGCCGCCGGTGCAGGGGGGCGTGTGCCTGCTCGGCTCGTCGAACATCCGGCTCTGGGCCACGCTTGCCGACGACTTTCCCGGAATGAACGTCGTCAACCGCGGCGTCGGGGCGGCCCCGCTGGCGGAACTCGCGGCATTCGCCCCGCGACTCGTCGCCGGCTCGAAGCCCCGCGTGATCGTCGTATCGGCCGGCACCAACGACATCGGCTCTGGCGCCACGGCCGCCGAGGTCTGCCAGGCCTTCGAGCGGCTGGTCGCGAACGTCCGCAAGGATTTGCCCGACGTCGCCATCGCGTTCGTGGCAATCGCGCCGAGCATCAAGCGCTGGGATCAGGCCGATCGCCAACGGGAGGCCAACGAGGCCATCCGCTCTTTTATCGAGTCGGGCCGGGGCGGGCAGCGGCTGCGGTTCATCGACGCCAACGCCGCGTTGCTCGGTCCCGATGGCACGCCGGCCCCGGAGTGCTTTCTCGACGACCAGCAGCACCCGAGCACGATCGGCAACGCACGGCGCGCCGCGATCATGCGGCCGGTGCTCGAGGAGATGCTCGAGGGCCGGTAGGACAGGCTTTAGCCTGTCTCAACTCAGGCAGGCTGGAAGCCTGCCCCACCGGTGACAGGCTGAAGCCTGCCCCACCGGAAGCCTGTGCCACCGGTGACAGGCTGAAGCCTGTCCTACTTTCACGCCCGGCGGTGAATGTAGTCCTCCACTTGGTGCAGTGCGATCTCGCAGGACGTGAATCGCTGCGCGTTCACGTCGCCGATCGACACGAGGCCCACGACGAGCCCGTCGCCATCGACCACCGGCAGGTGACGCACCCGCTGGCGACGCATCACTTCGCTCACCTCGTCGATGGCGGTTTCCGCATCGCAGCAGAGCACCTCTTCGGTCATCACCTCGGCGACGAGCGTCTCTTCCGGACGCCGCATCTCGGCGACCACCCGCCGCAGCACGTCGCGCTCGGTAAACATGCCCACGAGCCGCCCGCCGTGCATCACCAAGACCGCCCCGATCCTCTCGTCGTTCATCAGCCGCGTAGCCTCGAGCACCGAGGCGGCGGGAGTCGTGGCGACGGGCGGCCTGAACCCCTTGAAACGCAAAATGTCCATGACGGTTTCCATGGCGCGTCCTCCCTTTTCATAGCGTTGTCTTTCCCGATGCCCCGCGGATATGAGACAACTGTTTTCGTCTGACCTGCCCCACACGAATTTTACCAGTCGGGGGATGCCGCTCCAAAATGAGCCCCCATGGATGCCATGAGTGAAACGCCTCTTTCCCCGCTCGTTCCTGCGTCCCCGGCGCCGCCGGGCCAGCGCGACATCTTCGAGCGGATCCTGTCGGGAGACTGGCTCTCCGGGCTGCCGGAGCAGAGCCGCCAGCCGGCGGCGCGGGGGATCTTCTTCGCCGCGATGGCGCTAGCCGCCATGCTCCTGGTCGCGCCGTTTGCCGACGCTCGTGGCGAGGCCTGGCTCGAGGCGACCTTCGCCCGCACGCTCGCGGCGCTCGCCGCCACTCGCGGCCTCGATAGCGCGATCTCACTGGCGCAGAGCTCGGAGGTGAGTTTCAGCTTCGGCCCCGGCGGGAGCCTCGGCATCGGGCAGGCGCTCGATCCGGTGAACGATCTCGTCGAACAATATGGATCGCTCTTGCTCACGAGCACCACGGCCCTGGGCGTGCAGCGGCTCGGGCTGCAGATCAGCCGGGCGCTCGGCTGGTGGCTCTTTCTGCCGCCACTTGCAGCCTTTGCGGCCGCCGCGTTCGTGGGCCCGCGGTGGCAGCCTTCGCTCTCGGGCTGGGGCCGGCGTCTCTTCGCGATCGCGCTCTTTGCGCGGCTGGCGATCCCGACGTCGGCCTGGCTCGACTCGCTCGTGGCCTCACGGTTTCTCGAGGCCAATTATCAGCAGGCCACGGCCTCGGTCGCGAGCACGACGGAGAAGATCGAGCAGGCGCAGGCGGTCGATGCATCGACGCCGTGGTATGAGCGCTACAACCCGATCGACTACGTGGGCGACCGGGCGCAGCGGCTCTATGCGGCGATCGGCGACGTGGGCGAGTCGATCGTGAATCTCGCGATCTACTTCACGATTTCCACGATCGTTCTGCCGCTCGGCACGCTCTGGCTCCTGGCCCGGCTGAGCAGCGCGGTGTTTTCAGGCCGCGGGGCCTGACGAGCCCTTCGTAGGACAGGCCTCCGTGCCTGTCAGCCGGCCGCGCCCCGGCCAAATTGTTGAAAAACCTCGGTTGCCCGCGAGTGTCGGATCGTGGCGGCCCTTGTTTTCGGGCCTTTTCTCTTCGAAAACGGCCCTCCTTGTGGGTATTTCAAAAATCCGGCGTCCCGACCGCTTGCAAGCCGTTTTAGTCAACGTAATCTATCCAACTTATCAGGCGGCCGAATCGTTCGGTCGTGCAAGAGAAAGGTCTCTTCGACCGACCGAAGTTCGGGCGCGTTCGAGAACAACCTGCTCGAGTCTTTTCTTCCTGTTTCTTTTTTCCCGGAGGTTTGCGTGATTCGCAAAGTTCTTTCTTGCCTCCTGCCGGCCGTCGCCGTCGTCGCCATGTGCACCAGCACGTGGGCGAAGGACTGCGGCTCCTGCGGTGGTGGCTGCGAGGGTGGCTGTGAAGGCGGCGCCGTCGTCAGCGGTGGTGAGTGCGGTGGTTGTGGTGATGCCGGCGCTTCGTGCGGCGGCACCAAGACGGTGTATCAGCGTCAGTACGTGACCGAGATGAAGACGGTCACGTCGACCGAGTACACCACGGAAACTCGCGAGCGGACCTACACGGTCAACAAGCGCGTTCCGCGGACCGAGACGAAGACCCGCACGGTCACCGTGCAGGTTCCCGAAACTCGGACCAAGACCGTGAACTACACGGTCAACAAGAACGTGACGGAGACCAAGACGGCTGAGTACACCGTCCAGGTCCCGTACACCGAGTCGGTCGAGCAGACCTACACGGTGAACGTTCCGGTGTCGGAGGAGAAGACCTCCACCTACACCGTCATGGTTCCGAAGCAGGAAGAGAAGACCTCGACCTACTCGGTCCAGGTCCCTTACACCGAAGAGGTCGAGCAGACCTACTCGGTGAGCGTTCCGGTCCAGGAAGAGAAGACCTCGACCTACACGGTCCAGGTCCCCTACACCGAAGAGGTCGAGCAGACCTACACGGTGTGCGTCCCGGTCCAGGAAGAGAAGACCTCGACCTACACGGTCCAGGTCCCCTACACCGAGTCGGTCGAGCAGACCTACACGGTGAACGTGCCTGTTCAGGAAGAGAAGACCGCCACCTACACGGTGATGGTGCCCTACACCGAGGAGAAGGTTTCGACCTACTCGGTCAGCGTTCCCTACACCGAGCAGGTCGAGCAGACCTACTCGGTGAACGTCCCCTACACCGAAGAGATGACCGGCAGCCGGACCGTGCAGAAGCGCGTTCCGGTCCAGTCGACGAAGACGGTGCAGGTCCGTGGCGGCAGCTGGCAGACCCAGATGGTGGAAGTGCCCTCGAGCGGCACCGACGCCTGTGGCTGCCCGTGCCCCCCGAAGATGTGCTGCAAGCGCGTCTGGGTTCCGACGTGTGAAACGAAGGAAGTCCCGGTCACGTCCTACCAGTGCACCACGGAAGAGGTCCCCTACTCCTACACGGTCAACAAGTGCCGTCAGGAGCAGCGGAGCCGGATGGTGAACGTGACGAAGCACCGCACCGAAGAGCGCACTCGCACCTACACGGTGTCGAAGTGCCGCCCCGAGGAGCGGACTCGCACCTACACCGTGACGAAGTACGTCCCCGAGACCAAGACCCGCACGGTCAACGTCACGAAGTGCCGCTCGGAAGAGCGGACTCGTAACTACACCGTGACGAAGATGGTCAACGAGACCAAGACCCGCAAGGTCAGCGTCACCAAGTATCGTCCGGAAGAGAAGACCCGGTCCTACACCGTGACCAAGATGGTGCCCGAGACGAAGACCCGTAAGGTCAGCGTCACGAAGTACCGTTCGGAGGAGCGGACCCGCAACTACACCGTCACGACCTGCGTGCCGGAAGAGCGGACCCGCACCTACACCGTCACGAAGATGGTGCCGGAGCAGAAGACCCGCACGGTCAACGTCACCAAGTACAAGAGCGAGACGAAGACTCGCGAGTACCAGGTGACCCGTTGCGTGCCGGAGACGATGACCAAGGAAGTTTCCTACACGGTCATGGTCCCGTCGCAGAAGGAAGAGTCCTACACCGTCACGGCGTATGACTGCGTCCCCGAGACGAAGACCGCGAGCTACACGGTTCGCGTTCCTCACACGGTGACGAAGGAAGTGCCGGTGCAGAAGTGTGTCACGGTCGCTGTCGAAGTCCCCGTCGAGGGTGGCTGCGGCGGTTGCGGTGACGCCGGTGCTGCCGGTGCCTGCGGCGGCGACGCCGGTGCTTGCGGCGACGCTGGCGCCTGCGGCGACGCTGGTGCCGCTGCCTGCGGCGATTGCGGTTCCTCGAAGAAGGGCTGCCGTCGCAAGGGCTGCCGTCGCTGCGGCTGCTAAGCCCGGCTCGGCAACTTCTGTGTTGTGAATAAGAGGGGGCCGGACGCCAAAAGCCCGGCCCCCCACCTGTTTAAGAAGGACACG
>JBIIQM010000043.1:0-22622 GCA_044342075.1 Pirellulales bacterium
GCCGTGTAACCCCCTTCCGGGGCCTCTTCGACCACAAACACGATCTCTACCACGACACGATACCCGCTATCGCCGTGTTCGACGGGCCGCGTGGGCCTCTTCATCGACGCCAGCAAGTCGGGGCGACCCGCGACGTTCGCTCCCTGATGAGGCAGCACCTTCGCAAAACGCCCGCGAAATCAGCCGGTCTCTGCCCGTACCCCTTCCCGTTCCAAATCTGGTTCGACGGGGATGCGGTACGGGCGCGATCGGCGTCTCGGCGTAAACGTGCCGGCAGCTGAACCCGCCACGGCGGACGCCGCCGTCAGCGGCACGCTCGCCTGCCGCACCGGCTACACCCTCGCCAAGACGATCGTCGAGCGACGTGACGAGTTCGGGGTGTCGTGGTTCCTGATCGACGACCTCTCCCGCCTGAGCCGCAACACGATCGAGTCGCTGCGGCACGGGAAACTGGCGGACGCAACTGGCGTCCGCGTCGTCGGTGCCAGCGACGGCTACGACAGTGCCAATCCCCAGTCCTCGCTCCTGCTTCCCGTGCTCGGCTCGATGAAAGAGGCCTTCATCACGCAGCTCAGGTCCAAGGTGAAGCGGGGCATGGACGACGCCTTCCACCGTGGCGACAACATTCAGCCGCCCGGCGTCGGCTATCGGATGGTCACCGTCACGAACCCAGACGGCAGCCCCGTGATCACCCACAAGGGGACGATCGAGAAGCGGGCCGAGGTCGACCCAGACGCCGCAGCTTGGATCGTACGAGGCGCAGAACTTATCGCCCGTGAGGGGAAGAGCCCGATCGACGTTGCCCGACTCTTCAACGAGCACAGGGTCGGCGGCCGCCAGACCTGGTCGCACAACATGATCCGCAAGCTCTATTCCCGCGAGCGGCTCGTCGGCCGGGAGGTGTTTCGGACGACGCGGCAAGAGAAGAACAGACAGACCGGCAAGGTCCGCTATGTGAAACTGCCACAGGATCAGTGGCTCGTTCGCGAATCGCCGCAACTCCGAATCCTTTCCGACGAGCTTTCCCAGGCCGTCCGCGACAAACTGCAACTGGCAGCCCAATCGTTCGGAAGATCAGCAAAGGATCGTAAGAAGAAGGCCTACCGCGCTGATCTCTATCCCAAGGTACTCATCCGCCCGATCTGCGGCGGTTGTGGACAGCCAATGATCCTCGGCCGCTCGTTAGGCAAGTACCAGAGCTTCTTCTGCCACAATGCCCTGCACGGCATAAAGGGCTGCACGAACCGTGGCTACAAGTCGGCTCGAATCATCGACGAGGCCGTACTCGCCGCCGTGAAGGCGACCATCTTCGACGACGGCTTCATTGCCGACCTCACCGCGACCGTGAATGCCCGGCTCGCGGAGCTGGCACGGCGGCCGATCCCGTCCACGAAGAAACTCGAGCAGGAGATCGCCAACGAGGACCGGCAGCTGAAGCGGCTGACCGATCGGCTCGACAAGGCTGACGTCACGCACCTCGACGCCGTGATTGCCAAGGCGGAAGAGATGGGCCGTCAACTCGCCGCCAAGCGCGAGCAGCTCAAGGAACTCCAGCGGGCCGGCCAGCGGCCGAAGGTGAAGAGCGTTCGGGAGCAGGACGTCGTCGCCGCGCTCGGGAAGCTTCGCGAACTCCTGCAGGGCGACGTGGGCGTGGCAGCCCAAGTGCTCAAGGCATTGGTCGGCGATGTCGTGATCGAGACGCGTCAGGTCGAGGGGCAGGAGAAGCCGCAGATGGTCGCCAGGTTCTCGATCAACACCGTGCCGGCTCTGGCCGCACTCGAGCGCGGAAGGCCGACGGATCGCGACGTCGCTCCCGCCCCGGTCTGGGGCTCGATCCACCCAAGCCCGACCGAAGAGCCGGCCACCGCGGGCGGGCCCCCCGAGGCCGTTGTTCCACTCACCTATGACCGCAGGGAGGCCGCAAGAAGGCTGCGCAAATCCCAGCCCAGGAGTTGATTCCGTAAGAAGAACGTGCTACTTTTTCTTACATGGCGGGTCGTCACAAATCGTCGGAATCGCTCGACGCGAGAATCCTCGCTGCTGTCCGGCGTCGGGGCCGGGGATGCGTCGCTGTGCCGTCGGATTTTCTCGATCTCGGAAACCGAAGGGCCATTGATGTTGCCCTGCACAGGCTTGTTCGTGCGGGGTCGATCCGCCGGCTGGCCCGAGGGGTCTACGACTATCCCGAAGAGCACCCGCGCCTCGGTCCGCTCTCGCCGCCGCCCGAAGCTGTGGCGAGAGCGATCGCCGGCCGTGACCGCGTCCGCCTGCAGCCCGCCGGCGCGTACGCCGCCAACGCGCTCGGCCTCACGGAGCAGGTGCCGGCAAAGGTGGTTTTTCTCACCGACGGCCCCAGTCGCACCGTCATCGTCGGCGGCACAACGATCCAGCTACGGCGCACGACTCCTCGCAACATGGACACCTCCGGACGGCTCAGCGGCCTGCTGATTCAAGCGTTTCGTGAACTCGGCCGCGAGCACGTCACGACCGAGCGACGCGCCCATTTGAAGCGAACGCTCCCCGCCGTGGAACGGCGGAAACTGCTTGATGATCTTCGTCTGGCGCCGACGTGGATGCATCCCATCTTCCGCGAACTCGCGGAGGGCAGGCCATGAGGCTCGCGTTCCTCGAGCTTCCGAATGAGGAACGCCGGCTTTACTTCGAGCAGGCGGCCGCCAGGCGAGGTCTATCCGCCGTCATGCTGGAAAAAGACTTCTGGGTCTGCTGGCTGCTGGGTGTGCTCTTCCGTTCGGAGTTCCGCGAGAGCCTCGTCTTCAAGGGAGGCACCTCGCTGTCGAAGGTATTTCGGGTCATCGATCGATTCTCGGAGGATATCGACCTGTCGGTCTCACCGTCGCTTCTCGGACTCCCTGAAGCGGGCGCGAGCCGCAACCAAGCCGACAAGTGGATGACCCTCGCTGAGTCGGCCTGCGCGGAGGCTGTGCGGGAGCAGTTCCAGCCGCTTCTCGAGGCCGAAGCAAAGGGCGTTCTTGGCAAACCTGAGCGCGGGGCCTGGTTCGAGTTCACAGCCGATGGGACCAGCGGTTCGCCGAATCTGTTCTTTCACTACCCGACTGACCAGCCGACTGGATTCAACTATCTGCGACGTGCCGTGAAACTCGAGTTCGGCTCACTGACGGACCAGCAGCCGGTTGGGCGTTACGCCATCACGCCGTGGCTCGTCGACGCCCTTCCCAACGCGATCCCCAATTGGCAATGCGACGTCGTCGCCCTGGGCCTCGACCGGACATTCTGGGAGAAGGCGACGATCCTGCACGCCGAGCATCACCGTCCCGCCGGCAAGCCAACGCCCGACCGTTTCTCGCGTCACTATGCCGACGTGGCGGCTCTCGCGATTCACCCAGCGACGGAACCCGCCATCGCAGACGTCGAGGCATGCAAGCGTGTCGTGGGCTGGAAGCGGCTGTTCTTCGGCAGTGCATGGGCGAACTACGAAACGGCACGGCCCGGCTCTTTTCGCCTGCTGCCCAGCGATGAGCGAATACCGGCACTCCGCCGCGACTTCGCCGCGATGCGAGACATGTACCTCACTGAGCCCCCGTCCTTCGACGAGGTGCTCGAGACACTGTCGGCACTGGAGCGACGAATCAACGAGCACTGAACCGATCGCCGCTGGCCAGCAACAGCCGCGGCAGAGTGATGATCCAACAGTCACTTTTTGGGAGTTCCTGCATGGTGACCGTTGGATCACGCCCGATACGCCGTGCCGCGTAGTGGGATCGTTGAGTCCGCCGCTGGTAGACTCGTATCGCAATGACATCGCCCATGCATCCGACCGTGCTTCTGGCCATCGTCGCGGCGTGGCTCGCTGCGGCTCGAGCACCTTTGGCCGAGCCCCCGTCCGCGCCACGCGTGCTCACGAAGGCCGGCGAGATCGCGGCCGAGGTCACGCCTCCCGACGCGGAGCCTGCTCGCGTCGTCTTCGAGGGGCGAGTGGCGTATCAGGATCCGGGGCGGTCAACGTTTTTCGCTGACGAGACGGGTGTGACATTCATCTTCGGCGGCACGAACCCGGTCGTGCAGCCCGGCGATCTCGTGCGGGTCACGGGCGTCGCACACCAGGGGGTGATCATCGGCGGTATCAAGCCGGAGACGATCGAGGTGATCGGGCGGGGCGAGCCGCCGCCGGCCACGCCGATCGAGCCAGCCGATCTGGCCACGGGCCGTTATCACTACCATCGCGTCGCGCTCGAAGGCGTGATCCGCCGGGTGGCGCCGGCGGGCGACGCGGCGCTGGCCCTCATGCTGTATGCCGACGGCAAGCCGGCTCGAATCGAGGTCGAGGCGCCGGCCTCCGAGGCTGCGGCCGCGGCCGCGGCCGCGCGGCTCGTCGACGCGCAGGTCCGGGCGACGGGCCTCGTCGTGGGCAACATCAACGACCGCCGGCAGGTGGTGGAGCCATACGTCCGCGTCAAGCAACTGGCCGACGTCGAGGTGCTCGTGCCGCCACCGGCCGATCCCTTCGCTATCCCGGCCACGCCGCTGGCCGCACTCGCCAGCCAGGCGATCAACGACCATCAGGTGCTCGTGCGCGGCACGGCCGTGGCGGGCCCGATCGCCGGGGCGGTCTATCTGCGCGACGGCAATCGCAGCCTCCGCGTGGCGCTGGCCGACTCGGCGTCCGCCGGCGTCCGCGCGGGCGATCTCGTAGAGACGGCCGGCTTTCCGCAGATGGGAGTCTTCAGTGTCGAACTGGCCGACGCACTGGTGCGCGTGACCGGAGCCGGCCCGCCCCCCGCGCCTCGGCCCGCGCTCGCGAAGCGGCAGAGCGAGCATGACCGGCCCGATGCCGATCTCGTGCAGGTCGAGGGAGTGGTGCTCGACGTCGGCGGCGAGTCGCGGGTGGTGGTGCGGCACGGCGAGATCGACTACACGATCGAGCCGCCCCCCGGCGCTCAGGTCGCAGCCCCGCCGGGCTCGCTCGTGCGGGCCACCGGCGTCTGCAGTGTCGCGGCGATCGAGGGAGACAGCTATCGGGCCTTCCCCCGGGCCTACACACTCCTCTTGGAATCGCCCGCCGCTTTCACGGTCGTTCGCGCGGCCCCGTGGTGGACGCCGCAGCGGATCATCGTCGCCGTCGCCGCCAGCCTCGCGGGGCTCGCGGCGATCGTGGGGCTGGCCGCCGCGTGGATCGTGCTCTTGAGGCGGCAGGTGCGCACCCAACTGGCCGTGATCGAGGGCAACATTCAGGCCGAGGCGGTGGCCGAGGAGCGGCGGCGGATCGCCCGCGAGTTTCACGACTCGGTGAACCAGGGGCTCGCTGCGGCGGCGCTGCGGCTCGATGCAGCGTCCTACCGGCTGACCGACGAGCGGTCGAAAACGGTGCTCGACCGCCAGCGGCGGCTGCTCGCCACGCTCCAGTCGGAGGCCCGCGAGTTCATCTGGGATCTCCGCGATCCGGTGCACGCCGACGCTCCGCTGGCAGCGGCCCTCGCGGCCCAGTTCGATTTTCTCGCGGCGCCCTCCCCGACGACCATCGAGTTCGCGCCGCCGGCGGCCGGCCCGGATCCGGCCGCCGACCTCTCGCCGGAGGTGCGGCACCAGATCGTGCGGATCGTCCGCGAGGCGGTGGCCAACGCGGTGCGCCACGCCCACGCGAGCCGAATCGTGGTGCGGCTCGCCGCCATCGACGGAGGTGGGCTCACGATCGAGATCGTCGACGACGGCGCGGGGTTCGACGTGGCCGCGCGGTCCGCAACCGAGGGCCACTTCGGCATCCGCGGCATGCAGGAGCGGGCCCGCCGCATCGGCGGCGACCTCACGATCGAGAGCGGCCCCGGCACCGGCACCCGCGTCGTGCTCTCCCTGGTCGCAGCACGGCCGCCGGCCGTCGCTGCCGCTTCCGTCAATAGGCCGATCGGCCGCGCGCCGTCATAGTTTTTGGCATGGCTTCGCCCCCCTGCATCCGCCTCTTGATCGTGGACGACCATCCCGTGTTCCGGGAAGGGCTCGCCCACACGCTCGCCGAAGAGGCGGAGTTTCGGGTGGTGGCCCAGGCCGGCGACGGCGCGGCGGCGATCGCAGCCTGGCAGAAGCACCGCCCCGACGTCACGCTCATGGACGTGAGCATGTTTGGCGTCGACGGCATCGAGGCGGTGCGGCGGCTCGTGGCCGCGGCGCCGGCCGCGCGGATCCTGATGCTCACCTCGTCGGAGGAACAGGCCGACGTCATGGCCGCCCTCGACGCCGGAGCGGCTGGCTACATCACGAAAACCGTCCGCTTCGACGAACTGCTCGCGGCGATCAGAGAGGTGCACGCCGGAGGCCGCCCGCTGGGGGAAGGCGTGGCCCGCCGGCTGGCGGCGGCCGAGCAGGGGGGAACGCTGTCGCCGCGGGAGTTCGACGTGCTCTGCCAACTCCGCGACGGACTCTCCTACCAGGAGATCGGCCGCAAGCTCTCGATCTCCGAGCGGACGGCCCGGGCCCACGTGGCCGCGATCAAGGAAAAACTGGGTGCGGCCACGGCCGCCCAGTGCGTGGCCCGTGGATTCCAGCGGGGTCTCCTGCGAAACGGCCCGGGTGGGCTTGGCCTGAACCGGCCCTGAAAGCCGGATTCCGGCCCTGGCGGGAGGCCCGAAAAAAATCGGCCCCATGACGGTTCCGTCAATAGCGGGCCAGTGATCCGCGACCTAGGATGAAAGCGGACGGGGATGAACACGTTCGCCGCTCGAATCTCGGGAACCAAGCCATGCTCAAGTCTTGCATTCCTCAACTGCTGCCATCGATTGTTCTGGCCATCGTCGCGGCAGCGTGGCCGACACTTGGCCATGCCCAGGCGACTCGCACGTGGAGTTCCACCACGACCAACGGCACGTGGAGCGTCGCCGGCAACTGGACGAGCGGCACCGCCCCGGTCGCCAACGACTCGCTGGCCTTCAATGCCACGACCGGCACGACCACGCTCAATAACGACATCGCCGCCGCCACGCAGTTCAACGGGATCACGTTTAACGTCGGCGCCTCTGCCTACACGCTCACCGGCAACCAGGTCACGCTCGGCGGCTCGGTGATCAACAACTCGTCCAGCCTGCAGACGATCGCCCTGCCGCTCGCGCTCGCCAGCACGCGCACGTTCGCCGCCAACTCCGGTGCGATCACCGTGTCGGGCAGCATCACCGGCTCCGGCGGCCTCACGCTGAGCGGCCGCGACACGCTCACGCTCGCCGCCACCAACACGTTCTCCGGCGCGACGGCCGTCAACGCCGGCACGCTCCTGCTCGACTACTCGGCCGGCGGCAACACGGCCGACCCGCTCGGCACCTCGGCGATCACGCTCGACATGGGCACGCTCGTGCTCCGGGGCAAGACGAGCGGCGCAACGACGGAGACGATTTCCGCCCTCAACATGGGCAACAGCTTCGGCATTGCCAACACGCTCCGGCTCGACGCCAACGGCGGCAGCGGGATCGCGGTCACGGTCACGACGTTCGGCCTGGCGGCGACGGCCGGTAGTTCGCAAAACATCAACCTCGTCGATCTCTCGAGCTCGAGCGGCAACTCGCTCGTGGCCTCGGGGCTGTCGGCAAGCGCGGGCGTGATCAACGGCGTCTTGATGCAGACTCCGTCCCCCGGCAGCGGCCGGGCCAACCTCGTCGTCCGCGATTCCGCAGGCTACGGGTTCGCCACGCTCTCGGGTTCGACGAGCGGCACGCTCGGCCGGCTCACGGCCGGCACCACGCTTAATGCCACGAACTCGAGCGCTACGACCAACTACCGCCTCACCACCGCCGGCACGCTCACGCGCACGGCCAGCCTCGACTACTCGACGATCACGCTCGACTCCTCCGCCGGCGACGTCACGCTCGCCTTGGGCTCCAACCAACTCGCCCCGTCCGGCAGCGGCCGCGGCATTCTCGTCACGGGCCCCAACAACGTGAGCATCACGGGCTCGGCGTGGACCTCGGGCGTGTCCACATGGTTTCACAACTACTCCAGCGGCACGTTCACGCTGGGGCAGAGCACGGGCTCTTCTGGCTCCTTCTCAATCATGTTCGGTGGCACGGGCCTTACGGTCTGGACGGGTACGTTCGGCGCCGTCCAAGCACGCTTCTACGCCGAAGGCATCACGTTTCGGCCCACGACGAGTCAGGCGTGGGCGGCAAGCGGCCTCGCCAGCGGCGGCTCCATCGTGGTGTCGAGCGGCGCGGTGCTCGAAGTGGGCGCCGACCTCAATGGCGGGACGGTGGGCGACCTGAGCAATCAGGTGCGGGCGTGGAACGATGGTGCGGGCGGCATCCAGTTCTACGGCGACTCGGGCGTGAGCGCGTTTGGCGGCGACCGCGTGGTCGGGTTCCGCACGAGCGGCACGGCGGCCCTCCAGAGCCTCACCTGGGGTGCGGACAGTTTCCTCACGCAGGCCAACGGCTCGACCGACGGCAACTTCATCTTCAAGCTGTCCTCCGACCGCTCCGACTCGCTTGTCACGGTGCAAAACGCCATCGCACTCGGCAGCCTCATGCGGACGGTGGAAGTGGCCAACGGATCGGCGCCCGTCGATGCGGACCTGTCGGGCGTGCTCTCGGGCGCTGGCGGCCTCACGAAGACGGGCGCCGGCACGCTCCGGCTCTCCGGGGCCAACACGTTCACCGGCCCGGCGAGGATCGCGTCCGGCACGCTCGTGCTCGGCAACTCTGCCGCTCTCTCAGGTGCGGCCTACTCAACCGACGGCCAGGGCGGCACGCTCAGTTTCGGCAGCCTCTCCGCCGCGTCGCTCGGCAGCCTCTCGGGCTCGACGGGGCTGGCCCTGCAAAACGACTCCTCCGCGCCGCTCGCCCTCACCGTCGGCGGCAACGGCGCTTCAGCGACCTTTTCGGGCGTGATGTCGGGCTCGGGCTCGCTTGTCAAGTCTGGCGCAGGCACGTTCACCCTCTCGGCCAACAACACCTATGCCGGCACGACCACGGTGAACGCCGGTACGCTCGTCGTCGGCACCGGCACGAACGCGGGCTCGATCGGCACGGGCAACGTGGTTCTCGGCGGCGGCGCCCTCCAGTTCAGCCGCTCCGGCACGGTCACGCCCTCTCAGGCGATCAGCGGCTCGGGCACGCTGCGGATGGAGGGTCCGGGGGACGCCAATAATGGCAGCGGCGTGCTCGTCCTCTCCAACTCCAACTCCTACGCCGGCACCACCTTACTCGTTCGGGGCACGATCCGGGTGACCAATTCCGACGCCCTCGGCACGTCGGCGGTCGTCGGCTCGGACTTCCTGAACAACAAATCGATGGAACTCGTCGGCGGCGTCACACTCACCAACGCCGTCACGCTCGGCGGCGGCGGTCCGGCAAACACGGGCGTGCTCGCGAGCGTGAGCGGCTCCAACACGCTTACGAACTTCAACTTCGGTTCATCCATTGGCACGCGGCTCCGCGTCGACGCCGGCTCGACGCTGCGGATCACGAACAACATCAGCGATCCATCGAACATCGGCGAGCGAATGCTCGGCGGCGGCACGCTCGTGCTCGACGGCAACAACAGCAACGCCTTCACGCTCGATCCGACCCATCGATTCAGTGTCGGCCTTTCCGGCACCGGCAACGGCACGATCGCGGTCGGCAACGATCTGGCCCTCGGCACGGCGGCCGTGCTCTTCGACGCCAGCTCCACGCTCCGCTCGGCGAGCGCGGCGGCCCGGTCGCTCGCCAATCCGATCATCTTCGGATCGAATGCGGCCCAACTCACGCTCGGCTCGGCCGACACGGGCGCGCTCGCCCTTTCGGGCACGTTCACGCTCCAGCGGTCCGGCACGCTCGCCGTGGCGAACTCGCTCACGACGATCAGCGGCCCGGTGGTGGGCGCAGGCTTCGGCCTCACGAAGACCGGCGCGGGCACGCTCGGTCTCACGGGCGTCAGCAGTTTCTCGGGAGCCACGTCCGTGGCCGCGGGCCGGCTCGTGGTGGATGGCAGCATCCTCGCCTCGAGCGGCGTGAGCGTGTCGAGCGGAGCGGAGCTGGCCGGCAGCGGTGCGGTGGCGGCTATCACCGGGGGCGGCCTCGTGGCCCCGGGCAACAGCCCCGGCATCCTCTCCGCTCCCTCGGCCAATCTCTCGGGCGGACTCGACTTCGCTTTCGAGTTCACGCAGGCGGGCGCGCCCATCTGGGGCACGGCGGCGAACAGCGGCAACGACATCCTCCGGCTCACCAACCTCTCGGCGCCGCTCGTCGGCACGGCGACGGCGGGCAACGTGTTCGACATCTATTTTGCCGCAACGGGCGAGACCTACCTCGGCGGCCTGTTCACCGATCGGGCCGCGTCGTTCGAGAGCCTGATCTCGGGGGCCACGTTCAACTACTTCGTTCGCGATGCGAGTGGGCCTGTCTCCTATCAGGGCTTCAACTACTCGGCGCTCTCGTTCGGCGATGTCACCCGCTCGACCGTGCAGGTGGCGTCGGCGGCCTTTGCCGGCGGCACGGTCACCAACGGCTACGCGATGCAGTTCGTGGTCGTGCCGGAGCCGGGTGCGCTCGCCCTCGCCGGCCTCGGCATCACCGCCGCGGCATGGGCATATCGCCGCCGTCGTTCTTGATGCCAACGCGTCATCCCACCGGCTTCCGCCGGGGGCTTTTTGAATTCCCACGCCATGTATGGCACCGCCCACCGCCGCGGCCTGACACTCGTCGAGCTCTTGGTCGTGATCGCGATCATCGGCCTGCTTGTGGCCATGCTACTGCCGGCCGTGCAGTCGGCCCGCGAGACGGCCCGCCGTACCCACTGCGGCAACAACCTCAAGCAGGTGGCGCTTGCGTTCGCCGCTTACGAATCGAGCCAGGGCTCGTTTCCCGCGGGGGCGGTCGGGTGCGACTCCGGTGGGGATCGGACCCTGGAATGTGCAGACACGCCCGCCAGCCTGAATCCGCCCGGCTCCCGCAGCGGCAACAGCGGCTTTCTGCTCGTCCTGCCGCAACTGGATCTGCAGCCGCTTTTCGACTCGTTCGATCTCGCCGACGGCGGGCCGTGGCAATGGTTCGGGACCTCCGAGGTGCATCTCGCCAATGCCGCCCGTAACGGGCCGGCGGCGGCAACCCGGCCGCCTGTCTTCGTCTGCCCCACCGACACCGCGGAGCCCCGCTACCGCCACGCCTCGTGGCCGAATACATATGGCCATGACGTGGCGATCGGCAGTTATGCGCTCGTCCACGGCCGCTATGGCCCCTCCGGCAACGTGCCGGGATTCACGGTCGCGAATGGCGGCTTCAACAATCCCGTCAAGCTCCACAACACCGGGCCATTCGTCTATAAGCTGCGAAAAACCGCTGGCCATGTCCGCGACGGCCTGGCCAACACGATGTTCGTCGGCGAAATTGTGGATGGCCACCTGCCCGCCACCCGCAACATCTGGTCCTATGCCTATCGCCACGGGGATTCGCTGCGGAGCACGGAACATCCGCTCAACACCCCGCCGGGCACGGCGCCGAACTTTTCGATCGTCGATGGCTTCAACGGCAGCGGTGCCTTCGCCAGTCGGCACCCGGGGGGCGGCCTGTTCGCCTTCGGCGACGGCCACGTGACCTTCATCGCCGACTCCATCAGCCTCACGACCTACCGCGCCCTCTCCACCCGCGCGAGCAAGGATCTCATCGATGGCGTGTTTTAGGCTGCTCGGCGCATGGTCCGCCGTGGCGCTCGCAGCAGCGTTCACGATCGGCTGCGGGTCCGCGCGGCCGCCGCTCGTGCCCGTCGCCGGCGTCGTCACGCTCGATGGCCGGCCGGTGTCCGGCGGGGCGGTGCGGGTGATTCCGCAGAACGCCCGGGCCGCCACCGGAACAATCGGCCCCGACGGGAGGTTCACGCTCGGCACGTTTGCCGAGGCGGACGGCTGCGTCGTCGGCACCCACGTCGTCGAGGTCATGCCGCCGCCCTCCGGAGGTGACGAGCGGTCGCCGCCCCCGGCGAAGCCCGTGGACTTCCCGACCCGCTACATCTCGGCCGGCACCTCCGGCCTCACGATCACCGTCACCGGTCCCACGACCAATCTTGTGATCACCCTCTCCACCGACAAATAGGCGCCGGAGCCGATCGCGCCCTGAAACTGGGTTCGACGGCACGGAGCCCCGGGTAACAACCCGGGGATACTCGGGGTGGGGCCCGCGTAGATGCACCGATTCCTCCAGGGGCTTTGTCAGTCGACCCAGCCCGCGACGATCCGGTCGTTGTCGCTGTCGGCGATCACGAGCCGGCCGTCGGGCGCGATCATGCAGCCGTGCGGCCGGGCGAGCTGCGTGGACCGCAGATCGGCTCCGATCGCCGCCCCCGCTTTCGTGGGCATGCCGGCGACGGTGGTGATCGTCTCGCGCTCCGGATCGTAGCGGCGGATGCAGTGATTCTCGGTGTCGGCGATGAGCACGCGGCCGGCGCGATCGAGCGCGACATACTTCGGGCCGGCCAGGAGCGCTTCGCGGCCTGGACCACCGTCGCCACCGTAGCCGGCCTTGCCCGCCGCATTGACGACGGTGCGTACGGTGCCGTCTTTGAGCTCGACGAGCGCGTTGCCCTCGCGGAGCGCGAGGTAGATCGTGCCGTCGGCCGTCATGCATGCGGCCCGCGGCCCGGCCAGCGGCGTGGCGAGCGGCGATGCGCCATCCACCGGCCTGCCCGCCTTGCCGTTGCCCACGAGCGTTTCGACCGTCGCTTTGACCAGATCGACCCGCCTCAACCGGTGGTTGCCAATGTCGGCCACGAGCAGCGCGTCGCCGGCGGGCACGAGCGAACCGCAGTAGGCCTGCTTGAACGCGGCCGCGCGGGCCGGGCCGCCATCGCCCGAGAAGCCTGCCTGCCCCGTGCCGGCGACGACCGCGACCGACCGCGTCGCAGGATCGAAGGAGCGAATCTGGTGGTTGAACGTGTCGGCCACGTACACGAGCCCATCGCGGCCGATCGCCACATCGTGCAGCCCGTGAAACCGCACGTCGGCCGCCGCGGTCGCTTCATCCGGCGGAAACACATCGCCATGCTTCGAAACGTGAAAACGTCCGGCGACGAACTCGACTGCGCCGTCGGCCCCCGCGCGAAACAGCCGATTGCCCCGGGTGTATTCCACGCCATACATCCGTCCCTCGGCGTCGAACGCCACGGCGAAGGGCTCGTTCATCCGCGCGGGATCGGGGTCTTTCGCCACGCGGCCCGCCGGATCCCCGACGAGCACCGCCACCTCGGCCCGGGCCGGAGCGGCGAGCGCGAGAGCGAGAGCGAGAGCGACGACGCGTGTGTGAAGCCTGCGCATGACTCGAGCATAGCAATGCTCCAGGCCATGCGCGTTGATCCCCCGGTTCCCAGCGGGGGCTTTTTTTCATGCACAGCGGTTTTTCGGCCCGGTCCTGCCGGAACCGTCAATAGCCTCGGCTGCGGATCGCGTCCATCATTGGTCGATGAGTATCCGTATGGATCTGCGACCTACCCCCGCCGCGCCCTGGCTCAGGGCGGCTTTCCTCCGTGCCGCCGGGATCGCGTTCTGGATGCAAGCGGCCCTGCCGGCCGCGGTCCACGGCGCCGACGCGCACGCGGCCTTCTTCGAGGAGAAGGTGCGGCCGGTGCTCGTCAACCGCTGTCTCTCTTGCCACAGCGACACGAAACAAAAGGCCGGGCTGCGGCTCGACAGCCTCGTGGGAATGCTCCGCGGCGGTGAGTCGGGCGCGGCGATCGTGCCCGGCGAGCCCGACGAGAGCAACCTCGTGATGGCGATCCGCCACGACGGCTGGGAGATGCCCCCCGATGGCAAACTCCCCGACGCCGAGATCGAGGCGATCGCCGAGTGGGTGCGGCAAGGCGCCCCGTGGCCCGGGAGCAAGACCGCCGCCGAGTTGCTCGCGGAGGGTCTGCCTGAGCCTGACGAGGAGGCCGAAGCCGAGCCGCTCTTCGGCCCGCCGCAGCGGAAGCAAAAAAGCGTGATCACAGACGCCGACCGGTCGTATTGGGCCTACCAGCCCGTGCGTCGGCCCGACGTGCCGCCACGGCCCGCGGGGGAAGGCATCCGCGACGGGCTGGTCCGGGCGGAGATCCACTCGCCCATCGATGCCTTCATTCTCGCGAAGCTCGCCGCGCAGGGGATCGAGCCTGTCGCCGAGGCCGACCGCGAGACGCTCGCGCGGCGGCTGTTCTTCGATCTGCTCGGCGTGCCGCCCGCGCCGGCCGACGTGGCGTCGTTCGTCGCTGACCCGAGCCCTGACGCCTACGACCGCCTCGTGGACCGCCTGCTCGCCGATCCGCGGTATGGCGAGCGGCAGGCCCGCCACTGGCTCGATCTGGCCCGCTACGCCGAGAGCGACGGCTTCCGGCAGGACGCATTCCGGCCCACGTCCTGGCGGTATCGCGACTGGTGCATCGCCGCCTTCAACGCCGACATGCCGTTCGACCGGTTCGTGAAGGCGCAACTCGCGGCCGACGAGCTCTTCCCCGCCGACCCGGCGATGGCCGCGGCCACCGGCTTCCTGCGGCAGACGCCCTACGAATACAACCAGGTGGACGTGGAGACGCAGCGGCGGGAGATCTTGAACGAGGTCACCGACGTCACGGCCGACGTGTTCCTCGCGATGGGCATGGGCTGTGCCCGCTGCCACGACCACAAATACGATCCCATCCTCCAACGCGACTACTTCGCCCTCCAGGCGTTCTTCACGCCGCTGGTGTGGAAGGATGACCAGACGGTGGCGGCCCCGCCGACCGATCCACCCGCTCCCGCCGACCGCCCCGCCGAACTCCGCCAGGAACTCGCCGCGATCCGCGCGGCCTGCCGCGATCCCGAGGCGTGGGGCGGGTTCAAGCGGTTTCCGCCCTCCGTGCAGGAGCTGATCTTCAAGCCCCGCGCCGACCGCACGCCGCACGAGGAGCAGATCGTGAAGCTCGCAAGCCGGCAGCTCGTGTTCGATCCGAAGAAGCTGCCCGAGGCCGAACGGGCGCGATACGAGGCGGTCGAGGCCGAACTCGCAGTGCTCAAGGCCGCCGGCTCGCTGCCGCCGCCGGCGCCCACCGCGCTCTCCGTCGCCGACGTGGGCCCGACGCCGCCGCCGACCACGATCCCCGGCAAGCCGGCGCTCGGCGAGATCGAGCCGCGGGTGCCCACGGTGCTGGGCGGGCAGGACCTGAAGCCTGACCCGCTTCGCGACGATGGCGGCGCGCCGCTCTCCACCGGCCGCCGCGCCGCGCTCGCTTCATGGCTCGCCTCGCCCGACAACCCCCTCACGGCCCGCGTGTTCGTCAACCGGCTCTGGCAGTGGCACTTCGGCAAGGGGCTCGTGGGCACGGCCAGCGATTTCGGCGTGCTCGGCGAGCAGGCCACGCATCCCGAACTGCTCGATTGGCTGGCCGCCGAGTTCGTGGAGAGCGGCTGGAGCGTGAAACACCTCCACCGGCTCGTGGTGACGAGCGCGGCCTACCGCCGCAGTTCCCGGGCCGCCGACGCCGGTGAATCAGCGGGGCCGTCGGTCGATCCGCAGAACAAGCTCCTCTGGCGGCAGAACCCGCGGCGGCTCGACGCGGAGCAGGTGCGCGACGCGGCGCTGGCGATCGCCGGCGACCTCGACCCACGGCCCGCCGGCCCGAGCACGCCCCCCTCGAAGCCGAGGCGGGCGATCTACACCACCGTGATCCGCAACACCCGCGACGATCTCTGCGACGTGTTCGACGGTGCCGATGCCTACGCCAGCTGCGCCCGTCGCAATGCGACGACCACGGCCCTGCAGGCGCTCTATCTCGTCAACGGCGAGTGGATGCTCGCGCGGGCCCGGTCGCTGGCGCTGGCGATCGAGCAGGGCATCGAGGGCCGAACCGACGGACCGAGCGGCGGGCAGGCCGCCGATGAAGCCGCGGCCGCCGAGGTGATCCGCCGCGTGACGGGCCGCGAGCCCGGGCCCGAACGGCTCGCCGCAGCCGTCGCCTTTCTCGCCGAGCAGCGGAAGCGGATCGACGCCGCCGCCTCGACCCAATCGATCGCCGTCGTCCAGCGGATGCCGCAGCGGGCGGGCCTCGCGGCAGTGATCGATCCCGCCGATCCCGCGGCCGTGCTCCGGGCGGCAGGAACGGACTGGCCCGCGGGCGACTTCACGATCGAGGCCCACGTGATCCTGCAGTCACTCTTCGCCGACGCGACCGTCCGCACGATCGCCTCCCAGTGGACAGGCAGGCTGTCCGACCCGGGCTGGTCGCTCGGCGTCACGAGCGAAAAGTCGAAATACAAGCCGAGGAACCTGATCGTCCAACTCGCGGGCGACACGTCCCGCCAAGGCAGCCCCTACCTCGTCATCCCCTCCGACATCCACCTGCAGCTCCAGCGGCCCTACTACGTGGCGGCGAGCGTGAAGACGAGCGGTGGCGAGCAGGAGCGGAGCGTGACGTTCTTCGTCAAGGACCTCTCCGACAACGACGCGCCGCTCGCGGTCAAGACGGTGCCGCATGCCTTCGCCGGCAGCCACGCGTCGCCGCGGGCCTTCGCGATCGGCGGCCGCGACTCGGCCGCCGCGACTGGCGCCGCCGCGCACGTCTGGGATGGCCTCATCGACGACGTGCGGCTCTCAAACCGCCCGCTCGTGCAGAGCGAGCTCCTCTGGGAGGACGGCGACCCGGGCGGCGCAGTCATCGGCCACTGGATGTTCGAGGAGACGCCCGGCTTCGCCGCCGACTCGTCGGGCCGCGGCCACGCGCTCGTCCGCGGTGTCCCGCAGCCACACGTCAAGGATCTGCGCCGCTACGAGGCCCTCGTCGACCTCTGCCACGTGCTCTTCAACACGAGCGAGTTTCTCTATGTGGAATGACCGGGTTCATCGCGACGATGCCGGGGTCGCATCCCGCCGGGATTGGCTCCTCAAGTCGGGCGCGGGCTTCGGCGCGGTCGCGCTCTCGGGGCTCTTGCAGGGCTTGCGGCCCGCCCGCGCCGCCGCCCTTCCGCCCCACCATGCCCCGAAAGCGAAGAGCGTGATCTTCCTCTTCATGGAGGGGGGGCCGAGCCACATCGACCTCTTCGATCCGAAGCCCGCGCTCCATGCGCTCGCCGGCAAGCCGCTGCCCGAGAGCTTCGGCACGGTAATCACGGCGATGGGAGAGGCACGGTCGCCGGTGCTCGCCGATAAGCGCGTGTGGAAGCAGCACGGCAAGAGCGGCATCTGGGTGAGCGACTGGCTCCCGCACACGGCGACGATGGTGGACGAGCTGGCCGTGATCCGATCGTGCGTCTCCGACGGCATCAACCATTCCGGCGGCATCTGTCAGATGAACACCGGCAGCCTGCTCGGCGGCCGGCCGAGCCTCGGGGCCTGGGCCACCTACGGCCTGGGCAGCGAGGCCGACGACCTGCCCGCGTTCGTCGTGATGCAAGACAGCGACGCGCAGGTGGTGAACGGACCGCGGAACTGGGGGGCCGGGTTCATGCCTGCGGTCTACCAGGGCACCAAGCTCTTCGGCGGCGAGCCGCCGATCGCCAATCTCCGCACGCCACAGGGAATAACGGCCGCTCGACAGCAGGCGAAGCTCGACCTGCTCGGACGATTCAATCGCGAGTATGCCGCGGCGCTTCCAGAGCAGACGGACCTCGACGCCCGGATCCGCAACTACGAGCTCGCCTTCCGGATGCAGGCCACCGCCCCCGAGGCGGTCGATCTCGCGCAGGAGACGGAGGAGACGAAGTCGCTCTACGGGCTCGACGAGAAGCCGACGGCCGTCTTCGGCCGCACCTGCCTGCTGGCGCGGCGGCTGGTGGAGCGGGGCGTGCGGTTCGTGCAGATCTACCACGGTGCGGGCAACAAGTGGGATGCCCACTCCGGCATCGAGAAGAATCATTCCGAGCTCTGCCGGCAGATGGATAAACCCGTCGCCGCGCTCCTGGCCGACCTCCGCCGCCGCGGGCTGCTCGACAGCACGCTCGTGGTCTGGGGGGGCGAGTTTGGCCGCACTCCGATGAGCGAGCAAGGCAACGGCCGCGACCACAATCCCACCGGCTTCACGATGTGGATGGCCGGCGGCGGCGTGCCGGGCGGCACGGTGATCGGCGCCACCGACGAGGCAGGCCTCAAGGCCGTGGAAGACAAGATGCACGTCCACGACCTGCACGCCACGATCCTCAGGCTCATGGGCCTCGACCACATGCGGCTCGTCTACACACACAACGGCCGCCCCGAGCGGCCCACGCTCAACGAAGGCACGCCGCACCCCACGCTCGCGGGCTGACGCGAGCCTTCGCGGTGGGACAGGCGGCCTCAGAAGCGCCGGACTCAAAGAATGTGAAATACCTCACAACAATCCTCGCCGCACTCACTGTCTGCGCCGCGCAGGCCGCCGACAGGCCTCGCTATCCGGTGCAGCCGGTCTCGGAGCCGCCGTTGATTGACGGGAAGCTCGACGACGCGGCGTGGCAGCAGTCGCCGTCCGCCGGGCCCTTTGTGGATACCGGCAGCAAGCCCGCGAAGCCGCAGACGGCTCTGCGCTTCGCCTACGACGACAACAATCTCTACATTGCGGCGCGGATCGAAGAGCCGGAGATGGACAAGGTGAAGGCCGCGATCATCGCGCACGACGGCGGGGTGTGGAAGGATGACAGTCTCCGGATTTTCCTGGGCACCGGGGGCAAGGCGACGCCGTATCAGGTCTTCTCGATCAACTCGATTGGGACGATGGAAGAGACATCCATGGATGCCGCCGCCGCCTCGTTCAACGTGCCATGGGAGGCTGAGGTCGTCCGCGAGGACGCGGCCTGGACGGTCGAGGCCGCGATCCCGTTCACCTCGCTGGGAAATGTTGTTCCGAAGGCGGAGTCGGTCTGGCGTGGGAACGTCTGCCGCGACCGCTCGCATGCCAAATCCCTCTCGAGTTGGAGCCGGACACCGGGGTCGTTCCACGACACAAATGCCTTCGGGCAGCTTTACTTTCTCGACAAGGTGTATTTCAACGAGATCGCGCTCAAGCCGGAGGGGATCGAGGGAGGGGCCAACCTGCGGGTCGAGGTCCGCGGGCCGGAGGCGTGGTATCGCACGCGTCTCTTCGGGTTTTTG
This sequence comes from Pirellulales bacterium, assembly GCA_044342075.1. GTDB lineage: Bacteria > Planctomycetota > Planctomycetia > Pirellulales > UBA1268 > RGVT01. The sequence continues at coordinate 18,990 of JBIIQM010000043.1, forward strand.
GATGGAAAACAGGAGCCCGCCCCCAAGGAGCTGTATGGGGCATTCAAAACGACGCCGAACAAGCTCAGTGGCGCGGATCACAAATACGTGCGGCCCGGGGCCCAGCAAATGATTTTGCAGCCGGAGATCAATGAGGGTCCAAAGCCAAACCGCACACTTTTTCGCGGCGAAGCGATCGTGGTCAAGGAGACGGATCCCGTGGTGGCCCGGCTCGCGGAGACGGACAGGCTGCTGAAAAAATTTCCCCCCGCTCAGGCGCCGAATGCCGTCAAAGATGTTGCCCCGACGTGGGAGCAGCGGCTGGCGGACCTCCGGAAAACTCCGGACCTCGTGAAGACGGATGCCCTGCTGCAAGAAATCCGATCCGGCCAATGGCTGAGCCGGTTGCCGAGCGCGGCGGACGCCAAACCGGAGCCGGGATTTTCCGCAGCGAAGCCGGTCCTCACGTTTCCCGTGCCTTCGTTCATGGAGGTGAACGACAATTTCCTGCCCGATCCGGCGGCAGTGGGCGGGGCGGTGAACATCCAGGCGATGCGCGGCGAATACGAGCCCGGCTGCCTGAATGTGTTTGCTCTCGATGCCGACCACGAAGTGCTGGTTTCCGTCGGCGATCTGAAAGGCCCCGGGGGCGCGATCCTGCCGGGCACGGCGTTCGACATCCGCGTGCTCAAGGGCTGGTATCAGGCAGGCCGTGGCAACCACCAGGACCCCTCCGGCGTCGGGGTCTGGGCGAACGAGCTCCTCCTCAAAGACGACTCGATCATCACCAGCGATCACGCCATCGGGCGCAATACCATCCACCGCAGAAAAGACACCACCGAGCTCCAGCCGGTGAAGATCGGGCGTTTCCAGTCCCGCCAGTTCTGGCTCACCCTGCTCGTGCCCGCGAACCAGCCGGCAGGCCTCTACGAGGGGCAGGTGCGCGTCACCTCCGGCGGCGAAGTCGTGGCCAACGTCCCGCTCCGCGTGAACATCCTCCCGCTCACCCTGGAAAAAGGGAAGTTCACCCACACGATGTATTACATGGGGCGCCTCGGAAAAAACGAGAAGTTCGACCGTTGGTATGAGGGCGATCTGAAAATCATGGCCGAGCACGGGCTCACGAGCGTGTGGGTGCAGGATGGTGCCAAGGCCACGCAAGCTCCGGGTGGGATGGTCACCGACTACGACTTCTCGCTCATCCGACGCGCACTCGAGCTTCGAAAAAAATACGGGCTCACCGGGCGCACGATCCTCAACGGGGGGTGGGACACGCAACCGGTGGATTTTTTGTTGCGCACAAAAACGCCGGAGCAGATGGCCGGTTCGGCGGTTTCCCAAAACAACTGGAAGGTCTTCGGCAAGGGTTTCGCCGATCTCGCCGCCGAGATGGGGTTTGAGGCAGCGTATATCTATGGCCTGGACGAGCCGGGCTACGACACAACAGGCAAGAAGCTGGCGATCCAGAAGATCCTTTGCACATGGGCAAAGGAAGCCGGGTTTGACGTCGCGTCCGCGATCACCCTCTCGGGTGCCGAATCGATCAAGGATGTGTTTGCCCTGCCGATTCTGGATGGAAACAGCGCGGGCATTGGCGGGGGTCGCCGCAAGCTGCCATTCGACGGCGAGGTCTGGCTTTACGTTCACCACCTCGAACATCCGACGTTTGACCGGCTGATGAATGGGCTTGTGCTCTGGTATGGCGGCTACACCGGCGCGGCTCCATGGATTTACAAGTCGTCGCAGGAAGAGTGGGACGACTGGGCCACAAACTCGAATGGCTACCGTCAGTATAGCTACGTGTATCCCGGCGACGACGGGCCGATCACGACCCGGCAGTTCGAGGGATTTCGCGAAGGGGCCGATGATGTCAAGTATCTCGAAATGCTCGCCAACCGGGTCGCGGCACTCGCCGGAAGCAAGGATCAACTCGACGAGCCGACCCGCGCGGCCTGGCTGGCGGCCGACGAGCTCGTCAACACCCCTCCCAAGCCGCTGCAGGGGAACATGTCCGCCCTCACCGACAATGTGGATGGAAAAATGCTGGCCAATTTCCGCGCGCAGGTCGCAGACCTTCTCGTGAAGCTCACGAATGAACGATAGAACGAAATCCCGCGTGGCCAAGGATCGGTCGGCCAATGGCACTTCGGCAAGCGTCGACCGAGCGGAGCGGATCCGCCGTGGTAGCGATGCCGATGCTTCCGAGGGGGTGGCGCAAACGAGAAGCCGACCGATGGCTCGTCTACACACACAACGGCCGCCCCGAGCGGCCCACGCTCAACGAAGGCACGCCGCACCCCACGCTCGCTGGTTAGGCCAAAAACGACGGTCTTGGCTCCGGCCTGTCCGAGCGGCGTGCGTGCCAGGAAAGCGGGATTGAGCGCGCTCAGGGCCGGTGATTGCCGGAACCGTCAATAGACATACCCCCCCTCGTGAACCGATAATACAGAGATTATGGAGGCTTGGCCGGTTGTCAAACCTGGAGAGCAAACATGTCGCGGCTGTGCAGTAACTCGCGCCCGCTCGTCACCCGGCGAGACATGCTCACCCGTTCGGCCCTCGGGATCGGCGGCCTGGGCCTGGCAACTCTCCTGCAAGACGCCGGCTACGCCGGGGACGTGGCAATCGATCCGGCCGCCCCGCTGGCGGCTCGCTCCCCCCACTTCACGCCCCGGGCTCGGCGGGTGATCCAGATCTTCTGCGAGGGAGGGCCGTCGCAGGTCGATTCCTTCGATCCCAAGCCCGCGCTCCAGAAGTATCACGGCAAGTCGGCCGACGAGGCGATCAAGGACTACCAGAAGACGGCCGGAGACGTCGCCGCGGGCATGGGTCGGCTTTCGGGAAAACTCAGCGGCTCGCCATTCGCGTTCTCCCGGCATGGCGAATGCGGCATGGAGATCAGCGAGCTCTTTCCGCGGCTGGCCGAGCATGCCGACAAGCTCTGTGTCGTCCGCTCGATGCACACCAATAGTTCGGTGCACGAGCTGGCCCAGGTCCGGATGAACACCGGCGACTTCGCCAGCATTCGCCCGAGCGTCGGCGCCTGGTCGGTGTATGGCCTGGGCACCGAGAACGCCAACCTCCCCGCCTTCGTGGCCCTCTCGCACAGCGGCTCGGCCGCGGGTGGCGATCGCCAGTGGGGCAACGCCTTCCTGCCGGCCTGGGCCAGCGGCACCGGCATTCCCACCCGCGACGGTATTGTCGTGGCGAAGATGATCGAGCACGTCCGCAGCGGCAGCATGTCGCTGCGCGAGCAGCGGCGGCAGCTCGACCTGATGCGATCAATGCACGAGCGATTTCTCGAGCGGAAGCCGGAGGCGGCGCTCGTGGAGGGCCGCGTGCAGGCCTTCGAGACCGCCTTCCGCATGCAGGTCGACGCGAGCGACGCCTTCGACCTGGCCCGCGAGCCCAAGCGGCTGCGGGCTCGCTACGGCGACACGTCCATGGGCAAGCAGTGCCTGCTGGCCCGGCGGCTCGTGGAAAGTGGCGTGCGATTCGTGCAGCTCTGGCATAACGGCTGGGACACGCACGACAAAAATGACGAGCAGCACCGCAAGCTGGCCGAGGCCTGCGACGGCCCGGTGGCGACGCTCCTGGCCGACCTCTCCGAGCGGGGCATGCTCGATGACACGCTTGTGATTTGGGGGGGCGAGT
>JBIIQM010000044.1:0-22503 GCA_044342075.1 Pirellulales bacterium
AGAATGTAGGCGGGGCTCGTCGGATCCCAGGCGGTGTAACCGCGGGCCTCGAACGTGGCGCGCAGGCCGCCGGAGGGGAAGCTCGAGGCATCGGGCTCGCCCTGGATCAGCTCCTTGCCGGAGAACTCGGCGATCGCGTCGCCATCGCCCGTCGGCGTGAGGAAGCTGTCGTGCTTCTCGGCCGTCAGGCCGGTGAGCGGATAGAAGACGTGGGCGTAGTGGGTGGCGCCCTTCTCGATCGCCCAGTCCTTCATCGCGAGCGCGACCGCGTCGGCGATGCCCGGATCGATCGGCTTGCCCTGCTTGATCGTCGCCTGCAGCGCCTTGTAGACGCTCTTCGGCAGGCGATCCTTCATCACCGAGTCGCTGAAGACGTTGGCACCGAAGATCTCGCTCGTGGGGGTCTCGCGGAAATTCCACGTATTGCCGGTCGACTTGTAGGAATTGATCGCGGCGACGGCATTGGCACGGGCGGTAGTCATGGCAGAATCCTTCTCAAAAGGCGCAGCGGGTGCGCAGGAAAGGCGGGAAACAACCAACCGTTCACCGCAGCCAGAAGGAAGTTTTTCTACGGTGAACGTGGGCTTTTCGGCTCCGGTTGGAGCCTAGCGGACTGGCAGGGGCAGTTCAAGAAGCGGCCCGCAGGCAGGCCGCGAGCCTCGGCATGGGCGACCGGAAATCAGCGGGCGGCGGTCGATCGCGGCTGCGGACGCGGCAGGGGCCGCGGGACTCCACGACCAGCCGGCTGCACGGTGGATCGCGCCGGCGACTGCACGACCGAGCGACGCGCCACCTCGAGGGCGGTGCCGATGAAGGCGTCGGCGGGCGTCGCCGAGACCTGGCCATCGACGGGCTTGGCGACCGCGTGCACCGCGAGGTGCGGCTCGACACCCACGCCGCTGTAGGGATGGCCGTTCGGCGAGAAGAACTTCGCCGTCGTGAGCCGCATGCCGACGCCGGCGACCTCGAGCGGGAAGATGCCCTGGATCGAACCCTTCCCGTAGCTCCGCGTGCCGACGATCGTGCCGCGGCCATGGTCGCGGATGGCACCAGCGAAGATCTCGCTCGAGCTGGCCGACTCGCCGTCGATCACGATCACCAGCGGCATCCGCCAGGTGCCCGGGCGGCTCGCGGTGTAGTTGAAGTCTTCCTCGGGGCTGCGGCCACGCGTGGCCACCACCAGGCCCCGCTCGAGGAAGAGATCGGCCACGTCGACGGCCGCGGAGAGCAGGCCGCCGGGGTTGCCACGCAGATCAATCACGAGCGAACGCATGCCGGCCGCATCGAGCCGCCGCAGGGCCGATTCGACATCGGCGGCGGTGGCCTTCTGGAACGACGAGATCTTGAGGTGGGCCACGCCGGCCGCCGGGTCGAGCATCTTCACTTCCTCGACGCTCGGCACCTCGACATGCTCGCGGCGAACCGTCACGGCCCGCGCCGGCGACGGCGCCCGCAAGACGGCGAGCGTCACGAGCGAGCCGGCAGGGCCCTGCAGGAGCTGCGCCGCTTCGTCCACGTGCATGCCGCCGATCGAACGGCCGCCGATTCCCACGAGATGGTCGCTCGCCCGGATGCCGGCCCGCTCCGCCGGGCTGCCGGGGATCACGTGCACCACGAGGAGACCGTCCGGCGCGGCCTTCAGCTCCACGCCGAGGCCCACGAAGTTGCCCTCGATCTGGGCGTAGAGATCGTCGAGCTGACCGGTCGTGAGGAACGCGGAGTATTCGTCGAGGCCGCCCATCGCCGCCGCGGTCATCTCCATGAGCGCCACCGACGGCGCGATGCCGAGCGACGAGTGGGCGATGCGGCCGATCCACGCGGCGAGCGCCTCGGCATCGGCCTGCGACGTGATCGTGCGGCCGCCGAGCAGCTGCGTGACCTGCTCTCGGTAGAGCGTCTTCCGATCGGGCGTGGCATGCGGGGCGTGGAGCGAGACGAAGAGCGGATCGTCGATCGCCACGTCCATCGCCAGGCTGCCACGCGAGACGAGCCGTTGGTAATTCGGCGATTCGAAGTGGTGCGAGGCGATCCGCGAGAGCACCTCGCCATAGACACGGCGGGCGTCTGCCTCGCTCAGTTTCGCGAGCTGCCCGCGGAAGGCGTGTTCGGCATGCCGCTTGGCGAGATCGCAGTGGATCTTCGCCAGGTCATACCGCTGCTGGAGCTCGGGAGCGAGCGTGCCCTTGCGGGCGGCCGGCTCGCAGATGCTGACGACGTCGGCCCAGCGCCTCTCGCCGGCGAGCAGGTTGGTCTTCGACGCGAGATCGTCGTGGGCCTGGCCAAAGGCCGCGGTGCCGCAGAGGAGCGAGACCGCGAGCACGAAAAACGAGGCGGTCCGGGCGGAGAGTCCGCAGGTCGGAAAGGCGGGGAGCGTCGAGGGGCGGGCGACGTTCACGAGAGCAATCCGTTCGCGGGAAGCCGCATCCTGTCGCGGCAGGCAGCGGTCTCTCCGTCGACCGCCTGCGATTATGGATCACGATTCGTGGCCGGTCAAAAAAAGGCGGCCCGGGAAATACGTGCTCCGACCCCCGCGCCAAAGGACACGTTGGTAGGATGAATGGTCCCGCGGCCTCCGTCTTTCCATGACCCATACAACCGATCCAGCCGGCCTGCCCGGCGCCCCATCGCCCGACGACGCGCAGCCCACGCAGGTGCTGCTCGACCGGGTGCGGCGTGGGGATGGCGATGCGGTCAACGGCCTTCTCGAGCGGCATCGCGACGCGATCAAGCGGATGATCGACCGCCGGATGGACCGGGTGGTGCAGCGGCGAGTGGACGCCAGCGACATCGTTCAGGACGTGATGATCGAGGCGAACCGCCGGCTGGGCGACTACCTCGCCAACCCCACGATGCCGTTCCAGCTCTGGCTGCGGCACATGGCCCGCGACCGGCTCATCGACGCCCATCGCCGGCACCGCGTGGCCTCCACCCGCAGCGTGGATCGCGAAGTGGCGCTGCCCCCGGCCGGCCCCGACGCCTCGCAGGCCGACATGCTGGGGCAGTTTGCCGACCGGGAGCTCACCCCGGCCGCCGCCGCCACCTGGCGGGAACTCGAACGGCGGTTCGCCGCCGCGGTCGAACAGCTCGAGGAGTCCGACCGGCAGATCGTGCTCCTGCGGCATTTCGAGCACCTTTCCACGGCCGAGGCCGCCGAGGCGCTCGGCCTCTCGAAGGCCGCCGCGGGGATGCGCTACCTCCGGGCTATGCGGCGGCTCCGCATCCTGCTCGACGGCGCGGATGGCGCCTAGCATTCCCGAGCTGTCGAATATCCCGATCACACCTCCCCGACGACATGGTTCCTCCCGCCGACACCTCCGCGACCCGATCGCTCGGCCGCTCCCGCGCCGTCGATCTGCCGCTTTCCCCCGAGCAGGAGGAACGGCTCGCCGCGCTCGTGGAGGAGCTCTCCGAAACCATTCCCTCCGACGCGCAGTCGCGGCTCGAGCAGCTCGCCGCAGCGCATTCCGATCTGGCCGGCCAGCTGCGCGAGCTCTTCGCAGCGATGCTCGTCACCGACGCGGTGGCACAAGAATCGACGATCCTCGATCTGGGCGGCCCGCGCGTCCGCGAGCCGGCAGTGCAGTTGCCCGCAGCCGATGCCGACAGCCTGCCGCGATTCGTGCCGGGCGTCACCGCGCTGCCGGCGACACTCGGCGATTACGAGCTCGTCGAAGAGATCGGCCGGGGCGGCATGGGCGTGGTCTACCGCGCCGTGCAGAAGAGCCTCGGCCGCACCGTCGCCTTGAAGATGCTCCTGCGCCGTGACCTGGCGAGCCGCGCGGATCTCGCGCGGTTTCGCAGCGAGGCGGAGGCGGCCGCGCAGCTTGATCACCCGGGCATCGTCTCGATCTTCGAGGTGGGCGAGTGCGACGGCCATCCCTTCTACAGCATGCGGTTCATCGAGGGGACGACGCTCGCCAAGCAGCTTGCCAGCGGTCCGATCCCGCCGCGTGACGGAGCGGCACTGCTCGCGCGGGTGGCCGATGCCGTGCAGGCCGCGCACGACCGCGGCGTGCTCCATCGCGACCTCAAGCCCTCGAACATCCTCATCGACGCGACGGGCCGGCCGCACGTCACCGACTTTGGCCTCGCGAAGCGGATCGAGGCCGATCAATCGGTCACCCACACCGGCGCCATCCTCGGCACGCCGTGCTACATGTCGCCCGAGCAGGCCGCCGGCAGCCGCGGCGATGTCGGGCCCACGAGCGATGTCTGGAGCCTCGGCGCGATCCTTTATCAGATGCTCACCGGCCGGCCCCCGTTTCAGGCGGCGAGCCCGATGGACACGCTCTTGGCCGTGCTCGAGACCGATCCTCCCGCGCCCCGAGCGGTGACGCCGGGCGTGAACCGCGATCTCGAGATGATCGCGCTCAAGAGCCTGCAGAAGCCGCAGGAGCTGCGGTATGCCTCGGCCGGCGCCCTCGCCTCCGACCTGCGGGCCTTCCTCGCCGGCGAGACGATCGCCGCCCGCCGCGGCGGCCTGGCCGACATCGCCGCGCGGCTCTTCCGCGAGACGCACCACGCCGTCGTGCTCGAAAACTGGGGCCTGCTCTGGATGTGGCACTCCGTCGTGCTGCTCGGATTGTGCGTCACCACCGACGTCCTCGCCTGGCAGGGAGTCACGACCCGCTGGCCCTACCTCGTGCTCTGGGCGGGGGGCCTCGCGCTCTGGGCGCCGATCTTCTGGGCGCTGCGGCACCGCACCGGGCCGGTCACGGCGGTCGAGCGGCAGATCGCGCACATCTGGGGCGGCAGTGTGATCGCCAGCGTGATGCTGTTCTGGGTGGAGGCGCTCCTCGGCCTGCCGGCGCTCACGCTTTCGCCGGTGCTCGCCCTCCTGGCCGGCCTCGTCTTCTTCGCGAAGGCGGGCATCCTTTCCGGCGCTTTCTATATTCAGGCCGCGGTGCTCTTCGCGACGGCGCTGGTGATGTGCCTTGTGCGCACGGAGTCGGAGAAGGACGTCTCCCACGTGATCTTCGGCCTCGTCAGCGCTGCCTGCTTCTTCGTGCCGGGGCTCAAGTATTTCCGGCAGCGGAATCAGCTGGCGAAGAGCGCCGCGAACCAGTAGAGCCCGGCGGCGAGCGCCATCGCGACGGGCAGCGTCAGCACCCAGGCCAGCGCGATCGCGCGGACCGTCTCCGGCTGGATCCCCGAGTTGTTGGCCCACATCGTGCCGGCCACGCCACTGGAGAGCACGTGCGTCGTGCTCACGGGCATGCCGAGCGAATCGGCGAGGCCGATCGTCGTGGCCGCCACGAGCTCGGCCGCGCCCCCTTGGGCGTAGGTGAGGTGGGTCTTGCCGATCTTCTCGCCGACGGTCTTCACGATCCGCTCCCAGCCAAACATCGTGCCGAGCCCCAGGCAGAGCGCGACCCCCATCACCACCCATTCCGGCACGTATTCCACCGGCTTGGAAAGCTCCCCCGCGAGGCTCTTGAGCACCTTCCGCCGGTCTTCGGCGAGCGTTTCGCCGAATTGCCGCAGGAGCGTCCGCACCGAGGCGCCGAGCTCGACGAGCTGTGTCCGCAGCCTCCAGCGGTCATCCGACGGGAGGTCATCGAAGCTCGTGCGGCCGTCGAGGCTCGCGAGCACGTCCTTCACCAGCGGCAGCGGATCGAGCGTGGCGAGCACGACGTCGTTGGCGGGAAACGGATCGATGACATCGTCGACCATCTCCGACTCGAGCGATGCGGCCGCCGCCACTCCCTCGGAGCGGCTGATCCGCTCCACCCGCGACTGGGCGACGTGCTGCTCCTTGAGGGCATTCATCATGAAGGCGAGCTCCGGCCGCGTCAGTTCGGCCTCGAGCTTTCGGGCGGCTTCCGCGGTGGCGGCGATCTCCTGCGGCGAGGCGCCCATGTCGAGCGCGTAGGCCGCCGGCACGATGCCGATCAAGACGAGCATGATCAGCCCCATCCCCTTCTGGCCGTCGTTGGAGCCATGCGCAAAGCTCACGCCGGTGCAGGTGCCGATGAGCAGCGCCCGGATCCACCAGGGGGGCGGCCTGTCGCCGTGCGGTGGCTCGTAGAGCTCCCGGGCGGGAATCAGCTTTCGGGCCACGACGAGCAGCGCCGCCGCGAGGCCGAAGCCGATCAAGGGCGAGAGCACGAGCGCCATCCCCACCTCGCTCGCCTTGTGCCAGTTGATTCCCTTGAAGATGGAGCCATGCTCCATCCAGGCATTCATCATGCCGACGCCCATGATCGAGCCGATGAGTGAATGCGAGCTCGAGGCGGGCAGACCGCGATACCAGGTGGCGAAATTCCAGATGATCGCGGCGCCGAGCAGCGAGAGCACCATCGCGAGGCCGCGACCGGTCTTGATGTTGACGAGCAGGTCGACCGGCAGCAGGTGGACGATGCTGAAGGCGACGCCGATGCCGCCGGCGTGGACGCCGATGAAGTTCCAGATGCCCGACCAGACGACAGCAGGCGTCGGCTTCATCGACTTGGTGTAGATGACCGTGGCCACGGCGTTGGCCGTGTCGTGAAAGCCATTGATCACCTCGAAGCCGAAGGCGATCACGAGCGCGACGATCAGCAGGATCACCTGCCCGCCGCCGAGGCTGCCGATCGCGTCGAGGAATTCCATGCGCAGGCTTCCGTGCGGTCTCCGGCGGCCGGCCGGCCGCGCGATGATGAACCTACGCGGTTGGGGGGGCATGAACAAGCACGCCACGCCCCCCGAATCGAATTCTCACACGGCCTTCATCGCGCCCGAACAATCGCCGGCCGGCAGGCGTACGATAGACGGGTCGCGGGGGGATTGGATCACGGCCCGGCGGGCGGTTTCGAGGAGTGATTGGATGGCGCGAGGCGATCGACTGCGGGTCGAGCGGCACTTTGCCGGCTCGACCGTCACTTACATGCACCACGGCATCGACGTCGGTGACGGCACCGTCGTGCACGCGCGGCCCCATGATTTCGCGCGGCCGCTCGAAGGCGGCAGCGTCGTCCGCACGAGCCTGGCTGAATTCGCCGGCACTGGCGAGGTGCTCGTCACCATCGAGCCGGCCGCGGCTTTTTCCGCCGACGAGATCGTCGCCCGGGCCCTCTCCCACGTCGGCCGCGAAGGATACTGTCCCGTGGTCGACAACTGCGAACACTTCGCGACGTGGTGTGCCACGGGGGAGCGATCGAGCCGTCAGGTGGAGATCGTGATCGGGCGGATCGGCGGCGCCGCGAGGCGGGTGGCCGCGGCCGTGTCGGCCCGCGTGGCGGCGGGCGCGGCCGAGCGCGTCGTCCTGCGGACGGCGGTCGGCACCCCGCTTCGGCTGGGCCTCAAGACCATCGTGCCGGCGGCGATCGTCGCCGAAGGGGCGGCGCTCGCCGCGGAGTGGACGGCGCACCAGGCGGGCCGCTCTGCCGCCGAGAGCCGCATGGCGGGCGAATCGGCGGGGCTCGCCACGAGCGCCGCAACGCTCGCGCTCGCAGGCGCCGCCGGTGGCCCGGCCGGCATGGTGGCAGGCGCGGTTGCCGGCGCCGCGCTCTGGGCGGGTGGCTCGCTCGCCGGCAAAAAGGTGTCAGGACTCTTTTCCGACTTCTGGACCGGAAAAGAGTCCTGACACCTTTTTTCAGCGCCCGCGGTAGTGCAGGCAGACCCAGTCGCCGTCCTGCAAACGATCCGGCTCCCCGAGCCGCGGGTCGAAGATCTCGCGAACGCGTTGCTCGCGGTCAGCCATGATGCCGGCGAGGATCAGGTGGTCACCGGTTTTTGCGAAGAGGTCGTCGGCGAGATCGACGATCGTATCGGCGAAGAGATTGGCCAGCACGATGTTCCAGCGGCCCGGCACGGCGGCGAGCGGCGTCGTGTCGAATGACACGTTCAAGCCGTTGCGGGCGGCCTGGGCGCGGGCGTCGGCGACCGCGACCGGGTCGTGATCGATGCCGTAGGCCTCGGCGCCGAGATGCGCCGCCGCCAGCGCGAGGATGCCCGAGCCACAGCCGACGTCGAGCACGCGGTCGCGGGGCGCCGCATCGAGCAGCAAGACGAGCCGCTCGAGCACCTGGCGCGTCGTCGCATGCTGCCCCGTTCCAAACCCCTGCCCGGGATCGAGAATGAGCGCTCCCGGCTCCGCCTCCCAAGGGGGCGCGACGGTGAGTCGGCCGAAGCGAAGCACGGGAAAGTGAACGCGCCACGCCATCGACCAGTCCTCGTCGGGCACAGCCTCCCAGCGGGCCACGACGGCCCGCGGCAGACAGGCCTCCGCGGCCGCGATGACATCCTCGTTTGGCGCCTCGAACCATGCCCGCAGGCGAACGGTGCGGGAGGGAGGTTCGGGCGGGCCGATGTCCCACGTCTGCCACGGCGTCGGCTCGATGCCACCGTCGCCCTCTTCGGCAACCCCGGCGGCGCCCAGGTTGAACATGGCGGAGGAAACACCGGAAAACCGCCGACGGGCGAGACGATCGACGACGAGAGCAACCCAGTGAGCCATGTGCGAATAAATCCTGTTCGGCACACCCTTTGTAACAGTAGGACAGGCTTCAGCCTGTCACCAAGAAGGCTTCAGCCTGTCACCAAGAAGGCTTCAGCCTGTCACCAAGAAGGCTTCAGCCTGCCACCAAGCAGGCTTTCAGTCTTTGTAATCGCTGAGCGACCCGGAGCTCCACGAGACGCGGAGCGCATTCAGGACCGCCAGCACGTCGATCGCCTCCTGGAGCAGCGCGCCCGCGGCGGGGGGCAGGTAGCCCGCCGCTGCGAAGCCCATGCCGACGAGGCTCGCCGCCATGCCGCCGACGGCGCTTTGCAGCGCCACGTTTCGCAACCGCCGGCCGATGTGAAAGACCTCGTCGACCCGCTCGAGCGCCGAATCCATCACCACGGCACCGGCCGCCTCGCTTGTCACGTCGCTGGCCGTGCCCATCGCGATCCCCACCGTGGCGGCCGCGAGTGCCGGCGCGTCGTTGATGCCATCCCCCACGAACACGGTCGGCGCGAGCTTCGTCGCCTCCTCGACGAGCCGCAGCTTTCCCTCCGGCTGGATGCCCGCGTGCACTTCCTTGATGCCGACCAGATCGGCGAGCCACTTCACCTCCGTTTCGCGGTCGCCGGAGACGAGCATCACCCGCGAGAGGCCATGCGCCGGCAGGAGATGATTGACGAACGACCGACCGTCGGACCGCGGCGTGTCGCGAAACCGGAGCAGGCCGGCCGTCTGGCCGTCGACGACGACGACACACTCGAGCCCACCGGCTGCGGCTGGGAGCCTCTCGACGCCCGCAGGATCCACCTGCGGCAGTTTCTGCCGGCTCGTGATGGCGACGGCGTGAATCTCGTCAACGCCATTGAGCCGCTGCACGCGGCCCGTGAGCCCCTGCCCGGGCTTCTCGGCGAGTTCCTCCACCTCCAACAGCCGCACCGATTGCTCCGCGGCAGCCTCCACGACGGCCGCGGCGAGCGGATGCTTCGAATAGGTCTCGAGGCTGGCGGCCAGGGCGAGGAGATCCGCGCGGCTCCAGCCGTCGAACGTGACGACGTCGGTGAGTTTGGGTGTTCCGTAGGTGAGCGTGCCGGTCTTGTCGAAGATCACCGTGCGGCAGGTGTCGAGCCGCTCGAGGATCGCCGGATCGCGGATCACGATCCCGCGCTTCGCCGCCAGCGACACCGCGCCGATGATCGCCACCGGGATCGCGATCAAGAGCGGGCAGGGGGTGGCAACGACGAGCACGGCGAGAAACCGCGTGGCGCTGCCGCTGGCATACCAGGCCAGCGCCGCGATCGCGAGCGCCAGCGGCGTGTAAAACGCCCCGAGCGCGTCGGCGAGCCGCCGCAGCCGTGGCCGTCGCTCCTCGCTCGTTCGCAAGACATCCATGATCTTGGCATAGCGGCTGTCGACGGCGAGCCGCTCGGCGCGGATGTCGAGTGCCGCCTGGCCGTTGATCGCGCCGGACAGCACGGCCGAGCCGGGGGCCTTCGCCATGCGATAGGGTTCGCCCGTCAGATAGCTCTCGTCCATCGACCCGTGGCCGACCACCACCGTGCCGTCGACCGGGCAGATCTCGTGGGGCAGCACGACGATGACGTCGCCGATCGCCACCTCGGAAAGCGCCACGTCGGCGAGGCCGGCGGCCGTCTTGCGGTGCGCCAGCGACGGCATCCGGCGGGCCAGCGCATTGAGCACGTCGCCGGCGCGGCTCACCGCGCGCGATTCGAGCGCCTCGCCGCCGGAGAGCATGAGCACGACGAGCACGCCGGCCAGGTATTCGCCGAGGAGAATGCTCGTCACGATCGAGATGCCCGCCAGCAGGTCGGAGCCAAAGGTGCCCGTGAAGAGCTTCGCGAGCAGGTCCCAGACGAGCGGCAGCCCGCCGAGAACGAGCATGATCACGAGCGGGAGATCGGCGAGCGTGAGCGAGCGGCCCGGAAACCAGCGGCCGGGATCGAATGGACCCAGATCGACCGGACTTAGATCGATCGACACTCCGCCGCGGCCCGACCACACGATGAGCCCCCACACCGCGAGCGCCACGAGCGCCGCGACGGCGATCGATTCGTTGAGTGGAAACCCGCGCAAGCGGGGTGATGCAGTAGAGGCAGACATAGGGGCATCGTACCGCCGCCCCGACGGCACGGGCAAAAAGGTAGACCGCTTGCTCCGCAAGCGGATCCAGATCCGCTTCGGGACGAAGCGGTCTACTTTGCCGCACTACGCTAGCTGTGCATCCGCGGAAACGGGTCACCCGCGGCGATGATCTCGGCCTCGCGAGCTGCCAGCCAGTGGAGACGTTCCCGCACGGTCTCCTCCGGCGCGACATCGCACGCCAGCCGCACATAGGTGCTATGGTGCCGCGCCTCCGACTCGAAAAGGCTCTGGTAGAAATCGCGGAGCTCCGGGTCGTTCACGTGCTCGGCCAGCACCGAAAACCGCTCGCAGCTTCGCGCCTCGATCAGGCCCGCCACGAGCAGCCGGTCGACGGCCCGTTCGGGCTCGTTCTTGCGGACAAGTTCGTGGAGCCGCTGGCCGTAGCTGCTCGGCTTGAGCTTCCGAAATGCCACACCGCGGCGGTCCAAGAGGTCGAGCACGAGGCGAAAATGCTCGAGCTCCTCGTTGACGATCTCCGTCATCGCCCGCGCGAGCGCGACATGATCGACGTAGGAGAAGAGCAGGTTCATCGCCACGCCGGCCGCCTTCTTCTCGCAGTGGGCGTGGTCGATCAGGATCTCGTCGATCGAGGCATCGACCTGGGCGAGCCAGCGGGCGTCGGAGGCGGATTGCAGGCTGAGCATGGGGCGTGATTGCCGGGGTGGGGCAGGGGATGCATCATAGCGGGCGAATGAGGAGCCCGGCCCCTGCGGCGGGAAACGGAATGATTGCCTTCGACCGCCCCGATGCGCCGCCCCAACGGAAGCCCGATCGCAACGTGCTCGGCGGCCCGCTCGCGGCCTGTTCGCGCGATCCACTCACCGGATTTTTCCGCGACGGCTGCTGCCGCACCGGCCCGGGCGACATCGGCGTGCACACCGTCTGTGCGGTGATGACGAAGGACTTCCTGAAATTCACCGTGTCGGTCGGCAACGATCTCGCGACACCGCGGCCGGAGTGGGATTTCCCCGGCCTCGTCGAGGGCGATCGCTGGTGCCTCTGCGCCGAGCGGTGGCTCGAGGCCGCGAAGGCGGGGCGGGCGCCGCCGGTCGTGCTCGAGGCGACCCACGAGAAGTCGCTCGACATCGTGCCGTTCGAGCTGCTCAAGCAGCACGCCGTGCCATCGGCATGAGGCATGAACGGCGATGAGTCTCATCCTGCCGCTCGCGATCGGTCTGGTCGCGCTGCTCTATGCGTCGGTGGGGCATGCCGGCGCCACCGGCTACATCGCCGTGATGACGCTCCTGGGCCTCGAGCCGGCGGTGATCCGGCCGACGGCGCTGGTGCTCAACGTGATCGTGGCGACGATCGCCAGCGTGCAGTTTTTCCGCGCGGGGCATTTTCGCTCTCGAATCTTTCTGCCGCTCGCCGCGGCGAGCGTGCCCTGCGCCGCGGCCGGCGGGGCGATCGACCTGCCGACGGAAGCCTTCGAGATGCTCGTCGGCGTGGTTCTGCTCGCGTCGGCTCTGCGAATCGTCCGCGATGCCTGGCGCGATCGCGATGAGCCCGCGGAGAACAGCGCGGCCGCGTTGCGGAAGCCCCTCCCGCCCGCCTGGCTCGCCGTGCTCGGCGGCGCAATCGGGCTGCTCTCCGGACTCACCGGCGTGGGCGGCGGCGTGTTTCTCACGCCGGCCTTGCTCGCGCTCGATGCGGCGCCGGTGAAGCGGGTGGCGGCCGTGTCGGCTCCGTTCATCCTCGTCAACTCGTTGGCCGGCCTGGCCGGCGGCCTCGTCGCGGGCCGCGCGATCCCGTCGGTCAGCCTGCCGGTCATCGCGGCCGCGGTGATCGGCGGCGCCATCGGCTCGCAGTTGGGCGCCTTCCGGCTGCCGGTGCAGACCTTGCGATGGCTGATGGCCGCCGTGCTCGCGGTCGCGGCCGCGAAGCTCCTGTAGGACAGGCTTCAGCCTGTCATCATGAGGCTTCAGCCTGTCAGTGACGGCGACAGGCTAAAGCCTGTCCTACTGGCTCAGTGGGCGGCGGTCTTTGAAAAGAGATTGAGCACGACGACGCCGGCGACGATCAGCCCCATGCCCACGATCGCCGCGGCGTCGAGCTTCTGGCCGAGGAAGAGCCAGCCGATCGCGGCGATGAGCGTCACACCGGCTCCGCTCCAGACCGCATAGGCGATGCCCACCGGAATCTTTTCGAGCGTGAGCGAGAGAAAGAAGAAGGCGAGGCCGTAGCCCGCCACGACCATGAGGCTCGGCCCGAGCTTCGTGAAGCCCGCCGAGGCCCGCAGGAAGCTCGTTCCCACAACCTCGGCCGCGATGGCGATCGCGAGATAGATCCACTGAATCATTGTCTGACACCTGCGGGGAAGGCCGTCGCCAAGACTTTCGCGATACGGCAGCAGCAGTTTATCGCGAGCGACGCATTCTGCGGGGCGGTTTTCGCTCTAGGGCGGGCATGGGGCAGTCTGGTATTTTTTTAGCCATGTTCGACCGCCTTCCGTGTTATGCGACTGCCTGCCTGCTCGCGGCGGCACTGTTTTCGTTCGCGGCTGCGACGTCTCGCGGCGACGAGAGCGAGGCGATGCTGCGCGTGGAGAGCGAGGTCTTCGTCGATGGCGAAAAGGAGCCCGTGGCCCGCAGCCTCACGCTCTTCCGCAACGGTCTCGCCTGGGACTTCCTCGAACAGCCGAAGGCCGCCGGCAAGGGCGAGAGCGACCTCACCGAGATCGTTTTGCACGACCCGGTGCGGGAGCGGGCCGTCGTCGTCGATCCGAAGCGCAACCTGAAGACGCAGATCGACAGCCTTCGCCTCGAGCGGCTCAGCGCGTCGCTCTCGGCCTGGGCCCGCAAGTCGGATGACCGGCTCGTGCGCTGGGCGGGCGGCCCCGACTTCGGCGATGGATTCCGCGAAGAGGATTCGAAGCTCGAACTCATCGGGCCGAGGGTGCGCTACGAGGTGGAGTTTGCCGCGGCCGATTCGGAAGACGATGCCCAACGCTACCGGCGGTTCGCCGACACGGCGATGCTCCTCAAGGCGCTGTTGCATCCGGGCGGTATCCCGCCGTTTCCGCGGCTGGCCATCAACCGCCGCGTGGCGGCGCTCGGCGGCATCCCCGCCACCGTTACGCTCGAGATCGATTCGAAGGCCGCGCTCGTCGGCGCACGGCCGCAGGTGATGCGGTCGGTGCACAAGGTCCATCCGCGGCTCGTCGCCGGCGATCTCCAGCGAATCGAGGATGCCGAGGCCCACATCGCCGTCGCCGAGCAGGTCGATCTCGCCGCCTTCATGGAGCCACCGGCGGTTGCGCAGTAGGACAGGCTTCAGCCTGTCGCTGCATGACAGGCTGAAGCCTGTCCTACTTCAGCCGCGGCACGTGCGCCCGCGCGGGCGTCATAATGCGATCGTTCGGCAGACTCGAGGGCAGGCCCCAAGAAAGTCGGCCCAACCGGACGATGTTTCCTCCAGCTCACATGTTGCCCAGTCCGTTGGGTCGGGACGGCTGGCCATGGTCAACCTTCGGGGGACGCGTCCTTGTCAGCCGCGTCGCGCATGGTTGACACGCGTACAGTATCTCCATTATCATTCCAAACCCACATCATTTCATGGAGGATTTCATGCTCGTACTTTCCCGCAAGCAGAACGAACGAATCCGGGTTGGCGACTCGGTGGTGGTCACGGTGGTCCGCGTCAGCGGCGACAAGGTGCGGATCGGGATCGAAGCCCCGGCAAACGTGCGAGTGTTGCGGGACGAACTCGAAGACGAAAGCGTCGGCGATGTCACGCTCGAGGGCAGCCTCGAGCTGCCGCTGCCAAGGCTTTATGGCTTTGCCGGCTAGCGTGTCGGCGGGCCACAATGGCGTTGTGAACACCATCGCCGGCAACCAGAAGCGGTCTTGGCTGCGATCGCTCCTGGCGGTGGCGGCGGCTGCGGTCGGCGGCTTGCTGGTGATGTTGATCTGTCTGCGGCACGAGCCTGCCCTGCTTGCGGGGCAGGCCGTGCCGGATGCAGCAGCCGAGCGGGAGTCCGCCCGCCTGCTCACCAAGGCTGCGTCGCTCCATGCCGCAGCGGGCAGGAAAGGCACCTGGGATGCCGTCTTCACCGATGCCGAGGTGAATGCCTGGCTCGCCACCGACCTTCCCAAAAATCATCCGCGGCTGCTGCCGGCGGGGATGTCGGCGCCGCGGGTGCGGTTTTCGCGCGACCGCGTGGCCGGCGGTGCGCGGCTCCACTGGGGGCCGCTTTCGGCGTTCGGCTGGGTGGATTTCGAGGTGCGGCTGCGGGGCCTCAACCAGCTCTCGCTCGCGCCCCGCGACGCCCGGCTTGGCCTCGTGCCGCTGCCCCGAGGGCTCGTGCTCACGCGGATCGCCCGGGCGATCGCCGCCACGGGGGCGGTGACCGAGATCCGCCGGCTGGACGGGGAACCGGTGCTTTTCGTATCCCTTCCCTCGATGGGCGGCAGCTCGGCTGCCCGGCTGCGGCTGGAATCGCTCCATCTCGACGCGGGTGAGATGATCCTCACCGGTTCGACCACCGACTGAATCCAACACCACGACACGGAGCGGACATGGCACGACTACGGTTTCTCGGCGCGGCGGGGATGGTGTCGGGGTCGCGGCATCTGATCGAGACCGACGAAAGCCGCGTGCTCTTCGACTGCGGCCTCTTCCAGGGGGAGAAAGACCTCCGCGAGCTCAACTGGCAGCGGTTCCCCGTGCCGCCCTCGTCGGTGAATGCGGTCGTACTCACCCACGGCCACATCGACCACTCCGGCTGGCTGCCCCGGCTGGTGAAGGAAGGTTTTGACGGGCCGATCCACGTGACCCCGGCGACGGCCGACCTGCTCGGCCTGCTCCTCTACGACTCGGCAAAGTGCCAGGCGGAAGACGCCCTCTACGCCAATCGCAAAGGCTACGCGAAGCATCGCCCGGCACTGCCGCTCTACGAGGAGCGCGACGTGGACCGCACGCTACGGCTCCTCGACGTGGTTCCGCGCGAGCAGTGGTTCGAGCCGGCCCGCGGAGTTCGCTGCCGTTACCACGAGGCGGGCCACATGCTCGGCAGCTCGTTCGTCGAGGCGGAGGTGACCACGCCCGGCGGCATCCGGCGGGTGCTCTTCTCGGGCGACGTCGGCCGCTACGACGCCCCGCTCTACAAGGATCCGGCTCCCCCCGTTCCCTGCGATTACCTTGTCTGCGAAAGCACCTATGGCAACCGCGATCATCCCGACGTGAAGCCGCTCGACGAACTCGAGCGGGTGACGAAAGACGCGATCGATCGCGGCGGCATGATGCTCGTGGCCTCGTTCGCCGTGGGCCGCGCCCAGCAGCTCGTCTACCTGCTCCGCACGCTGATCGCCGCCGGCCGGATTCCGGAGATCCCCGTCTGGATCGATTCGCCGATGGCTGTCGATGCCACGGAGGTGTTTCGCAAGCATGTCGCGGAGCACGACTTCTCCGAGGCGGTGACGGAAGGGGTGATGCCCTCGCTCGTCTCGCCGTTTTTGCGGATGGCGAAGACGGCGAACGAATCGAAGGCGATTAACGCCCACGATGGCCCCGGCGTGATCATCGCCTCCAGCGGCATGATGAATGGTGGCCGGATCCTGCACCATCTCGCCCAGCGGCTCCCCGACCCTGCGACCACTGTCCTCGTCGCGGGATTCCAGGCGGCCGGCACCCGTGGCCGCACGCTGATCGACGGCGCGCGGACGCTGCGGATTCACGGCCGCGACGTGCCCGTGCGGGCGGCCATTCGCCGCGTCGATGCCCTGTCTGGGCATGCCGACCGCCGCGAGATCGTCCGCTGGCTTTCCGGCCTGCCGGCCCCGAAGCGGACATTCCTCGTCCATGGCGAGCCCCCCGCGGCCCGCGGCATGGGGGAGGTTTTGCGGGAAAAATTCGGTTGGGACGTGACGGTGCCGGCAATCGGAGATACCGTCGAACTAGATGGCTGAAGCAACACTTCCAAGGACGCACCCGCACCATGGCGAAGAACTCGAAACCCAAGCCCAAGGCCCCGGTCAAGCTCCCGGTTAAGGCCTGCAGCATCCTCCCCGACACCACGCTCGGCGATGACGTGGCCCTCGTCGCCGAAAACATGGAAGCGATCCTCAGTTCGCCGAGCTACAGCCTCGCGCAGGACGACCCGGAGCTCCTGACGAAGACGGAGATGCGGGGCGTGCGAATGCTCTTGGAGCTCAACAAGCCGGAGCTCTCGTTTCTCGAGCACAACATCAAGTCCACCGTGATCGTCTTCGGCGGCACGCAGATCGTGGAGCGGCCCGCAGCCGAGCGCCGGCTCTCGGAGGCCCGGCGCAATCTTGCCGCCGCGCCGGGCGACAGGCGTCTGAAGCGCGAGGTCGAGCGGAGCGAGAAGCTCCTCTCCCGCTGCCACTATTACGATGCGGCCCGGGAATTTGCCCGGCTCGTCTCGATCGACAACCAGTGCGACGACCGTCGCGATTTCGTGGTCGTCACCGGCGGCGGCCCCGGGATCATGGAGGCGGCCAATCGCGGCGCCTTCGATGTCGGCTGCCAGTCGATCGGTCTCAACATCAAGCTCCCCGCGGAGCAGCAGCCCAATCCGTTCATCACGCCGGACCTCTGCTTCCAGTTCAAGTATTTTGCGCTGCGGAAGTTTCACTTCATCCTCCGCGCCGCGGCCGTGGTCCTCTTTCCCGGCGGCTTCGGCACGCTCGACGAGATGTTCGAGACGCTCACGCTGCGGCAGACCCACCGCATGCAGCCGGTGCCGATCATCCTCTACGGCCGCGACTACTGGTCGAAGGTGATCAACTTCCAACAGATGGCCGACGAGGGCGTGATCTCCGACGATCACCTCGAACTCTTCACCTGGGCCGAGACGCCGGAAGACACCTGGCGGCAGATCGTCGAATTCCACGAACGCAACCCGCCCGCGCAGGTCTGACGCCGTGAACGATCCGCTCCACTTCGAGCCCGGCATCGCGGCCCCCACGGGCCGGGTGGCACTCGTCACCGGCGGCGCGCAGCGGGTGGGCGCGGTGGTGGTGCGGGCGCTCGCGGCCCGTGGCTATTCCGTCGCGATCCACTGCCATCGCTCGCTGGCCGAGGCTCGGGAAATCGTCTCCGACCTCGAGGCCCGTGGCCTCGCCGGCCTCGCCGTCACGGCGAATCTCCGCGACGAGGGGCCGGTGCGGGCGCTGGTGCATCGCGTGGCCGACCACTTCGGCCGGATCGACGCCGTAGTCACCTGCGCCGCGATCTGGAATCCGACGCCGCTGGAGGACGTCACGGCCGACGATCTCCGGGCCCACTTCGACGTCAATTGCGTCGGCACGTTTCTCGTCGCCCAGGAGGCGGGCGCCGTGATGGTGGGGCAGGAGACCGGTGGCTCGATCGTCACCATGGGCGATTGGGCGATCGCCCGGCCCTATCCGAACTACGCGGCCTATTTTCCAAGCAAGGGCGCGATCCCCGCGCTGACGCGTTCGCTCGCGGTAGAGTTCGCCGAACGCAATCCGCGGATCCGGGTGAATTGCGTCATGCCCGGCCCGGTGATGCTGCCCCCCGACCTCGATCCCGCCGAGCGGGCCAAGGCGATCGCTGGCACGCTCGTGAAGCGGGAGGGCTCGCCCGAGCACGTGGCGCACGCGGTGCTCTTTTTGCTCGAGAACGATTTCGTCACCGGCGTCTGCCTGCCGGTCGACGGCGGCCGCACGATCGCGGAGTAGGACAGGCTTCAGCCTGTCACAGTAGGGTAGGCTTCAGCCTGCCATGATTTGGCAGGCTGGAAGCCTGCCCCACTGGAGACAGGCTAAAGCCTGTCCTACTTGCGCACGACGGCGGGGAGTCGGATCGTGAACGTGCTGCCCACGCCGGGCTCGCTTTCGACCGCCACCGTGCCGCCGTGGGCCTGCACGATGTGCTTCACGATCGAGAGGCCGAGGCCCGTGCCGCCCGCCTTGCGGCTGCGGGCCTTGTCGACGCGGTAAAACCGCTCGAAAAGTCGCGGCAGGTGCTCGGCGGCGATGCCGCAGCCCTGATCGTGCACGGCGATCGTCACGCCCCCCGGCACCGCCGCGTCGGCCGCCGCGGAGATCTGCACCGCCCGGCCCGGCTCGCTCGACTTGATCGCGTTGTCAACGAGATTGATCACAGCCTGCTCGATCAGCGCCGCGTTGACGTCGGCGACGAGTTCGTCGTCGCACTCGCTCTCGAGGTGCACCTCGCGGTCGGCGGCCCGCGGCCGGCAGTCGGCGACGGCCTCGGCGAGCACCGCGGCCAGCGGCACCCGCTCCAACGGCAGGTTGCCCGCCCCCTCCGTCTGCTCGATCCGTGAGAGGGCGAGCAAATCCTCGATGATCGATTCGAGCCGATCGGCCTGCCGCGCGATGATCTCGAGAAAGCGGCGGCTGTCGGTCGGGTCTTCGGCGGCGCCGTCCAGGAGCGTCTCCACGAAGCCCTTGATCGACGCGATCGGCGTCTTGAGTTCGTGCGACACGTTGGCCACGAAATCCCGGCGGACGTTTTCCAGTCGCTGCAGGTCGGTGACGTCGTTGAGCACGATCACCGCGCCCCCTTCGCCGGAGACATCGCGGAGCGCCGTGCCACGGACGCGGATCGTGCGGTCGCGGACGCCGCGCAGGATGATGTCGTCCTCCACCGGCTCGCGACAGTCGATGGCCAAGAGGGCGAAACGCCGCAGGTCGGGGTTGCGCACCACTTCCTGCAGCGGCTTGAGGAGCACGCTGTCGACATCGAGGCCGAGCAGATCGGCCGCACCTTGATTGATGCTCACGATCCGCTGCCGCGCGTCGATCGCGAGCACGCCCTCGATCATGCTGCCGAGCACCGCCTGCTGCTGCGTGCCTTGCCGGCCGATCGTGAGCCCGCGTTCCACCAACTGGTCGCGGATCGCCTCGATCGCGTCGGCCAGATCGGAAAGCTCGGCCGCCTCCGGCACCGGCAGCCGCGCCTCGAATTCTCCGCCGGCCACCCGCGCCGCGGCCTGGGAGAGCTCGCGCAGCGGCCGCGCCGCCCGGCGGGCCATCGCGTAAGCCGCCGCCAGCGCCACGACCGCTGCCGGCAACGAGCCGGCAAGCAATCGCCGCTGCGCAAGCGCGAGCTCCCGGTCAGCCGAAGCCGTGTCGGCGGCGACGCGGATGATCGCCGTGGGGCTGCCCGCCGGACCGACCGGCACCGCGGCGGCCAGGAGACGCTTGTCGGTCGCGGCGTCATAGCGGCTCGCATGGGCCACTCGGCCTTGGCTCGCCTCCGCGAGGAGCGCGGGCATGCCCGAAGGCCAGCCACGATCGGCACCGCTCGGGCCCTTGCCCGCCGCGGCCTCGCCCGTGAAGAGCACGCGGCCGTCGGAGGAGAGCAGGTCCATCGACACGCCGGCCGTACGGGAAATCTCGGCCGTGGCGGCTGCGAATGACTCGGCTTTCACGTCGGCGGGGTCGGCGGGCAGCCAGGCGGCCAGCCCCGCGGCCGCGTCGGTCATCCGGCGCAGCTGCGCCTCGTCGGCGAGCCGAGCCAGTTGGAGCGACGCGAGCCAGAAGCAGGCCGCGACCACCGCCACGAGCAGGGCGCCCCAGCCGACGAAGAGATGCCAGAAGAAACGAGGGCGGGGCATGCGTGGGGCCGTGGTTCGGGTTGGGTCACGCCCGGAACCGATAACCCACGCCCCGAACGGTTTCGATATAGGAACCGAAGTCGCCCAGTTTCTTGCGCAGGCCGGCGACCTGCACGTCCACCGAGCGTTCCGTGACAGGATAATCCTCCCCCTTCACGGCGTCGACGATCTGCGTCCGCGTGTAGGCCCAACCGGGCCGTTTCGCGAGAAATTGCAGGAGCGCAAACTCCGTGTAGGTCAGCTCGAGCGGCTTGCCGGCGAGCGTCACCTCGTGGCGGCCGGGGTGGATCGAGAGTTCGCGGACGTCGATCGTGGTCTCGAGCTCGGCCTGGCGCTGCGCCTCCTTGCGGCGCAAGAGCGCCTTCACGCGGGCCGAGAGCACCCGCGGACTGAAGGGCTTGGCGATGTAGTCGTCGGCGCCGCGCTCGAGGCCGAGCACCATGTCGCTCTCCTCGCTCTTGGCGGTGAGCATGATGATCGGGATGTCGCGGGTCTTCGAGTCGGCCTTCAGCCGCCGGCAGACCTCGAGGCCGTCGACGGCCGGCAGCATCAGGTCGAGCACGATCAAATCGGGAGGCTGCTTGCGGGCCGCCTTGAGCGCCTCCTCGCCCGTGGCGACGCAGCTCACGCGGTAGCCTTCGCGGGTGAGGTTGTAGCGCACGAGCTCGAGCAGATCCTCCTCGTCATCGACGACGAGCACCTGGTGCCCGGCGGTCTGCTCGCTGGAAGGCTTCGATCGGGAAAGTGGATTCACGAAACACCCGGTGGAACGACCAACTCTACAGGCCGCAGTGTAGGGAGCCTTGCGGCCCCTGCGGAAGCGTTAGTTTTTCGTGAGTCAGGAGAGCAGCATTTCGACATCGTCGGCGGTGAGGCTCGTGATCAGGCTCTCGTCGGCCCGCACGATCGATTCGGCGAGCTCGCGCTTGCGATCCTGAAGCGCCAGAATCTTCTCCTCGACGGTGTCGCGGGCGATGAGCCGGTAGGCGAAGACGCGCCGGGTCTGGCCGATGCGGTGGGCCCGGTCCACGGCCTGCGCCTCGACGGCCGGGTTCCACCAGGGGTCGAGGATGTAGATGTAGTCGGCGGCGGTGAGGTTGAGGCCCTGCCCGCCCGCTTTCAGGCTCACCAGGAAGAGGCGGCACTCGGGATCTTCCTGGAAGTGGGCCACGCGGGCCTGCCGGTCGGTCGTCTTGCCGTCGAGGTATTCATACGGAATCGACCGCGCATCGAGCTGCCGCCGGAGGATCGCCAGGAAGCTGGTGAACTGGCTGAACACGAGCACCTTGTGGCCTTCGGCGAGCACCTCGTCGAGCTGTTCGAGCAGCGTCTCGAGCTTTGCTCCCGGATCGTCGATGAGCTTGGGATCCACGAGCCCCGGGTGGCAGGCGGTCTGCCGCAGCCGCAGCAGCGCCTCGAGGACGGCGATCCGCGACTTGCCCATCCCCATCCGGCCGATGCGGCCGGAGAGTTCGAGCCGGTAGTGCTCGCGCAGATCGTCGTAGGCCTTGCGCTGCGCCTCGCCGAGTTCGCAGAAGATCGTCTGCTCGGTCTTCTCCGGCAGATCGGAAAGTACCTGTGTCTTCGTGCGGCGAAGCAAAAAGGGGCGCACGGCCCGGGCGACCACCTCCGCCGCGCCGCGGCCATGGCCGCCGGCGAGGAACTGCCTCAGCCGCGAGGCGCTGCCGAGCTGACCGGGATTGAGAAATTCGAAGATGCTCCAGAGCTCGCCGATATGGTTCTCCACGGGCGTGCCGGTGAGAGCCAGCCGGTGGCGGGCTTTCAGCAGGCGACAGGCCTTCGCCGCCTGGCTGCCGGCATTTTTGATCGACTGAGCCTCGTCGAGCACCACGTAGTCAAACTCGGTCTCACGGTGGCGGACGATGTCGCGCCGCAGCGTGCCGTAGGTGGTGAGGATCAGGTCCCAGTCGGCGAGCGCCCCCGATTCATCGAGCCGCGTATTGCCGGTGTGGTTGAGCACCCGCAAACCCGGCGCGAACTTCCGCGCCTCCTCGATCCAGTTGAAGACGAGACTCTTCGGCACGATCACGAGCGTCGGCCGATGGCTCATGCCCTGTTCGCGGATCGTGGCCTGCCGGCGGACGAGCATGCCGAGCACCTGGATCGTCTTGCCAAGACCCATGTCGTCGGCGAGGCAGCCGCCAAGCCCCATCCGTTCGAGAAACGAGAGCCAGCCGAGCCCCTCGCGCTGGTAATGCCGGAGCGTGCCGTGGAATCCCTCCGGTTCGTCCTCCGCTTCCGGCCGCTCGCCGCGGGAAAGCTCCTCGCGGATCTTCTCGAAGGCCTCGTCCACCTGCGACCGCGGCTGCCCCGCGAGCAGCGCGTCGAG
>JBIIQM010000045.1:0-22486 GCA_044342075.1 Pirellulales bacterium
GGCTGCTTCGGAGGCGCTGCCGCTGGCTTGGCGGCAGCCGGGGGCTTCACGGGGTTTGCCGCTGCGGCAGGCTTGGCCGCCGGAGCCGCTGGCGCCTTCTTCTTGCTCGCATCGGGTTGGATGCCGCTGGC
The DNA here is from genome assembly GCA_044342075.1 of Pirellulales bacterium. GTDB lineage: Bacteria > Planctomycetota > Planctomycetia > Pirellulales > UBA1268 > RGVT01. The sequence goes on from JBIIQM010000045.1 coordinate 132, forward strand.
CATGGGATTCTCCGAGCCGCTCCCTGGGGAAAAATTCCCTGCTCTTTCGAATCATATCGCCCAGTTCAAGGGCCGCAAACTGGGCCGAGGCCTGCCGGGAAGGCGTTTTTGCCCGCGGGCCGGGGGGGCGCTGGCGACAGCCGCGGCCGATCGGTACGATTCGGCTCTTCCGGAGATTCAAGATTATGGCCAAAGGCAAGAAAAAACTCGAAGTCATCCACCTCGTCTGCGAGGAGACGGGCGACCAGAATTACACGCTGCGTCGCAAGACCGGCGGCGAGAAGCTGAAGGTGAAGAAGTATTCGCCGCGGCTCCGCAAGCACACGCTCCACAACGAAAAGAAAAAGTAGGACAGGCTTCAGCCTGTCACTAAAAGTAGACCTCTTGCTCCAAATAGACATCTTGCTCCGCAAGAGGATCGGGATCCGCTTCCGGAGGAAGCGGTCTACTTGGCGGGATCCGCTTGCGGAGAAAGCGGTCTACTCCTTGAACTCCTCGTCCACGCTCTGCTGGCTGTAGATCGGCAGGTGGCGGTAATAGACCTCGAGGATCATCGTCGCGAGCGACGTGGTGTAGATGCGACCGCCCGACTCGCCGTGGGATGCCTTCAAGAAGGGTTCCCCCCAGCTGCCCTGCTCATGCCCCTGCTTTGCCTGCTCCTTCACAAGAAGGTCGCGCATCTTCGCATTCCAGGCCACCCAACGGTCGCCCTCGACGTGATGCATCACCTGGGTGCCGTAATAATCGTAATAGAGATTGGTGTTCGGGCCTGACTTCGCCAGCCGATCGAGGCCGCGGTTGAGCGCCGGGTGGTCCTTCTTCCAGCCGAGATACATCCGGCAGAGCAGGCCGGCGGCGGTGAGGGCGGGCGTTGCGCCTGGACCACGGTAGCCGTAGCCCGAGCCCTCGTCGCTCTGCACCGAATCGAGGAACCCCACCGCCCGCTTCACGCTCATCGGATCGACCTGGAGGAAGGCCATGTGGCCGCTCTTGAGGCCCATGAGGTTCCAGCCGAGGATCGACGTATCACCCGGTGAGCGATAGCCATAGCCCCAGCCGCCGCCCACCGGATCCTGGGAGGCCATGATGTAGTTGACAGCGAGTTGCGCGGGCATCTGGAGCCGCGGGTCCTGCGTCATGGCATAGGACTCGGAGAGGCAGATGCCAGCGAGCCCCTGCACGTAACTGCCCCCGCCCGCATTGCCCTTGCCCTTGACCACTTCCGTGGCGAGCGCGTTCAAGGCGAATTCCAGCTGCTTCTTGTACGGGCCTTCTTTGTGCGTATAGCCGCGGCCGAGAAAGGGCAAGAGCGCTAGCGACGTCGCACCGGCCACGCTGGGGTGCTTCCCGGCATGGGTGCACTGGCCGTTGCAGCTCGGTGCTTTCGCCATGTCGAAGTGCCAGCTACCGTCGGGCATCTGATGGTTGATGAACCATTTGAGTGCGGCCTCGACGGCCGCCTCGCTTTCGGGGGTGCCACCACCTGACTGCACGAGCTTTTTCCTGGCATTGGCGTCGGTGCGGGCACTGATGCCACCGGCCTTTCCGCCGACGGCACCGACGCTGCTGAGCAGATCCTGTGAGGCGGCTGTTTCGGTGCTGAAGTCGGTGAACTCGACGGCGACGGACGCGGCATCGACCTCGCTGGCATCGGTCACGACCTCGACGTTTTCCACCACGGCGGCATCGGTGACGACGGCCTCCGTAAACTCCTGCTGCTCGGGTGTGTCGGGCTGGTCCTGCGGGAGTTCTTCCTCGAACTCCTCGAAATCCTCGACCACCTCAGGCGCGGAGGAGGTGATGACGCGTGCCTTCTCCTCTTTCGGCGGATCCTGGACGATCAGCGCCATCGAGAGCAGGACGACGATGTGAACCAGCATGCTCACGGCCCAGGCCGGGGCCGTCTTGAGGATGGCCGAGCCCACGGAGCGTCGTGGGCCTTCATCGTCGGCATCGTCTTCCGCCTCGGGGGGCGGGGCAGGCTTGGCCGGCGGCTGCTTTGGCGGCGCTGCCGCCGGCTTGGCGGCAGCCGGGGGCTTCACGGGGTTTGCCGCTGCTGTGGGCTTGGCAGCCGGGGCCGCCGGCGCCTTCTTCTTGCTCGCATCGGGTTGGATGCCGCTGGCCATGGGATTCTCCGAGCCGCTCCCTGGGGAAAAATTCCCTGCTCTTTCGAATCATATCGCCCAGTTCAAGGGCCGCAAACTGGGCCGAGGCCTGCCGGGAAGGCGTTTTTGCCCGCCTCCCCGCCCGCCTCCCTTAGACCGCTTCGTCCCGAAGCGGATCTCCGCAATCCGCTTGCGGAGCAAGCGGTCTACTTGCCGCTCATGCAAAAAGCTGACGACTAGCCGATCGAGTCGAGGAGCGATTCGAGCGCCGCCGCATCGCCCGTGGCAACCGTCTCGCTCCGGTCGGCTCGGCGACGCACCGCGCCCTCGGCCGCTCCCGATCCCTCGACCACGAGCAGCCGGCATTCCGCCTTTCGTGCAAACCGCGATTGCCCCGGGCGGATGACGAGATCGATCTCGCAGTCCTCTCCAGGAACTGCGCGCGGTGCGTCGCGAAGCAGCCGGTCGATCGTGCGGCCGAGCGGGGTCGCCGAGAGATCGTCGGGCAGCCCCCAGCGGATGGCGTGGGCCGAGCGATGGCAGAGCCCGTCGCGGCAGGCGGTGAGCCGCCCGCGGCGCAGAAAGTAGCCGACGTTTGCGCCATCGCGCCAGCGCGGCGTGGCCGAGCCGTCGGTGGGATGCCAGACGTGCAGCGAGAAGGTGCGGCCGACGATCGACTCGAGTTTTATGCCGGCCGCCCGCAGCCGCAGGCCCAGATCGTCGTCCTCCTGCCCCCAGCCCACGAACCGCTCGTCGAATCCGTTGACGATTTCAAAGTCGCGCCGCCAGACGCCGAAGTTGCCGCCGGCCAACCGCGGCTTCGAGGGATGCCAAAGCACCGTGTGCCACCAGGCCTTCCGGTGGCGTCGCGCGAGCAACTGCCGCTCCTCCTTTGGCACGATCGCGCCGAGATCCGCCGCCGCGAGTCCGCCCGGCGCGAGCGTCGCACTCACGCCTTCCGGCAGCCGCGCGCAGTAGCCGAGGTTGGCCACCCCCGGGCGGCGGCGTTCGAGATAGGCCGCGAGATGATCGCGCGGCAGGATGCAATCGCCGTCGAGAAAGAGAAGATAGTCACCGTTGGCGAGCCGGGCGCCGCGGTTGCGGACGGCTGCGAGGCGGAAGCCGTCGTGCGGCTGCGAGACAAACCGTACCGGGAAGCCAGCGATCGCCGCGAACGATTCCACGACCGCGGCCGTCTCGTCGGTCGAGCCGTCGTCGCTCACGATCACCTCGAAGCAGCCTCGGGCCCCTTCCTGCAACGCGATCGATTCGAGCACAAGTGCGAGGTGCCGCGGCTTCTGGAACGTGTTGACGATGAGCGAGAGGGCGGGCATCAGCGATCGCTCCGCGCGCGGGCGATCACCGGAGCGACCGCGGCCTCGAGTTCCGCGCCGCCCGAGAGGATCTCGATGGCGATCTCGACGGCGGCGAGCGGAATGCCGCCGAGCGTTTCGGCCCGCACCTTCACGAGATCCTTGAGCGTGGTGACGATGCGGTCGGCGGCCAGGTCGCGGGCCCACTCGCCGAGCGACTCGCGATCCGCAGCGGAATAGGCATGGTGGTCGGGGAAGGCGCGGAAGCCGACGAGCGTCGCGCCGAGCGACTCGAGCGCTCCACGAAACGCAGCCGGGTTGCCGATGCCGGCGAATGCCACGACCCGCGCGCCGCGGAGCGAGTCCAACGGCTCGGTCATGCCGGTCGCCGAGCGCAGCCGCAGCGGCCGATGCGATGCCTCCACCCAGGCGACCGGCAGCCGCCCGCCGCAGGCCCGCGCGAATGAATCCCGAATCTCGCGGCGCCGGGGGGCGCTGATCGAGTCGGCCCGCGTGAGCACCGCCACGTGGGCGCGGGCCAGGCCTGCGAGCGGTTCGCGGAGCAGGCCGCGCGGAAAGAGGTGGCCGCAGCCGAAGGGATCGGTGGCGTCGATGGCGACGATGTCGAGGTCGCGGGCGAGCCGCCGATGTTGGAAGCCGTCGTCGAGCACGATCGCGCGGGCGCCAAGCGACGCGGCCGTGCGGGCGCCGGCTGCGCGCAATCGATTTGCCACGTGCGGCACGTCTGGCAGTAGGATGGCGAGTTCGGCGGCCTCGTCGCTCGTCTCGCCGGGCTTGGCGCCATAGCCGCGGCTCACGATCGCCGGCGGCACCCCGGCCGCGGCCAGATGACGGGCGACCCAGGCCACGAGCGGCGTCTTCCCGGTGCCGCCGAGCGTGAGGTTGCCGACGGAGACGACCGGCACCGACGCCGATTCCACCGCCAGCCAGCCGGCGTGGTAGGCCGCATTGCGGGCGGCCACGGCCAAGGCGTAAGGCGCGGCGACCGCTGAGAGGCTGGCACGGGCAAGCAACGCGGCCGGCCCCCGCGCCGTGCCGTCCACCAGCCGCTTGAAAGAGTCGGCATCGGGTAGCAGCGACATGGCTTTCTTGACACGCGGGGTCGGGAACGGATGGCGAGGCAGCGAGACGATAGCAGACTATGCAAAAAGCCCGCTTCTCCGCACGCACTCCGCGGCAAGGCGGCGGGCGGAGAACGCCGATATACTTAGGACGGCCGACGGCCGGGAAATTCTCCCGTGCCGGGAATGTGGAGCACCGCGATGGCGACAGTCACCAACGGCACTGCCGGCAGCGGCCAATCCTTGGCTTCCGATCCGCTCGCCGTGGGCGGATGGCGGGGCGGCGACGACTCAGACTCGAAGTCGGATCGTTACCTGGCGAAGCGTCTGGCCGCCGCGGGGGCCGACTACAAGGGCGTGGCCCTGACGACGTTCCTGCTGGGTGCGGGTGTCGCGGCGCTCATCTGGCTGGCGGCGGGCATCATGATGGAGCATTGGGTCGTGCCGGGCGGCCTGTCGCGGCCCGTCCGCTGGGCATGGCTCGTGACGGGGCTCGTGGCGCTCGCGGCCGCGATCATCCGCTGGGTCGTGCCGCTCGTGCGGTATCGCGTCAACCTCGTCTATGCGGCGCGGGCCATCGAGCGCGAACACCCCGAACTTCACAACGACCTCGTCAACACGGTGCTCGTGAAGGCGCATCCCGAGGCGAGCCCGCCAATGGTCGTGCGGTCGCTCGAGCGGAGAACCGCGAAGCGGCTTTCCGACATGCCGGCGGAGGGGGTGATCGACCGCACGACGGCCCTGCGGCTGGCCTTCGCGCTCGCCGCGCTCGTCGGGACGGCATGTCTCTATGAATTGTTTGCGCCGAAGAGTTTCGTCGCGAGCGCGGCGCGGCTGCTCGCGCCGTGGGCAAGCTGGGCCGCGCCGTCGCGGGTGGCGATTCAGCCTCTCGAGCTTGCCTGGCGGATGCCTGGCGAACAGGCGGGCCGCGGTGATGCAAACGCCGACGGCCCCGAGCGCCGTCGGCTCGTCGTCGAGTCGGGGGCGGCCACGCTCGTGCGTGGCAGGCAACTCGTCGTCTCCGCAGACATCCGCGGCCTGCGGCGCGACGAGGAGCCGATCGTGACGGTCACGCCGCTCGCCGCCGGTGGAGCGATCGATCGCGGCTCGGCATCGTGGCAGGCCAAGATGGATCGTGGGGAGGCGGTGGCGGGGTTGCGAGCTCCCGCCGAGTCGTCGCGGCTCAAGCGATTCGCCGTCGCGCTTCCCGATGCCGCCCGCGGCCTCGACGAGCCGGTCGAGATCGTGATCTCGGCGGGGGATGCACGCAGTGAGCCGGTGAAGATCGCGGTCGTCGATTCGCCGTCGCTGCTCGTGCGCGAGTTGCGCTACGACTATCCGCCCTACACCGGCAGGCAGGCGGAGACCGTCGAATGGCAGGGTGACATCCGGGCCGTCGAGGGAACACAGGTGACGATCGTCGCCGAATGCAACCAGCCGCTCGATGCCGCCTGGATCGATTTTGAATGCGACGGCGACCACGACCTGCCCTTCAATAAGAAAGCGACCGATCTGGCCCGGGTGACGAAGTCGTTTCCGCTGCAAATGAATGCCGACCGCTCCGGCCCGGCGCATGCCTTCTATCGGCTCGTGTTTCGGCCGCGGGCCGCCTCGGGAGCGGCGCGGGAGCCTGAGGTCATCGAGCCGATGGAGCATCGCATCGAGGTGATCCCGGATCTCGCCCCTGAAGTGTCGATCGAGGAGCCGCGGGAATCGCCGGCGAGGGTGCCCCCTGGCGCGCCCGTGGCGATCCGCGTGCGGGCGCTCGATCCCGATTTCGGCCTGGCACGCGTTGGCATCGAGACGCGACTGCGCGGCGGACCGATCCAGCAGGGCATCACGCTGCTCGCCGAAGAGAAGGCGGGCGTCTTCAAAGGAAGCGTGAGGATCGTGCCCGAGCGGCTTGGGGCGGGGCCGGGGAGCGTGCTCGAATACCGCGCCGTCGCCGTCGACACGCGGCCGCAGACTCCGAACATCGCGCACACCGGCTGGCAGTCGCTCGAGATCGACGCCTCCGCGCCACCGAGGCCTCCGGAGGATCCGGCACCGCGGTCGGCTGGCGATCAGGGCGAGCGTTCCGGCGACGGCGAAGGAGAACGCGAAGGCGACGGCGAAGGGAAAGAGCAGGGACCGCAAGGGCAGCAGGCGCAGCAACAAGAGCAACCATCGCCAGAGCAAGAGAATCAGGAGCAAAAGAATCAGGAGCAAGAGCAGCAACAACAGAAACAAAACGGCCAGCAGTCAAACCAGCAGCAGGGCGGCAAGAGCGGCGCCGCAGAAGGTGGCCAGCAAGGCGGCAAGCAGGAGACGCCAGGCCAAAGCCAGCGCGGCGACAAGCAGGGTGCCGGTGGCAATCAGGGACAGGGCGCCGACAAAGGGCAGGGCGTGGGTGCGCAGGGCCAGCGGCAAGGTGGTCAGCAGTCCGGAAGCCAGCAATCTCAGGATGGAGGCGCTGGCAAGGCCGGCGACATGAAGGCCGGCGGTGAACAACAGGCCGGCCAGCAACAGTCTGGCAAAGAACAGGGCGGGAAAGAGCAGGGCGGCAAGCAGCAAGGCGGGAAAGAGCAAGCTGGCAAGGAACAGGCTGGCAAGTCAGGTGCCGGCAAGGAGCAGGGGGGCGCGCAGGCCGTAGGCAAACCGAAGCCGAAGCCGGCGGTGGCGTCGGACGGCACGAACGACGGCGAGGCGATGGAGCGGATCCTCGATGACCGCCGGCAGAAAATGGGCGAGAAGAAGCCCAACGGCGACAAACAAGCCGCGGAGCAACAAGGCGACAAGAAGAACGAAGGCGCGTCCCAATGTGATAAGGCCGACGGGAAGCCGTGCGGCAAGGATGGCTGCTCGACCTGTTCCGGCGGAGGCAAGCAAGGTGAAGGAGCCGGCAAGCCCGGCGCGGGCCAGCAAGGTCAGGGCAAGGAAGGCGCTGGCCAACAGGGCGGTGACCAGCAGGGCCAGGGACAACAGGGAGAAGGTCAGCCTGGAAAGGGCCAGGAGGGAACAGGCCAGCAGGGAGAGGGACAGCAGGGCGCTGACAAACAGGGCGAGGGACAACAGCCGGGAACCGGCCAGCAGGGTGAAGGCCAACAACGTTCGGACCAGCCAGGTTCAGATCAGCCAGGACCTGGCCAGCAGCAAGCCGCCGGTAAGAAAAGTGGCGATGGTGCGAAGGGCCAGGATCAACAGGGCCGCGGCGAGGGCGAGCAGCAGGGAGGCAAGGAAGGCGGCGCTCAGGGAGGCAATGGGCAAGCGGCTGGCAAGCAGCCGGGCAACGGCGAGCAAAGCGGTGATGGAAAGAGTGGTGAGCAGAAGCCAGGCGAGCAGAAGGGGGGCCAAGCCACCGGCAAACAGCCCGGCGGTAATGAACAAGCGGGCGATCCCCAGCCGGGCGGCGAGCGACTGGGCGGCCAGCAGGCCGGCAATGAACAGGCCGGCAACGCGGGCCAGTCGGGGAAGGCTGCGCGAGAAGGTGGCCAGGGGCCGAAGGAAGGCGAGGCTTCGGCGCCCGCGCAAGCAGGCAAGCCGGGCTCCGGATCGGGTGCTGCTGGCAGCGGCGGCTGGGCGGGTGGCGAAGGGCCGAATGAGCCTGGCAAGCCGCAGACCGAAGGCCCGGCACCGTCGAAGCAGACCGAATGGGGCGAAGAAGATCTTCGCAACGCCAAGAATGCCGCCGACCTCGCCATCGAGCACCTACGCAGCGCCGTCGAATCGGGCAGCAGCGACGTGCTCGATCGTCTTGGCTGGACCCGCGAGCAGGCACGTGCTTTCCTCGAACGCTGGGAAACGATGCGGCGCTTGGCCGAAAGCGACGATCCCGTAAGGCGCGGCGAATTCGAGCGGGCCGTCCGCAGCCTCGGCCTGCGGCCCGACGGCGTGAAATCGAGCCGCGACGTGCCGAGCGACGTGCGGGGCGGGCAGTCCGAGGGCCGCCGCAGTCGTCCGCCGAGCGAGTACCGGGAGCAGTTCAAGGCCTACACGCAGGGCACCGCCGGAGAATGAGCCAGATGTTCGATGGGCCGAGGTATCTGGCCGCATTCGGCCCCAAGCGGGTGCCGCACTGTTTCACCGACGTATTGATCCTCGGCGGCGGTCTGGCCGGTCTGCGGGCCGCGCTCGCGGTCGATCCGCGTCTCTCGGTGACCGTGGTCACGAAAGACGACCTGCAGAGTTCGTCGAGCCAGTGGGCCCAGGGGGGCATCGCCGGCGTGGTCGATCCCGAGGATCGCTTCGACAACCACGTGGCCGACACGCTCACCGCCGGCGGCGGGCTCTGCCATCAGGATGTCGTCGATGCGGTCATCCGGGAGGCGCCGGGCCGCATCGCGGAGTTGATCGCCTGGGGCACGCGGTTCGACGAGCGGGATGGCGCGCTCGAACTGGGCCGCGAGGGGGGGCACAGCCATCACCGCATCGTGCACGCGCTCGGCGACGCCACCGGCCGCGAGGTGATGCGAGCCGTAATCGAGCGGGCTCGCGGGCTTGAAAACCTCGAGGTCTGGCCCGACACCTTCACGATCGATCTCGTGACGTTCGATGGCGCCTGCCGCGGCGCGCTCGTCTGGAACAAGGCGCATGGCAAGACGCTCGTCTGGGCGCGGCGCACGATCCTCGCCACCGGCGGGGCGGGGCAGCTCTATCGCGAGTCGACGAACCCCGAAGGGGCCAGTGGCGACGGGATGGCGCTCGCCTGGCGTGCCGGGGCGGCGGTCCGCGACATGGAGTTCATGCAGTTCCACCCCACGGTGCTCTACATCGCCGGCGGCGCGCGGAGCCTGATCACGGAGGCCGTCCGCGGGGCCGGTGCGCATCTCGTCGATCGCGACGGCCGGCGCTTCATGCCCGAATTCGATCCGCGGGCGGAGCTTGCCCCGCGCGACGTCGTCTCGCGGTCGATCAACGTCGTGATGCAGCGGTCGCACCACTCGAACGTCTATCTCGATCTCTCGCACCTCGATGCCGCGATGGTGCACCGGCGGTTTCCGGGCATGGCGCAGATCTGCGCGAAGTTCGGCCTCGATCTCGCCCGCGACCGCATCCCGGTGCGGCCCGGCGCCCACTACATGATCGGCGGCGTGACCGTCGACACCGAGGGACGGACGAGCCTGCCGGGGCTCTTCGCGGCCGGCGAGGTCACGTCGAGCGGCCTGCACGGCGCCAATCGGCTCGCGAGCAACAGCCTGCTCGAGGGGCTCGTCTACGGCGCCCGTGCCGGGCAGGCCGTGAGCGAGGAGGTGCTCGCGGCGCCGGAGGGTGACTTTCGCGTGCCGCCGCTTGCCAATGCCAAAGCCGGCGACACCAACGGCGCGCTCGATCTGGGCGACATCCGCAACTCGCTTCGCAGCCTGATGTGGCGGCACGTGGGCGTGGAGCGGTCGGGCGCCGCGCTCGCCGAGGCGCTCGACACCGTCGAGGGCTGGTGCCGCTACGTGCTGCCGCGGCAGTTCGCCGACCCGCAGGGCTGGCAGCTGCAAAACATGCTCGAGGTCGCCCGGCTGATGATCCGCGCGGCGATCACGCGGTGCGAGACCAGGGGCGTGCACGTGCGGGGGGATTTTCCCGAGCCGCGCGAGGCCTGGCGGTGCCACGTCGGCTGGCTCCGCGGCCGGCCGGAGCCGCTCCTCGAGCCGCTGCCTCCGGCGGCCGTCGCGGGGGCGCCGGCCACGAAGGGATTGCCGGAAAAGGCGGCGATGGTCAAGAATTGACTCTCCGCAAGAATGGTCGGCGCGCGAATGCCGCAGCCGGACTCAGGCCCCCTTCCCCGGAAGATTCACCGCGAACAGCCATGTCGGACCCGAAGCACAGTTCCAGCGAAGCCATGATCGAGGCCAACGGCCTCACGAAGTATTACGGTCCCTTCATCGCCATCGAGGACATCTCGTTCCGCGTGCCCCGCGGCGAGGTCGTCGCCTTCCTCGGGCCCAACGGCGCCGGCAAGAGCACGACGATGAAGATCCTCACCGGGTATCTCGCGCCGACCTCGGGCACGGCGCGGATCGCCGGCTACGACATGTCGACCGACCGGCTCAAGGGGGCGGAGCGGCTCGGCTACCTGCCGGAAAACGGCCCGCTCTATCCCGACATGACGCCGCGCAGTCTGCTCGAATTCTTCGCCGACGCCCGCGGGCTCACGGGGCACAGGCGCGAGGAGCGGATCGACGCGGTCGTGCGGCAGTGCGAGCTCGGCAGCGTGATCGGCAAGGCGATCGGCAAGCTCTCGAAGGGCTATCGGCAGCGCGTGGGGATGGCGCAGGTGCTCCTCCACGAGCCCGACGTGCTCATCCTCGACGAGCCCACCAGTGGCCTCGATCCCAACCAGATCCGCGAAGTCCGCGAGACGATCCGCCGGCTCGGCGAGCAGAAGACGATCCTGCTCTCGACACACATCCTCCAGGAGGTGGAGGCGCTCGCCGACCGCGTGATCCTGATCGCGGAGGGCCGCCTGCGGTTCGACGGCACGCCCGCCGAACTCCGCCGCGACGGCCGCGGCCTCGACGAGCGGTTCCACGAACTCACCCGCTCGGCATGACGGCCCGCCGCCACGGCCCACGCGAGGAGACTTTCGCCGTCCCGGAGCCATCCGGGTGGCACCAGTCGCGCAAACAAACATCCAGTCGATAACGCTAGGGACAGAAACATCATGAAGTGGCACGTTCTCGACGCCGTGTTCAAACGGAATTTCGTCGCCTACTTTTCCAATCCCACCGGCTACGTCTTCATCTGCGTCTTCGTGCTGTTGGGGTCGCTGGCGGCGTTCTGGCCGCCGGAGTTCTTCAACGCCAATCTCGCGAACCTCGACCAGCTCAACCGCTACCTGCCCTACATCCTGCTGGTCTTCATCCCGGCGATCACGATGAGCGTCTGGGCCGACGAGCGCCGGCAGGGCACCGACGAGCTGCTGCTCACGATCCCGGCGAGCGACTGGGAGGTGGTGTTCGGCAAGTATCTCGCCACGGTCGGGATCTACACGGTGGCGCTGCTGTTTTCCTGCGTCTGCAATCTGATCATCTTGTTGCGCTGGGGCACGCCGGACGGCGGGCTCTTCCTCGCGAATTACCTCGGCTACTGGTTCGTCGGTCTGGCGATGCTCGCGATCGGCATGGTGGCGAGTTTCCTCACGAGCAACCTCACGGTGGCCTTCATTCTCGGCCTCGCGCTCAATGCGCCGCTGGCGATGGCGGACCGGGCCGGCGCCGTCATGGGGCCGAAGCTCGCGGCGGCCGTGCGCGGCTGGAGCCTCGCCGAGCAGTTCTCCGATTTCGGCCGCGGCGTGGTGAGCCTCTCGTCGATCGCCTACTTCCTCGGTGTCGTCGCCGTCAGTCTCTATATCGCGATGGTGCTCATCGGCCGGCGGCTCTGGACGAGCCGACGCGACGGGGGCAGCATGGGGCTCCACTATGCGGCGCGGGCGGTCGGCCTGGCCGCCGCGGCCGTCGGCGCCGTGCTCTTCTTCCGCGCCTGGGACGTCCGGCCCGATCTCTCCGAGGGGCGGATCAGTTCGCTCTCCGCCGACACGCGTCGGCTGCTCGCGGGCCTCGAATCGGATCGGCCGATCGACATCAAGGCCTACGTGAGCCCGACCGTTCCCGAGGACTATGCGCAGACGCGGCTCAACCTGCTCAACATGTTGCGGCAGTTTCAGCGGCTCGGCGCCGGGAAGATCAAGGTGGAGGTGATCCCGACGGAGCCGAAGACGGAGGCGGCGGCGCTGGCGAGCCAGCAATTCGGCATCGAGCCGGTGTCGGTGCTCTCGCGGGTGCGCGGCACCTACCGTGACGAAGAGATCTTCCTCGGCTGTGCGTTCACCAGCGGCCTGGAAAAGGTCGTCGTGCCCTTCTTCGACAAGGGCACGCCGGTGGAATACGAGCTCATCCGCTCGATCTGCACGGCGGCCCAGCAGAAGCGGCGGCGGCTCGGTGTGCTCACGACCGACGCCGATCTCTTCGGCGGCTTCGACATGATGAGTGGCCAGCAGCGGCCGAGGCAGCCGCTCGTCGACGAGCTCGAGAAGCAATACGACGTGGTGCAGGTCGATCCGACGGCGCCGATCACGGAGAAGTACGACGTGCTTCTGGCCGTGCAGCCCTCGGCGCTTGGGCCGGAGCAGTTGGCCAATTTCGTGGCCGCGGTACAGGCGGGGCAGCCGGTGGCGATCTTCGAGGATCCGCTGCCAGTGCTCATGCAGGGCGTGCCCGGCACGGGCCAGCCGCGGCGCGGCCCCGACGGACCGATGGCGATGTTTCAGCCGCAGGGACAGCCGAAGGGCGACATCAGCCTCCTCTGGCAGACGCTCGGCGTGAAACTCGGCGCGGCGGCCGGCCGGCCGGCGATGGGGCAGATGGGCGTCGAGCCCTACGTCGTCTGGCAGGATTACAACCCGCATCCCAAGCTCGAGCTGCCCGGTGAATTCGTCTTCATCGATGCCGACATGGGAGCCGCCAGCGGCGAGAAGGCCGCGGGCTTCAATCAGGCGCAGCCGATCACCGCCGGCCTGCAAGAGGTGCTCTTTCCCTTCCCCGGCTCCGTGGTGAAGGACGAGTCGGCCGACGTGGCCTTCACACCGCTGGCGCAGACCGGCACGCGATCCGGCACGATCGAAGTCGAGCAGGTGATGGGCAACCGCGGCGACATGCGGCAGCTCCGCGTTTTCGAGAAGCCCGGCCGCCAGGCGATGACACTCGCCGTGGCCATCGAAAGGAAGTCGGCCGCCGATGCCGCCGCATCGCCGATCCGCGCCGTCGTGGTGGCCGACATCGACCTGCTCGACGGCCGGATCTTCGGGCTGCGGAATCGCCCCGACGAGGTCTTCGGCCTCGACTTCGACAATGTCACCTTCGCGCTCAACGTGCTCGACACGCTCGCGGGCGACGACCGCTTCCTCGACATCCGCAAGCGGAAGCCGAAGCACCGCACGCTCGAGCGGATCGAAGACACCGTCGCCGAGGCCCGCGAGCAGGCCGACGCCGAGCGGCAGAAGTTCATCGCCGAATTCGACGCGGCCGAGCGGGAGGCCAATGCCTCGATGCAGAAGGAGGTCGGCGAGTTCGAGAAGAAGATCACGGAGCTCGAGTCGGCCGGCGATGCCGACCCGCAGGCCGCCATGCAGGCGGTGCAGCAGCTCGCCAGCCGCCAGCGGCTCGCTCAGCGGCGGCTCGACACGAAGATCGAGCAGCTCAAGCGAAAGCGCGACGCCGAGGTGGAAGCGGTCGAGCGGCAGCTCGGCGCGAAGGTGCGGCAGGAGCAGGACCGGCAGAAGTGGCTGGCGGTGCTCCTCCCCCCGATCCCGCCGCTCGTCGTGGCGTTCTTCGTCTATTTCCGCCGCCGTGCCATGGAGCGCGAGGGCGTCTCGAAGGCGCGGCTGCGGTAGCCGTGGCCCGCACGTTCAACACGATCATCCAGCCAAGGAGTGACGAGATGGAATCGCAGGAAAACGCTGGTGGCATGTCGCCGGTGATGCGCAAGACCGCGCTCTTTCTGCTCGGCGGCCTGGGGATGCTTTTGCTCGGGGCCGTGGTGCAGCCGCGGTTCAAGAGCGGGAAGATCGAGGCCGACGAGCAGCGGGTGCTCTTCCCCGAGCTCTCCGACGCGGCGAAGGCGGCGAGCCTCGAGATCGTGAAGTATGACGAGGAGCTGGCGACGCTCGCCCCCTTCAAGGTGGTGCAGTCGGGCGGTGTCTGGGCGCTCCCCTCCCATCAGAATTATCCCGCTGATGCCAAGGATCACCTCGCGGCCGCCGCGACCGAGCTCGTCGACCTCAAGGCGCTCGACGTGGTGAGCACGTCGGCGGCCGATCACGAGACCTACGGCGTGATCGAGCCCGATCCTGAGAAGATCAAGCCGGGCATGACCGGCATCGGCGAGCTCGTCGAGGTGCGCGACGCGGCCGGCACGAAGCTCGCGCGGCTCGTGATCGGCAAGGAAGACAAGCGCCCGACCGCCGGCATGCCGGCGACGCCGGGCCGCGGCCTGCGTTTCGTCCGCAAGGCGGGGCAGGATCCCGTCTATCGGATCGAGATCGACACGTCGAAATTCACGACGCGGTTCGACGACTGGATCGAGAAGGACCTGCTCAAGCTTTCTCCCTGGGACGTCCGCCGCCTCGTGCTCGATGACTACACGCTCGGGGCCGTGGAGTCGGGCGGCCGCATCCGCGTCGAGCAAAACCGCAAGAGCCGGATCGACCTGGCCTACGACGACAAAGACGCCAAGTGGTCGCTCGTGAAGCTCGAGGCGTTTGCCGACGGCAAGACGGCGAAGGAAGAGAAGCTCCCCGAAGGGGAAGAACTCGCCTCAGGCAAGCTCAACGACCTCCGCAACGCCCTCGGTGACCTCAAGATCATCGACGTGGCGCGAAAGCCCGCCGGCCTGAGCGCCGAGCTCAAGGCGGAGGAGAAGTTCACCGGTGATCCCGAGGCTGTCACGTCGATGCAGCAGCGCGGCTTCCTGCCGCTGAAGTCGGGCGACATTCTCTCGACTGACGGCGAGACGATCGTGGGAATGAAAGACGGCGTCGAATATGTCTTGCGGTTCGGGGCCGGCACGACGGTGGCCGGCGACGCGAAGGATGATGCAAAGGAGGGAGAGACCGCGGGCGAAACCGCCGGTCGCTACCTGCTCGTGATGGCCCGGTTCAACGAAGGGCAGCTCGAGAAGCCGAAGCTCGATCCCGTGCCCGACGTGCCCGACGAGCCAGCGAAGAAGGAGGCCGCCGAGGGCAAGGATGGAGAGAAGAAGGAGGGCGACGCCGCCGAGAAGCTGAAGGCGGCCGACGAGGCGGAGGCCAAGGCGCAGGCCGCGCTCGAGGAGAAGCGTCGCGTGGAGCGGGAAAACCGCCGCAAGCAGGACGAGTATGACGACAAGGTGAAGGCGGCGCAGAAGCGGGTGCGCGAGCTCAACAACCGCTTCGCCGACTGGTACTACGTCGTCTCGAACAAGGAATACGCCAAGATTCACCTCACGCGCGACGCGATCGCGCAGAAGAAGGAAGCCGAGCCGAAGGAGCCCCAGCCACCCAAGTAGGACAGGCTTCAGCCTGTCGCACGTCGACCGCTTGCTCCGCAAGCGGATCTTCCTTGGATGAAGGCGAGCGGGTCGGCGGAAGCTCGACGAGCATTTGGACCGAGTCTTCGAGGGCCACCGCGAGGCGACTTCTGCCGCCCGCGAGCCGGTGCGCCGCCGTTTGAGCCGTATCTCGCCAAGGTGTGTCTTTAGCTTCCGCAAAACGCATCCGCTTTGCGCAGGCGGCGCTGGGCCGGTAGGATTCACGGGCTCCCCACCGCGTTCCCCGGCTGCCCACGATGTCCGAGATTCTCACCTCGCCGCGATCTTCCCGATTCGGTCGGGCCGTGGGATTCCGATTGGCGGGCATCGGCAGCTACGCGCCGCCGCAGGTCGTCACGAATGCCGACCTGGCCCGGCTCGGCTGCGATCCCCAGTGGATCGTCGAGCGATCGGGCATCCGTGAGCGCCGGCATGCCCCGCCCGAGATGGCCACGAGCGACCTGGCGGAGGCCGCCGGGCGGGCCGCGATCGACCATGCCGGCGTCGCTGCCGGCGAGATCGACCTGCTGGTCGTCGGCACGTTCACGCCCGACATGTGCATCCCGTCCACCGCCTGCATCGTGCAGGAGAAGCTCGGCCTCGACGCCCCGGCAATGGACGTGACGGCCGCCTGCGCCGGATTCGCCTACGCCCTGGTCACCGCGGCACAGTTCCTCGCCGCCGGATCGAGCCGGCTCGCGCTCGTCGTCGGCGCCGACACGAACTCCCGCGTCGTTGATCCCGACGACATCAAAACCTGGCCCCTCTTCGGCGACGGCGCCGGCGCCGTGTTGCTCCAGCCCGTCGAGTCAGGCGCGGCTGGCGCGGAACGCGGGCTGTTGGCCTTCTCGCTCGGTTCCGACGGCCGGGGCTCGGGCCTCCTCGCCTGCCCGATGAGCGGCTCGCGTCAGCCGATCACGGTTGAGGGGGCCGCGCGGCGCGAGCAGTTCATGCGAATGGACGGCCGAGCGGTCTTCAAGTGGGCGATCCGGCTCGCGGAGGAGAACATCCGCCAGGTGGTCGAGCGGGCGGGCCTCTCGCTCGACGCCATCGATCTCTTCGTGCTCCATCAGGCGAATGCGCGGATCATCGAGGGGGCACGGACGGCGCTGGGGGCGCCCGAGAACCGCTTCATGGTGAACCTCGACCGCTACGGCAACACGTCGAGCGGCTCGATCCCCCTCGCGCTCGACGAGGCCTGGCGGACGGGGCGCGTCGGGCCGGGCAGCACGGTCGTAGTGTGCGGCTTCGGCGGCGGCCTCGCCTGGGGCAGCGCCGTGTGGAGGCTGTGACGCGAATGCTTTTACGCGCCCAACCCGGCGACGGACTGCCCATGCCCCATCGCCGGACGTTCGCTACGGGCATCCATGCCCTTCGCTCACTCGATGCTGACTGCGCTCCGCCATCCTGGCTGCGCTGGTCAGCAACGCCGGCTCCCGGGGCACGGGCAGTCCGTCGCCTAGCGCCGTTTGCAAGTGAAAGAGAAAAATGACCGACACCATCGTCGAGAAGAAGTTGCCCGCGCGGCGCGATGTGCCCGTCGGGGATACCTGGGACCTGTCGAGCCTCTTTTCGTCTGACAAAGAGTGGGAGGCGGCGCTCGCGGCGTGGGAGGAACGCATTCCAGGCTTCACGGCGTTTGCCGGCACGCTCGCGTCGAGTCCGGAGCGGCTGGCCGAATGCCTCGCCTACGACATTGCGGTCGATCGCGAAGGCGACCGGCTCGGCACGTACGCCTATCTGCGGGCGAGCGAGGATCAGGCGGCGGCCGAGGCGCAGCGGATGGTGGGGCGGTTTCAGCACGTGGCCACACTTGCCGGCGAGAAGGCGAGCTTCATCCGCCCCGAGATCATGGCCATTCCGCCCGAGACGCTCGCGGCCTGGATGAGGTTGCCGGTGTTGGCCGACTATCGGCTGATGCTCGAGCGGCTCGTCCGCACCCGGCCCCACGTGCTCTCCGAAGCGGAGGAGAAGCTGCTCGCGATGCAGGGCACGTTCGCCGGCACCGCGGGCAAGGTCTTTCGGCAACTGACCGACGCCGACATGAAGTTCGGCGCCGTGACGACGGGCAAGGGGGAGCGGATCGAGCTTTCCAATGCCACGTTCGTGACGCTCTTGCACGACACCTCGCGGCCGGTCCGCAAGACGGCGTTTCACCAGTACTACGACCAATACGAGGCCCACGCCAACACGCTCGCCGCCACGCTTTCGGGCTCCGTCGAGCGCGACGTCTATGCGGCGAAGGTCCGCCACTACCCCAGCGCCGTCGAGGCGGCTCTCTTCGGCGACAACGTGCCGCTGGCCGTCTACGACCAGCTCATCAAGGCCGTCCGCGATAACCTGCCGGTGGTCCACCGCTACTACGACCTGCGGAAGCGGATCATGGGGCTCGACGAGATCCACCACTACGATTGCTACGTGCCGCTCGTGCCCGAACTCGAGCAGCGGCACACGTGGGACGAAGGGGTGAAGCTCGTGACCGAGTCGCTCGCGCCGCTCGGGCCCGAGTATTGCCGCCGGCTGGAGCAGGGGCTCTCCGGCCGCTGGTGCGACCGCTATCCGAATGCCGGCAAGCAGTCGGGCGCCTTCAGTTCCGGCACCTACGACTCCGATCCCTACATCCTGATGAACTTCCAGGAGGAGGCGATCGAGCACGTCTTCACGCTCGCCCACGAGGCGGGCCACTCGATGCACACGCGGTATTCCGCCGAGGCACAGCCCTACCAGTATTCGGGCTATACGATCTTCGTGGCGGAGGTGGCGAGCACGTTCAACGAGCAGCTGCTCGCGCGGCTCCTGCTCGCGCGAGCCGAGTCGCCGAAGGAGCGGGCGGCGATCCTCGTCCGCGAGATCGACTCGATCCGGGCCACGATCGTCCGGCAGACGATGTTCGCCGAGTTCGAGCGGAAGAGCCATGCCTCGGTGGAGGCGGGCGAGCCGCTGACGCTCGAGCGGATCCGCGGGATCTACCGCGAGCTGCTCGACGCCTACTTCGGGCCGGGCTTCGTCATCGACAAGCAGCTCGAGCTCGAGTGCCTGCGGATTCCCCACTTCTACAATGCCTTCTACGTCTATAAATACGCCACCGGCCTGTCGGCGGCGATCACGCTGGCCAAGAAGGTCGCCGAGGGGGGCGCGAAGGAGCTCGACGCCTACCTGCGGTTTCTCAAGGGAGGCTCTTCGAAGTGGCCGCTCGACCTGCTTCGGGACGCCGGCGTGGACCTCGAGAAGCCGGAGCCGGTGGCCACGGCGCTCGCTCAATTCGGTCGGCTCGTGGACGAACTGGGAACCGTGCTGTGAGGCGTCTGCCCCGTGAGTGACATCATTCCCAAAGTCGTCGTGGTCGGCCGGCCCAACGTGGGCAAGTCGAGCCTCTTCAATTGGATCGTGGGCAAGCGGATCGCGATCGAGGATCCGACCGCGGGCGTGACCCGCGATCGACTCGTGCAGCGGGTGGAGCTCGACGGCCGCGTCTGCGACCTCGTCGATACCGGCGGCATGGGCTTCGACGACCCCGACGGGCTCACGAGCCAGATCGACCGGCAGATCGAGTCGGGCCTGGCCGAGGCCGCGCTCGTCGTCTTCGTCGTCGAGGTGCGGAGCGGGCTTTTGCCCGCCGATCGCGACGTGGCGGAGCGGGTGCGGAAGACGGGCGCCACGGTGCTGCTCGTCGCCAACAAGGCCGACGACCCGAAGTTCGACGTCCATGCCCACGAGTTCGACTCGCTCGGCTTCGGGGAGCCGCTCGTCGTGAGCGTGCGTCAAAACCGCAACCGCGACGACCTCATCGAGGCGATCGTGGAACATCTGCCCGAGGCATGGCCGGAGGAGGAGTCCGAGGGGGCCGAGCTGCCGGAGATGAAGCTGGCGATCGTCGGCCGGCGCAACGTGGGCAAGAGCACGTTCGTCAATGCGCTCGCCAAGGAGGAGCGGGTGATCACGAGCCCCGTGGCGGGCACCACCCGCGACAGCGTGGACGTGCGGTTCGAGGTGGATGGTCACCCGTTCCTCGCGATCGACACGCCGGGCTTGCGCCGGGCGAAGAGCCGCAAGACCGACATCGACTTCTACTCCACCCACCGGGCGCAGCGGAGCGTTCGCCGCGCCGATGTCGTGCTGCTCTTCTTCGACGCCACCGAGCCGATCGGCAAGGTCGACAAGCAGCTCGCCGATACCGTGGCCGAGGAGTCGAAACCCGTGGTGCTCGTCGTCAACAAGTGGGATTTGTATGCGGGTGACGTGAAGCAGCAGGAGTGGGTGCAGTATCTCCGCGACACGTTCCGCACGATGCCCTGGGCGCCGGTGGAGTTCGTCACGGCGAAGAACGGCCGCAACGTGAAGGCCGTCGTCGACACGGCGCAGCGGCTCTTCCGCCAAAGCCGCACGCGAGTGCCGACGGCGAAGCTCAATGCGATTCTCCGCGGTGCCATCGAGGCCAACCAGCCGCCGGCCGACACCCGCGGCAAGCCGGTTCGGATCTTCTACGCCACCCAGGTGGAGACGGCCCCCCCCACGATCGTGCTTTCGACGAGCGCCCCCAAGAGCGTGTCCGATCCCTACCGGCGCTATCTGTTGGGCGTGCTCCGCAAGCACACGCCCTTCCGCGAGGTGCCGATCAAGCTGCTCGTGCGGGGCCGCACGGTGGAAGGACCGGCCGAGTAACGGTATTCTGCGGGTCGATGGACCGCGTCCCCGTAGCCCTTTCCTTCTTCAGCGGAGCGAGCAGCATGCGACACGCCCATGATTTTGCCGAATTGGTATCTCGTCGTGATGCGATTAAGGCCGTTGGCGCGATCGGAGGCGCCGTCGCTGCGATGCCCGTCGTCCACGGGCAGACGCCATCGAGCGACCTCATCCGTGTCGGCCTGATCGGCGCCGGCGGTCGCGGCACGGGCGCGCTGCAGCAGGCGCTCTCGGTGCCGGGCTCCAACGTGAAGGTGACGGCGATCGCCGACGTCTTCGAAGACCGGCTCAAAGGTGCGCTCAAGGCCGTCGAGAGCATGGAGGGAAAGGTCGACGTTCCCGAGGAGCGGCAGTTCAAGGGGCTCGATGGCTACCAGCAGGTGCTCGACCACAGCGATCTCGTGATCCTCGCGACGCCTCCCGCCTTCCGGCCGTTTCATTTCGAGGCGGCGGTGAAGGCGGGCAAGCACGTCTTCATGGAGAAGCCCGTCTGCGTCGATGCCTTCGGCGCCCGGCTCTGCCTCGCGGCCGCGAAGATGGCCGATGAAAAGAAGCTCAAGGTCGTGGTCGGCCTGCAGCGGCACTACGAGGATTGTTACCGCCAGGCGATCGCCCGGGTGCGCGACGGTGCCATCGGTGACATCATCTCGGGCTCGGTGTTTTGGAACAGCCAGCGGCCGTGGTGGAAGCCGCGGAAGCCGGAGATGAGCGAGTTGACCTACCAGCTCTTCAACTGGGGCCACTTCATGTGGCTTTCCGGCGATCACATCGTCGAACAGCACGTCCACAACATCGACGTCGCCAACTGGTTCCTCGGGAAGCTCCCGGAGACGGCTTATGGTGTGGGCGGTCTGCAGGTGCGGAATCCCGATCAGCCGACGCAGATCTACGATCACCATGCCGTCACATTCACCTACCCGGGCGGCATCCGAGTCTTCAGTGAATGCCGGCAATTCCCCGGCGGTGAAAACCGGGTCGAGGAGGAGTTTCTCGGTACCAAGGGCATCGTGAAGACCCGCAGCGGCTTTGCCGAGATCACCGACCACGACGGTAAGTCGATCTGGAAATACGACGCCAAGGGCCCCAATCCCTACCAGGTGGAGCACGACGAGCTGCAGGACGCGATCCGCAACGACAAGCCGCTCAACGACGCATGGCACGGGGCCACGTCGAGCTTCTCGGCGGTGCTCGGCCGCTATGCCACCTACTCCGGCAAACAGGTGCGGTACGACAAGGTGCTCGCCTTCGACGATCGCACGATGCCCGAGAACCTCACCTGGGATTCCCCGGCGCCCGTCATGCCCGAGAAAGACGGCAGCTATCCGATCCCCATGCCGGCGACCTACAAGTTCCCGGCCGCCAAGAACGAATCCGCCTGATGATCGTCGGCATCCCGAAGGAAACGAAGCGCGACGAATATCGCGTGTCGATGCTGCCGGTGGGCGTCGAGGAGCTCGTTCGCTGCGGGCACCGCGTGCTCGTGCAGCGCACGGCGGGCAGCGGCTCAGGGCTGCCCGACGAGGCGTATGCCGCCTGTGGGGCGACGCTCGTCGATTCGGCGGAGGAGGTCTTCGGCGCGGCCGAGCTCATCGTGAAGGTGAAGGAGCCGCAGCCTGCGGAGCTGCCGCTCATCCGGCCGAAGCAGACGGTCTTCACGTATTTCCACTTCGCCGCCAGCCGGCCGCTCACGGAAGGCTTCTTGGCGACGGGCGCGACGGCCGTGGCCTATGAGACGCTCCGCGACGACCGTGGCCGGCTGCCGCTCCTCGTACCGATGAGCGAAGTGGCCGGGCGGATGAGCATCCAGGAGGGGGCGAAGTATCTCGAGAAGCCGCAGATGGGCCGCGGCATCCTCCTCGGCGGCGTGCCGGGCGTGGCGCCGGCCAACGTGCTCGTGCTCGGCGCCGGGAGCGTCGGAGCCAATGCGGCCAAGGTGGCGGCAGGATTCGGCGCGAACATCGCCCTGCTCGACACGAATCTCGAGCGGCTCCGCTATCTCGACGACGTGACTCCGCCGAACATCGACTGCCTCTATTCCGACCGCCACACGATCCGCGAGCGGCTCGGCTGGGCCGATCTCGTCATCGGCAGCGTGCTCATTCCCGGCGCCCGCGCGCCGCACCTCGTCACCCGCGAAG
>JBIIQM010000005.1:0-59500 GCA_044342075.1 Pirellulales bacterium
AGTCAGCATCCGAGCGAGCGAAGGGCAGGATGCCCGTAGCGAGCGTCCGGCGACGGGGTACGGGTCACCCGAAGCCGGGTTGGGCGCGTTGAGGCAGCTTTCCCGCGTCTGCGTCGCTGATTTTGCCGTTGGAGGGATTCGGCCCGAGGCGTTACATTGCCCCCATCTTTCCTGTGTTCCCTTGCCATGGATCGGCACGGGTGCATCGCGCCTTTCATTGCGATGCCGCCACGGCTCTTCCGTGCAGCCTTCACATTCTCAGGGTCAAACGGAGAACAACGGCCGTGGCAGATATCGTTTTCGCATTCGATGCCGCGCTGGATCGACCGATCCCCGTCCCCGCCGGCGCGCCCGAGGCCGTTGCCGATGCGGTGGCCCGTGCCCCGTTCGAGTCGCTGAAGTCGGCGGTGACGACCGCGCGGCAGACCCGCGCCGCGGCGCTCGTGCTCTTCGGCAGCACGCTCGATCCCGTCCGCGCGAGCCCGGCCCAGGCAGCGTCGCTCCGGGCGCTGATCGTGGGGCTCGC
Source organism: Pirellulales bacterium (assembly GCA_044342075.1). Taxonomy (GTDB): domain Bacteria; phylum Planctomycetota; class Planctomycetia; order Pirellulales; family UBA1268; genus RGVT01. The sequence goes on from JBIIQM010000005.1 coordinate 527, forward strand.
CGCCGACGGCTGCCGCACGATCTGGGTCGCCGACGAGCCGGCCGACGTGGCCAATGTGTCGCGGGCGCTGGCCGATCCGGAAGGCCTCGCGTTCGTCACGCCGGTCTCGCCCCTGCGGCTCGACATGCGCGGCCTTTCGCTCGAGATCTGCTCGGCCCGCGGGCCGGCCTATGCGTCGGGTGCCTCGGGGCAGCTGCCGCCGTCGTTCGCATCGGCCCATTCGTCGCTCCTGCCGGCACAGCGGCGGATCGTGATCGGCTGGGACGACGCCTGGAGCTCGCTCCACGGCGAGCCGGCTGTGTCTCACGCCATGCAATCGCCCGTGCCCACCGGCGGTTGGACCAATCACGGAACGTTCTTCGTCTGGGGCTCGCGCCGACTGCAGCCCACGCCGGCCGGCGTGCATCAGGTGCCGGCGCTGCAGGCCCGCAGCAGCCGCGAGCCCGCCGCGGGCGCCTGCGCCGCCGTCACGCTGACGAACCTGCCGCAGACCACCGCCGCCCTGTCTGGCTATGCCCATACGGTGAGCGACCCGCGTGCCGATTGGCGCGGCGACTGGCGCGAGGTGCCCACGCATCACGTGGCCTGGCGCACGCTCACGATCACGTCGCTCGCCGGCGACGACGAGCAGCTCGCCACCACGATCTGGAGCGCGCTGGAGGGGATGTCGGTCGATTCCCAGGCGCCGATGCAGATCGTGCGCTGCGCCGTCGATTGCGGCGGCAGCATCACGCGGCGGGTGCACGTGTCGGAGATCACGGCCGAGACGATGGCCCGCATCCGCGATCTCTACGACCCCCGCACGTTTCGCGCCTGGTGCCAGGAGATCGAGGCCGATCGCGGCGAATCTCCCACCGTGCTCATCCGCAATGCATCCGCCGCCAAGACCGGGGGAGCCGCCTCCTTCGCCTCGGGCGTCGCGGAATTCGTGCTCGAGACGGAGAAGACGGAGATCGTGCCGGTGGCCCGCGAGGCCGGCTGGCTCGCCCTCGAGCTCCTTGAATCGACCTGATTGATCGTTCCCCGTGACAGAAGCAGCAAAGGTTTCCGCATGATCATCGAACGGATTGAGATCGATCGCTTCGGCGCCCTGGGCGATGTCACGATCGACGGGCTCGACCACGGCATCGAGGTGCTCCATGGCACCAACGAGACCGGCAAGACATCGCTGCTGGAATTCGTCCGCGGCGTCTTGTTCGGCTTCGGCAGCCTCTTCCGCCGCGGCGTGCTCGATCCGCATCTGCCCTGCGGGGGCCGCATCTTCGCGCGGGCGGGCGTCGATGGGCGGAAGATCGTGATCGAGCGGCGGCACGAGGGGCCGCACCTGCAGCGTCTCTCGCGAGCGAGCTACGAAAATGACCGCGACGTGCCGATGGCCGACCAGCTCACGGTGCTCGACGCCGCGGGCCGCTCGAAGACGGCGCTCTTCCTCCAGGACTTCATGGGCGAGATCGACGAGCGCACGTTCACGGCCGTGATGGCCTTCGGTCTCGACGAGCTCCACGAACTGCAGACGCTCGAGGCCGATGGCTGCGGCAGCCGGCTCTACGAACTGGCCAGCGGCCTCGATCGCTCGAAGGTGGCGCTGGTGCTCACGAATCTCCGCGACGCCATCGCGCGGCTCGACTCCTCCGATCCCGATGTCTCCCCCATCGAGGCCCTCCGGCAGCGACGCAGCGCGGCGCTGGCGCGGCTGGCCGCGATGAACGCACCGGCCATTGCCGCCGGCGTGCTCGCCAGCGAGCTGCAGCGGATCGACGAGGAAATCGCCGAACTCGAGACCCACGCCGACCGCGCGCGGCGAGCCGAGGAGACGATCCGCAGCCTGCTGCCGCTCGAGCCGCTCCATCACGAATATCGCCGGGCGACGGATCATCTCGCGCAGCTCGAAACGCAGCCGATCATCCACACCGACCTCGACGCCTGGCAGCTGGCCTCGAAGCACCGCGATCGGCTCGACCGCGTGGCCCGCAAGAAGAAGCGGACCCGCGCCCGACTGGCTCGCGAGCTCAAGGGCCTCTCCGCCGACACGCTCATCCGGAAGAAGCGACCGCTCGTGACGGCCCTCTGCGATGAGCAGCCGCGGCTGGAGCGACTCGTGGCCGATGCCGCCCGTGCCGAGAATGCCGCCCGGCAGGCCGCCCGTCGGTTTGGCGAGCAGCTCGGCAGCGCCGGCCTCGCCCGGCTGGTGGGCACCGACCGGCTTGTCGGCCACTCCATCGAAGCGCTCGCGGAGATGCAGCTGCCCGCCGGCTTCACGCATTCGTTCGGCCCGCTCAAGTCCCGCGCCCGTGCGGTCAGCGAGGCTCTCCGCGAGGTGAAGGCCGCGAAGCGGGCGGTGGCCGACGTGAAGGGGGTGCTCGACACGACGCAGGGTTCGATCCGCACCGCCGGCTCACACCTGGGCGGCATCACGATCGCCGCCGCCATCGAAGAGGCCAGCGGCCGCGCGTCGCTCTTCCGCAACCGCCTCACCGCCGGCGAGCAGCTCGCCGACCTCGAGAAGTCGCTCCATCGACTCGGGAAGGACGTGACCTACAACCTCGAAAACCAGCTCCTGCCGGTCGGCTGGCTGATCGCGCTGGGCACCATCTTCGTGCTCGGCGCCGGCATGCTTCTCTCGGGGCTCTTGCTGCCGGGCACCGTCACCGGATCGCTCGCCTACGCCCTGGCCGCGCTCGGCCTGGCGGGCACCGGTCTCGCGTCGGTCGCCACCTGGTCGCTCGACCGTGCCGCCAACACGCGGCTCGAGGCCTCGCGGCAGCAGTACGACATGGTCGAGACGCAGCGCGACGAGCTCGCCGCCCAGTGCGGCCTGCTCGACAAGAAGATCGACGCCGGCAAGCTGCCCGGCGAGGCCGGCGCGACGCTCGAACGCCGCGCCGCGCTCGCGCAGGCGGAGGTGGAACGGCTCGAGGAGCTCGCCGCCCGTGAGGGCTCGCTCCACGTGCTGGCCGACCGTGTGTCGGTGGCCGAACAGGGCCTCACCCAGGCCCGTTCGCGGCTGGCCACCGCCCGATCGCGATGGAAGCGGGCGCTCGAGCAGCGAGGTCTGCCGGCCACGCTCGCGCCGACCGAAGTGCGGCAGATCTCGAGGCACCGCCACACGCTCCTGGCGCTCGACGACGACCGGCGCCGCACGTCGGAGGAATCGCGGCTGCGCAACGAGGAACTGGCGGCGTTCGCCCACCGCATCGAGCAGTGCATGATCGAATGCGACATGCTGCCGGAGTCGACGCCGCTGGAGCACCTGCAGCAGCTCCGCGACCGGCTCGACCGCGAAACGCATGCCCATCAGCGGCGCCGCCAGCTCGAGAAGCGGCTCCTCCGGGCCCGCGAGCACCACCGGGCAGCGCTGCGGCGTGTGAAGCTCGCCGAACAGCGGGTGCATGAGATCATCGCCCGCTGGGGCGTCGACACCGAAAAGGAATTCCTCGCGCTCGTCGATCGCCGCGCGCTGGTGGAGGAGGCCCGCCGCGAGGCCCAGGCCGCAGAGGCCGCCTGGCTCGAGGCCCGGCGCCGCATCCCCGAGCTTCCCGATCTCGACCGCTGGCTCGTGGAGGTGAAGGCCGTGTCGCTCGAACAGCGGCTCGCCGAGGCCCACATCGTGACGGTCGAGGCGGAGCAGTCGGTGGCTCGCGCACGCGACCATCGCCTCGCCGCCGCCGCCCGCGTGGAGGCGGCTGCCCGCGACCATTCGACCGAGGGCGTGCAGCTCGAGATCGCTGAGATCGAGCAGGAGCTCGAGGGCCATCTGCACCGTCGCCAACTGCTCGAGAAGGCCGCAACGCTGCTCGAAGAAACGCGGGCCACATTCGCCCGCGACCACCAGCCGGCGGTTCTGCGGGAGGCATCGCGCTGGCTCGCGCGGCTCACCGAAGGGCATTACACGGGCATCACCACGTCGATCCACGAGGCCCGCCTCGAGGTCCACGATGCGGAAAACAAAGGTTGGAGCCCCGACCGTCTCAGTCGCGGCACCCGCGAGCAGGTCTTCCTCTCCTTGCGGCTCGCGCTCGTTCGCGATCTGGAGCGGCACGGCGTGCATCTGCCCGTGATCATGGACGACGCCCTCGTGAATTTCGACGACAGCCGCGCCCTTGCGGCCGCCCGCGTGCTCGTGGAATTCGTCGCCGATCAGCCGCAGGAGCGACAGATGCTCCTGCTCACCTGCCACGCCCACGTGGCAAAGCTCTTCGCCGAAGTGGGCGCGCACGTTCGCTCGCTGAGCGATCCAACCGCCACTTGGCTCCCGCAGCCGAAGCCGCAACGCATCCCGCGGGAACCGAAGATGCGCACGGTGCGGATCGCGCCGAGCAGCGAGCCGGTGGAGGCATTGGTCACCGAGCCGGTCGAGGTTCGCACGGTCACCACGGACGGAGATCGCCCGATGTGGGAGGCCGAGGACTACTTCTTCGGCAGCGGTCGGTCGAAGACGACCGTCGGCGACGACGAATCACGTCGCAGCCAGTCGGGCCGCCCCCATCAAGGCCGCCGCCGTCGCGGCCCGAAGCGGGCGTAGTCGCGGGCTTCGTCGTTCTTCTCAACGCGCCCAACCCGGCTCTAGTAGGACAGGCTTCAGCCTGTCTTGACTGACGACAAGCTGAGGCCCGTCGCTACTCTTCGGTGGTCTCGTGGAGCAGATGCAGGTAGCGCTGTCGCATCTGGGCCAGCAGCATGCCCAGGTAGGCGTTGAGGCCGAGCGAGAGGAAGAGCGCCACGAGGCTGCCGATCAGCCAACCCCAGGGCTTGTCGTGGGTGGCCTTCGAATCGACGCCGACGAGCAGCGACTGCGAAGGCGCCAGGGCCACCGGTGCGGCCCGCGGCCGGCGGGCTGCTTCGATCACCGAGCGTTCCACGGCCGGCGGCCATGAATCGGCGACGTAGATCTTCACGCGGCGGACATCGCGGGAGTCGGCGGGCACGTCGCTGGTGAACGTGTATGGAGAGGCGTTCTTCACGAGATCGGGCTCGACGCGAACGAGGTATTCGCCGCCGCCCCCCTCCGTCGGCACGTAGGCCGCCTCGATGCCCGTTGCGAGCAGGGCGGCCAGCATGAATACCATCTCCAACACCATGGGAAACCTCTCCGAAAAAGGGCTGCGTTCAGGAGGATTTCACCCTCTCGACACTGGTTTGTGCAACTCCGGCGGCCGTGACGGGTTTCCCGGCGTCTCCAGGCCCGCAATCGAGGCCCCTTCGCCCAGGCTGTCGAGTTCGGTCTGCAGCATCGTCAGGGCCGCCTGCAGGAAGGCGACGGCGATGGGCCCCACGAAAATGCCGATCGGCCCGAGTGCCCCGACGCCCCCCAGCACGCTCAGAAGCGCCAGGAGCGGATGGAGCTTCGACTGCCCGTGGAGGACGATCGGCTTGATGATGTTGTCGACGGTCGAAACCACGCAGAGGCCCCAGAGCGCGAGCCCCGCGGCGGACCAGGTGTCTTTGACGAAGAAGAGCAGATAGAGGCTCGCCGTGCCCCAGACGGCGGCGGCGCCCACGAAGGGCACGAGGGCACCGAAGAACGTCAGCAAGGTCAGCAGGAAGACGCCTTTCAGACCGGCGACGTAAAAGCCGAAGCCCGCGAGCACCGCCTGCACGATCGCCGCGAGCAGCGTCGACGACACCACCGCCCGGCTCACCTCCTCGAATTCCTCGAGCAGCTGCCATTGGTAACGCACGTTGAGCGGGATCAGCCGCATCGCCGCCGCGAGGATCCGGCGGCCGTCGGCCAGGAAGTAGAAGAGCGCCACCGTCATCACGATCAGCCCGATGATGAGCTTCGCGATGACGACGGGCGTGCGGGCGGCGATCGGGCCGATCCAATCTTCGGCGACGCCGCGCACCTCGGCGTTGACGGCCTCGGCGGTGAGGTGCAGACCGGTGGCGTTGTTGACCGATTCGACGAGGCCGTCGAGCACGGCGGGGTCGAGCCGCAGGCCGTCGGGCGAGCGGAGCATCGCCACCGCGTCGCCACCGGCGCGGGCCACGAGCAGGAAGAGCGGCACGAGAACGATCAAGAGCACGAAAAGCGTGGTGGCCGCGGCCGAAATCCAATCTGGCGCCTGCAGGCGGTCGCGGAGCCAGCGATGGAGCGGGCCGAAGATCACGACGAGCATCGCCGCCAGCAAGAGCGGCAGCAGGAAGCCCGACATGACCCGCAACGAGAGCAGACCGAAGACCGCGATGAGCCCCAGGATCACCCCGAGCGAAACCAGACGTGTCATGCGCGATATTTCCCGGAAATCGTGGCGAGTGATGTTGCCTGTCGGCAGTGTAACCAGCGGCCAGCGTGGCGCCACCTCGGCGGCTTCTTAAAGTAGACTGCTCCCTTCCGCAAACGGCGAGGCGAGCGGGTCGGCGTAAGCTCGCCGAGCATTTGGACCGAGTCCGCGAGGGACACCGCGAGGCGCCATTCCGCCGTTGGAGCGGCGGACGAAGAACTTCTGCCGCCCGCGAGCCGGCAGCGGAACCGCTTCGGGACGGCCGCCATGACGCCCCGGCAGCGTTGCGGGTATTCTTGGCTCCGCATGAACGACCTCGACGTTTCGATCGTGATCCCCGTCCGCAACGAAGCTGGCAATATCGGCCCGCTCATCGGCGAGATCCGTCGCGTGCTCGATGCGGCCGGACTCCGCTGGGAAGTGTTTGTGGTGGACGATGGCTCCACCGACGGCTCGTGGGGGGAGATCACGGCCGCGGCCGCCGATGGCCGAGTGCAGGGGATCCGCCACGAGCATGGCCGCGGCAAGTCGGCGGCCCTCGCCAGCGGATTTTCCCACTGCAAGGCGCCGCGGATCGCGATGCTCGACGGCGATGGCCAAGACGACCCGGCCGAGATCCCGCGGATGCTCTCGCTGATCGACGACGACGCGCCCTCCCGCGAACGCATCGACCTCGTCAACGGCTGGAAGATGCCGCGGCTCGACCCGTGGCATAAGACGCTGCCTTCGCGGGTGTTCAACGCGCTGGTCGGCCTCGCAACAGGGCTCCATCTGCACGACCACAACTGCGGCCTCAAGGTGTTTCGGTCCGAGGTCGCCGACAGGATCGATCTCGGCACCGGCATGCATCGCTTTATTCCCGTGCTCGCGGCCGCGGAGGGATTTCGCGTGACGGAGATGAAGGTGCACCACCGGCCGCGCGTCCACGGGCATTCGAAGTATGGCGCCGCCCGGTTCTTCGCCGGCCTCTACGATCTGGTCCGCGTCGCGCTGCGCACGGGCCGACCGGGCGCCGTCGGCCGTCGTCCGCGGAGCGAGTCGCGGGCACGGCTCCGCCACGGCATCTATGCCCTGCTCGCCACGCTCGCCGCCGGAGCCGTGCTGGGCCGGATCGGCGCGGTCGCGAGCGTCGACAAGATCGCCCTCGAACAACGGCTCGTGAACGACGCGGTGGCGAAGGCCGTCGCGGCGGGCCTGGCGGCCGATGCCACCGCGATCCGCGACCGGATCGCTAGCGAGAAGCGGCTCCTGCGCCCGTTCCTCTCGGCCAACGACCGCAGCCGCTGGCTCACGATCCGGGCGCTCGTCGAACGCGGTGGCTTCGAAATAGACGACCTCGTCACCGAACCGGGCTGGGACACGATCGACGCCGTGGCCCACCCCGATGCCAGCGGCCGCATGCGGCTCTATTCGAGCAAGCCGCCGCTGCTCTCCGTGATCTTGGCGGGTCCCTATTGGCTGCTGGCGCGAATGACCGGCTGGACGCTCGGCGACCATCCCTTCGAGATGGGCCGGCTCTTGATGGTGCTCTACGGGCTGGTGCCGCTCGTGGTGACGATCTTCTTTACCTGCCGCTTGGTCGATCGAATTGGCACGACCGACTGGGGGCGGATCTACGCCGCCGCGATCATCGCCTGCGGCACATTCCTGACGACGTTCGCCGTCGTGCTCACCAACCACCTGCCGGCGGCCGCCTGCACCGCGGCGAGCGGCTGGCTGCTCTATCGCATCCACTGCGACGGCCTGCGGTCGTGGCTTGCATTCGCCGTCGCCGGTGGCACCGCCGCGCTCGCCGCCGCATTCGACCTCCCCGCGCTCGCCTGGTGCGGAACCGTGCTTGGCCTGCTCGCGGCCGCCGACCTGCGTCGCGGCCTTTTCGCCGCGGTGCCCGCGGCGGCGCTCGTCGCCTGCGCCGCGCTCGGCACGAATTGGCTCGCGCACGGCACGCCGCTGCCCCCCTACGCCCACCGCGCGGCTTCCGCGACCGCCGGCGGCCAGGCCAATTGGTACGACTACTCGATCACGCTCCCCAACGGCCGCGTGCTCGAGAGCTACTGGCGCAACCCGAAGGGGCAGGACCGCGGCGAACCCTCCGCGGCGCGCTATGCCTGGCACGCGCTCGTCGGACACCATGGCATCTTCTCGCTCACGCCCGCGTGGCTGCTCGTGATTCCCGGCCTCATGGGCCTGGCCTCGCGTCGGGGCGGACAGGCGGCGCGGCAGCGGGAGATCGCGCTGGCGATCGCGATCGTGTCGGCGGTGGTGATCGTTTTCTATCTCGCGCGGCCGCCGATCGACCGCAATTACGGCGGCATGACGAGCGGCTTCCGCTGGGTGTTTTGGCTCGCGCCGCTCTGGGCGGCCGCCGCCGTTCCAGCCGCCGACGCTCTCGGCAGGAGCCGTGCCGGACGTGTTGTGGCGCTCGTGCTGCTCGGTCTTTCGGTCGTGTCGGTCGCCTACCCGACATGGACTCCCTGGACGCAGCCGTGGCTGCAGCGATGGCTCGAACACGCCGGCTGGCTCGCGCCGCCGGGTTGATCACTCAAGCCCTGGCTTCGGCCGGCCAGAATGCCGGCGGCGTCGCTTCGATCGCGACCGGCGCGAGCGTGTCGGGATCGGTGTAGCGAATCCGCCAGGCATGCAGCGCGATCGGCCGCGCCCGCGGATCGTTTGGCGGCGGAGCGGCCCAGCCGGCCGCATCCCCTTCCGGCCCGCCGTAGAGCGGATCGCCCACCACCGGCAGCCCGCGGGCCGACGCTTGCAGCCGCAGCTGGTGCATGCGGCCGGTGAGCGGCGCAAGTTCCACAAGCAGCCGGCCGTCGGCGAGCCGCCTGATCAGCCGCGCCCGCGTGACCGCCTCGCGGGCCGTGGCGGTCTCCGCGACCGACACCCTGGCCCGCGGCTCGTCCGGAATCTTCTCGATGAAGTCGCGCCACTCGAGGCCCGAAGTTCCCGCTTGCTCGAGCCGCAGCCCTTCGTGGCTGCGCTCCGGCGCGGCCAGGATGGCAAGATAAGTCTTCTCGATCTGCCGCCGTTCGAACTGCCGGGAGAGTTTTCTGGCCGCCCGCGGTGTCGCTGCTAAAAGCAATACGCCCGAGACCGGCCGATCGAGCCGATGGGGCACGCCGACGTAGCCTTCATAGCCGATGGCTGCGGAGAGATTCCCGGCGGCGAGCCAGCGGCGCAGCCAGGTCTCGGCGGAGTCGATGCCCGGAGGAGCCTGGGTCGGCAGTCCTGCCGGCTTGTCGATCGCCACCACGCCGGACGCCGTCGCCAGAACGGCCGGTTCGAGCCCGAAGACAAACAACCGGGAATCCCCCTCTTTCATATGGTCGGCCCCTTCCGCTATGGTGGGTTCTTCGGATCAAGTCTTTTGAACATCGATGCCTTTGGGCACCTGCGGGATTCCATCATGGCCGTTACCGTCCTCGTCGTCGATGACCACGAAGTCATCCGCCGCGGCATCGCCAGCATGGTGGAGGGCTCCGACATCCGGCTCGTGGCAGAGGCCGCCGACGGGGAAGAAGCGACGAAGCTGGCCCGCAAGCATAAGCCCGACGTCGTGCTGCTCGACGTGCGGATGGGCGGCAAGGACGGCCTCGACTCGATTAAGCGGATTCGTTCCGCCGCCCCGAACACCCGCGTGGTGATGCTGTCCGCATTCGACAACACGACCTACGTCGCCCGGGCCGTGTCGGCCGGCGCCCACGACTACCTGCTCAAGTCGGCCACCCGCAAGGAATTGCTGGAAGCCCTCTCGGGCGCCGCCAGCGGGGCATCTCCCACGCGGGCCGGCGAGTTCAAGCGCATCGCCGGCGCGATGTCGCAGCGGGAGCCGCCCGCCAACAGCGACGTTCCCCTGACCCCGCGGGAGACGCAGGTGCTGCGGCAGATCGCGTTGGGCCTCTCCAACAAGGAAATTGGCGAATCGCTCGAGATCAGCGTCGAGACGGTGAAGGAGCACGTGCAAAATCTGCTGCGGAAGATCGCCCTCGAGGATCGCACGCAGGCTGCCGTCTGGGCGATCCGACACGGCCTCGCCTGATCGCCCCACCGAAGCCCACGAACCGAACCCCCTTCGATGCCCATCTTTGACTACTCGTTCACCGTCCCTGCCCCGCTGCAGGCCGTCCGCGATTTTCATCACGACACCAGCGCCCTGAAGCGGCTCACACCCCCGCCGACAATCGTGCAGCTGCATTCGATCGAGCCGCTCGGCGAGGGCTCCGTCTCCCAGTTCACGCTCTGGGTGGGCCCGTTGCCGCTGCGCTGGACCGCGGTGCACCGCAATGTTTCCCCTTCCGGCTTCACCGACATCCAGGCGGAGGGACCGGCCGCCAAGTGGGAGCACACCCACACGTTCACCGCCGTCTCGCCGACGGTCACGCGCATCGACGAGCACATCGAATACGAGCACAAGCGCGGGCTCTGGGGGCTCGTGACACGGCTCCTCTTCTCGAAGCCGAACCTCTATTTCATGTTCACGTTTCGCAAACTCGCCACCCGCTGGCACCTGCGAAACGCTCGTGCCGCCTAATAGCGGATGCCGGCGCCGACGTTCGAGAAGAAATTCGCCGATGTGTCGTTCAGCCCCCAGCCGAACCGCACGCCCACCTCGACGTCGCGCGTGAGCAAGACGTGGCCGCCGAAACTCGCGAATTGCGAGTCGATCGGCTTCTCTTTGCCCGAAGAGAGAATCCCAAAGTACTCGGCATGCACGTTCCACCGTTCGCCGACCGGAATCTTCAGCACGGTCGAGGGCGCCCACTGGTTGAAGGCGTCGCCCTCGTCATACCCGGTGCCGTAGCGCATGGCCGTGTCCCAGACCCAGCCGTTGGGCAGCGTCCAACCGAAGGCCTCGCCGACCACCATCGTCGAAGCGGTCGAGGGACCGTAGGTCGGCGTGTAGCCTTGGAGGATCGCCGCCGACGATGGAATCCAGCCGTCCTGTTCCGATGATTTCACCTTCATGCCGTAAAGCACCCGGCTCTCGGTCTCGGCCACGATATCCTCGCCGCCGACTTCACTGCCCGACACAGTGCCTGGCCCCCCCGCCTCGTAGTTGTAGCCGAACCGCAACTCGAAACGGTCGCCGATGCCGCGTCGCACGAGCAGCTCCGGCAGGCTGTGCGCCTCCGGTCCGAGCCGGTTGTCGATGAACGAATACGAGGCCTCGAGGATCGAGCGCCCCGCGCCGGCGGTGGTCGTCGCAAACGTGAACGAATCCCGATCGGTCTCGATTTCGTCAGGCTCGTCCACGGACTGCCCACGGGCCGGCATCGGGCCGAAACCGGCCAACACGAGCGCAAAGACGGGAAGCCACGGCCGCATGCGGCCGTGGATCGACCCGCGGCGCAAACCTGCTTGAGGATTTGCGGGCTTGCTGGGGACACAAAAACACCCGCGCCCCCCCAGTGTCCGGCAGCGCCTTGGCAAGGCGGGGGGCTCGGGCGCAGTGGATCGCCTGAGTGATTTGCCGGTGATGCATCCGTAGCCGCTCGCCGACAGTGAGCCGGCCGGCCCGTTCCGCCGATGCTACCTGCCAACCAGGGGCTGAATGTGCCCCTCGACCAGGACGGGGGATTGGAACCGGGGGGCAGCGATGCAAGGCGGCAGGCGGTCACGGGGCGCGGTTGGTCACATGTCTGGGAATCTGCTCGTGCTTGCGGGGCTCGCGTTCGCGGCGCCGGCGGCCGCGCAGGAAGAGCCTTTCGTCGGCCAGCCCAGCAGCGTCGGCTCGTTCGAGGCTCGCGATCCGGTCCTCGCCGACGAGGTGATGACCGGCGTGATCCCGTCGGGGCAGGATTGGTATCTGTTTGGCGAGCCGACGCGCGGCGGCGTCTACGGCTGGCTCGAAGGCGGCTTCATCGGCAACTTCGCCAACCCCGGCAGCAAGTTCAACGGCCCCTACAACGCCGTCGACCGTGCCAACGAGCCGATGATGAACCAGGTCTACTTCATCGGCGAGCGTCTGCTCCCCACCGACGGCTCGGTGGGCGTGGGCGGCCGGGCCGACCTGCTCTACGGCGAGGATTTCCCGCTCGCCACGTCGCTCGGCTGGGAAGACACGCTCAGCGGCCAAAACCAGTGGAACAGCGGTGAATACTACGGCCTCGCGATGCCGCAGCTCTACGGCGAGGTGGGCAACCAGGATCTCTCGGTGAAGCTCGGCCACTTCTACACGATCGTGGGCTACGAGGGCGTGCCGGCCGTCGGCAACTTCTTCTACACGAAGTCCTACAGCTACATGTTCGCCGGTCCGTTCACCCACTGGGGCGGCCTCGCCACCTGGCGGGCCACCGACAACCTGGAACTCAACGGCGGACTCGTGAACGGCTGGAACGGTCTCGCCTCACCCTACAGCAAGGCAAACTTCCTCGGCCGCGCCCGCGTGAAGAACGACGACAACTCGCTCGCCAGCACGTTTGCGATCGTCACGGGCGACGAGGGCAACGACTTCTCGCCGCTCTACCAGCCGGCGCCGGTGCTCGAGTCGGCCAACCGCACCCGCTACAGCCTGCTCTTCGAGGTGCGGCCGAACGACCGCTGGGAATACGTCTTCCACCAGTGGCTCGGCACGCAGGCGCAGGGGCTCGCCAACGGCGGCACGGCGCTTTGGACCGGCATCGACCAGTATCTCTACTGGGCCGCCAGCGACACCTGGAAGTGGGGCGCCCGCTTCGAGTGGTTCCAAGACACCGACGGCACCCGCGTGGGGCTCAACCGTCCGAGCAACCCCAACCATGTGCCGCTGCCGGGCAACTATTATTCGCTCACGCTCGGCGCGAACTGGGTGCCGACCGGCAACTTCCTGATGCGGCCCGCCTTTCGCTGGGACTTCTACGGCGGCCCGCAGGGTGGCCCGCCCTCCGGCCCGCGGCTGCCTTACAACGACGGCGCGAGCTGGAATCAGACCATGCTCGGCTTCGACGCGATCCAGAAGTTTTAGCGTCGCGCCGGACTAACTGCCTCGTCTTGGACTCGAACCAAGAACCCTCTGATTAAGAGTCAGATGCTCTGACCAATTGAGCTAACGAGGCGACGCACGTTTTGTAACCCGCGGCGGGCCGCTCGGCAAGGGCCGCGGCCGGCGCCGAGCGGCCGCGTTGAGGGTTTTCGTCCGGGCCGGTACATTTCCGCGTTCCCGGACAAGGGCAGGCTCGCAAGGCCTCCGCCCACTCACCAGACAACGGAGGTTTCAAGATGGGCAGGTTTGACGGAATGAAGGGTCTCGTGCTCGGCGTGGCGAACGACCACTCGATCGCCTGGTACATCGCCAAGGAGATGCTCTCCGAGGGTGCGCAGATCGGCTTCTCCCACCTGCCCGACAAGCCCGATGACGAGCGGCAGCGCAACCGCCGCCGCGTCGCCTTGCTCACCGACTCGGAGCCAAACGCCAAGTTCCTGGTACCGATGGACGTTTCGAGCGACGACCAGATCGCGGCGGTGATGGATCGCGCAAAGCAGGAGTTCGGCACGATCGACTTCCTCGTCCACTCGATCGCCTATGCCCCGATGGAAGACCTCAAGGGGGAGACGACCGACTGCAGCCGCGAGGGCTTCCGGATCGCGATGGAGACGAGCGCCTACAGCCTGCTGGCCGTCGGCCGGCTCGCCCGCAAGATCCTCGCCAAGGATGCCTCGATCCTCACGCTGACCTATTTCGGCGGTGAAAAGGTCGTGCCCGGCTACAACATCATGGGCGTCTGCAAGGCCACCCTCGATGCCTGCGTGAAATACATGGCCTACGACCTCGGCCCGGCCGGCGTGCGGGTCAACGCCATCAGCGCCGGTCCGCTGCGGACGCTCGCCGGCCGCGGTGCAGGCGTGGAAGAGATGCTCGATCTCTACCAGCACATGTCGCCCATGGGCCGCAACATCACCCACGAAGAGGTCGGCAAGACCGGCGCCTTCCTGCTCTCCAAAGACTCGGGCGGCATCACCGGCGAGATCCTCCACGTCGATGCCGGCTACAACGTGATGGGCTCGCCCGGACGCCTCCTCGACCTCGTGCAGAAGCCGCAGTAGGCACGCGCTGCCCGAGCCGATGACCAAAGCGATCCGCACGATCGCCGTCGCCGTGGTGGTGCACGATGGCCGTGTGCTCGTGGGCAGACGGCCGCCCGATGCCGCCGAGGCGCCGGGGCTCGACGAGTTTCCCGGCGGCAAGGTGGAGGCGCACGAGACCTCGGCGGAGGCCGCGGCCCGCGAGTGCCTCGAGGAGGCGGGCATCGCGATCGACGTCGGCAGCCGCTCGTTCAGTGCCGTCTCGACGCAGACGCACCCACACCTGCTCGTGATCTTCCATTGGGCGACGCCCGTCGACCCGGCGGCGGCGCCCAGGCCACCATTCGAGTGGATCCCGCTCGCGCAGCTGCCGAAGCTCGAGTTTCCGGCGGCGAATGCGGCGGTCGTCGCGATGCTCCTCGAGGGTCAGGGTGGATAGTCATCAGGGCGGATCGTAGCCGCCCGGGTGCCAGGGATGGCAGCGGCAGATCCGGGCGATGCCCTTGATCGCGCCGCGCAGGGCGCCATGTTTCTCGACGGCCTGCCGGAAGTAAGCGCTGCAGGTCGGCTGAAAGCGACAGTGGCGGCCGAGCAGCGGGCTGAGCGTCGCCTTGTAGATGATGACGAGGCCGACGAGCACCGCGGAGGCGGCGCGGTCGCACGCCCGAGCGCAGCGTCCGAAGAGCGTCATTTTCTTTCACCGCCGTAGCCGGGCCGGCCCACCACCCGCTTCGCCAGCGCCACGAGATTCTCCTCGACCGCCCGGGCGCCCGCCGCGCCGACGGGCACCGTGGACGACCGCACGACGACCACGAAATCATTGCCCGGGGGCAGCCGATCGCGTATCTCGCGAAACGCCTCGCGCAGCCGGCGCTTCCAGCGATTGCGCACGACGGCCGAACCGATCCGCCTCGAGACCGAAGTCCCGAGCCGCACGGCATCGCCTGCGCCGGGCCGCGCGTAGAGGACGAGGCCTGCCGCCGCGGCGCTGCGGCGATGCTCGTAGACCCGCGCAAACTCCGCCGGCGAGTGGAGCCGCGCCGACCCGGGAAACTTTTGGTTGGACGCCATCACCATCGCAACTGGCCGCGCGGGCCGGGCCCACCCGCGGCCTCGGCGGCCTTCGCGGCCTCGAGCAGCCTGTCGAGCGCCGCGGCGTCGGCCTGATCGGGGAGCACGATCTGCACTTCGGCGATGAGATCGCCCTTCGCGCCATTCGCGTGCCGCACGCCCATGCCCGCAGCCCGCAGCTTCCGGCCGCCCGATGTCTTCGGCGGCACCTTGAGCGCGATCGTGCCCCATGGCGTGGGGACGTCGACCTTCGCCCCGAGGATCGCCTCCGCCACGCTCACCGGCAGCGTGAGCTCCAGCGTGTCGCCATCGCGGCGGAAGACGGGATGCGGCTCGACCTTCACCTCCAGGAGCAGGTCGCCCGCCGGTCCGCCGCCCGTGCCTGGCAGCCCCTGGCCGCGCAGCCGCATCCGGGCACCGTCGGGCAGCCCCTGCGGAATCGTCACGCTGATCGTCTCGGTCTTGCCGTCGCGGTCGACCCGCACGTCGGTCTTGCCGCCATCGATCGCGAGCTTGAAGGGAATGTCGATCCGCGCGGTGACGTCCTCCCCCGGCGCCTGCGCCGGTCGGCGCCGGCCACGGGCCTTGGTGCCGCCGCGGCCGAAGATGTCGCCGAAGCCACCGCCGCCGCCGAAGAGGCTTTCGAGATCGATCTCGCCCCCCCCCGGAAAGCCGCCGCCGGGGAACGGGCCGCGGCCTCCGCCCCAGCCGCCACCGGGGCCGCCAGCGCCCACGCCCTCGAACGAGCTGCCGTAGCGGTCATACATCTCCCGCTTGCTCTGGTCGTTGAGCACGTCGAAGGCGGTCTGCACCTTCTTGAACTTCTCCTTCGCGGACTCGTCGTCCGGATGAAGATCGGGGTGATACTTGCGGGCGAGCTCGCGATAGGCCTTGCGGATATCTTCGGCGGAAGCCGTGCGCGGCACGCCGAGCGTCTGGTAATAGTCCTCCGCCATGAAACCTGCCTTGGAACTGGAGCGGCCCGGGCAACTGCGGCGATTCTAGAAAGGATTCGGCGGTCGCTTCAAGCGGAGGCGCTCACGTCAAGCGGAGGCGCTCACGTCAAGCCGATGCGATCGCGTCGGCCGCCATCCGCCGCTCGAGAAATTCGAGCTGGCAGCGAACCGGCGGCTGCCCGTCCGCCGGGTGATGCAGATGGAAGACGCCCGCCGGGTCGAGCTGTCGCGCCCGCACGTTGTCGGCGAGATAGACCGGCACGATCTCCTTGAGGACCCGCTGCCGCAATTCCGGGGCAAGGATCGGAAACATGACCTCCACCCGCCGGAAGAAATTCCGCGGCATCCAATCGGCGCTGGCGAGAAACACCTGCGCATCCTCGTCGGGGCCGAAGACGTAGACCCGGCTGTGTTCCAGAAAGCGGTCGACGATGCTCCGCACGCGGATCGTCTCGCTCACCCCGGGCACGCCCGGCCGCAGGCAGCAGATGCCACGCGCGACGATGTCGATCGGCACGCCCGCCTGGCTCGCCTCGTAGAGCGCCTCGATCACGCGATGGTCGACGAGCGAATTGAGCTTCGCGAAGATCCGCGACGGCCTCCCCTCCCGGGCGAGCCGCGCCTGCTCCTGGATCAGCTCGATCGTCCGCCGGTGGAGATCGTTGGGGGCGACCACGAGCCGCTGCCACGAGTGCCCCTGCGAATAGCCCGTGAGCAGGTTGAAGAGTGCGGAGGTGTCTTCGGCCATCGCCTCGTCGGCCGTGAAGAGCCCGAGATCGGTGTAGGTGAGCGCCGTCGTCGGGTTGTAGTTGCCGGTGCCGAGATGCACGTAGCGCCGCAGCCCCTGCCCTTCCTGCCGGATGACGAGCGAGAGCTTGCAGTGCGTCTTGAGGTCGAGAAAGCCGAAGACGACGTGCACGCCGGCGCGTTCGAGCTGACGGGCCCAGCTGACGTTGTTGGCCTCGTCGAAGCGGGCCTTGAGCTCGACGAGCGCCGTCACGTGCTTGCCCGATTCGGCCGCCGTGATCAGGGCCCGCGAGATCGGCGAATCACCGCTCGTGCGGTAGAGCGTCTGCTTGATGGCGAGCACCTTCGGGTCGTTCGCCGCGCTCGTCACGAAATCGACGACGGGGTCGAACGACTCGTAGGGATGATGCAGGAGCACGTCCTGCCGGGCGATCGCGGTGAAGATGTCTTCGCCGCGACGGCCGAGCCCGCGGGGGATCCGCGGCGTGAAGGGCTTGTCGCGCAGGCGGTCGTTCCCGGGCAGCTTGTAGAGCTCCCACAGGGCGGTCAGATCGAGCGGCCCGTCGATCCGATAGACCTCGCTGTAGCGATCGCCCGTGGGGTCGCTGTAGAGCGCCTCCTCGTCGATGATCAGCTGCGCGAGCGATTGATCAGCCTTGCTCGCGATCTCGATCCGCACGGCCTGGCCGCGCTGGCGGGCCTTGATCCGCTCCTCGATGAGCCGGAGCATGTCGTCCGACTCCTGTTCGAGCATGTCCATGTCGCTGTCGCGTGTGATGCGGAAGGCCGTCCACGACCGCACGTCGAAGCCGCCGAACAGGTCTGGCAGCCGCGCGGCGACGATGTCTTCGAGCAAAACGAACGACGTCCGCCCCGGCGCCGTCGGCGGCACGTTCACGATCCGCGGCAATACCTGAGGCACCTGCACCACCGCGAAGAGCCGCTTCGGCCCCAGCGCTTCGCCGTTGAGGTCGGCGCCGTGCTCGAGCATCACGCCGAGGTAGAGGCCGCGGTTGTGGTAGCGGGGCGAGGGATGCGCCGGATCGACTGCCATCGGCGTGAGGATCGGCAGGGCACGCTCCCGGAAGAATCGGTCCACATGCTCGAACTGCGGCCCCTGCAGCGATTCATACCGCAGCAGCTCGAATCCCTCCGCCTCCATGGCCGGCCCGATGCTCTCCTTCAGGCAGCGATACTGCCTGGCGACCAGCTCTTGCGTGCGCGACGCGATCCGCTCCAACTGCTCCAGCGGCCGCATGCCGTCGGGGGAATAGTCCTGCGGCGCACTCTCGCCGAAGGCCTGCTCGCGGAGCCCCGAAACCCGCACCATGAAGAACTCATCGAGGTTCGAGCTGAAGATCGCGAGAAACTTGAGCCGTTCGAGCAGCGGGTTGTCGGGGTTCTCCGCCTCCTCGAGCACCCGCGCGTTGAACTCGAGCCAGCTCAGCTCGCGGTTGAGGAAGCATTCCGAGCCGAATCTGGTTTCCGTGAGGGCTGCGTCGGTCGCCATGCTGTCGTGTGGAACGAGTGCGGTGTAAGGTGGGGTAAGGCAATCGCGGAATAACCAAGTCTACCCCTGCCGCACGCCCGCCAGCAGCCCGGAGCCCGGAACCACACGGGAAACTCGCATCCGAGACCGCACCGCCGCTGCAATCGTTGCTTCCGGAACACCAGCCGCGGCCGCGCGGTGGGGACGCGGCCGATCCGCCGCGCTCGCCTGCCGGCTCGAGGCCACGGCGGCGAAGGTGGGCAACGTGCATCCAGCCGCCGCCTTCGCCGACCTCTCGCACGAGGAACTCGTCGCGGCAGGCGAGGCGATCGCGGCTCCGCTCGACCTCGCGGCCACCCGGCCGCTCGGCCGCACGATCCTCGACGCCGTCACGGCGTCGCGCCGCGTGACGCGGTCGAACGCGAATCTCGGCATCGTGCTCGCGATCGCGCCGCTCGCCGCCGTGCCCGATGGTGCCACACTCTCCCCCGCCGCTGCGGCCGCCGTCCTCGCCGCCACCACGCCCGACGATGCCCGCGACGTCTACGCGGCCATCGCGCTGGCCAATCCCGGCGGCATGGGCCGGCGCGACGAGTGGGACATCGCCGGCCCCGCGCCGCAAAGGCTGCTCGACGCGATGCGCGCCGCGGCCGACCGCGACCAGATCGCGCGGCTCTGGGCGCAGGGCTACGAACCCCTTTTCGCCGGCCCCGTGGCCGACATCGCCGCCGAGATCGAACGCGGCCTTTCACTCGGCGCGGCGATCGAGCGCAGCCACCTTATGCAGCTCGCCCGCGACCCCGACACGCTGATCGCACGGAAGCACGGCATTGCCGCTGCCAACGACATCTCGGCCCGCGCGGCAGCCGTCCTCGCCGCCGGTGCCGACTGGCCCGCGGGAGCGGCCGACCTCGACCGATTCCTGCGGGCGCAAAGGATGAACCCAGGCACGACCGCCGACCTCGTCGCGGCGGCGCTGTACATTCTCCTCGTCACCGGAAACCTCGGTGGCCTCCTCGGCGACTCGCCCACGATCGACTCCACCCTCCGGCACGACCAACCATGAATGAACACTTCCAGGTGAGGATGCGCAAGGCGGTGCACGTTTTCTGCGCCGGCCACTTCATCACGCTGACCGACGACCTCTGCGAGGCGGTTCACGGTCACAACTGGACGGTGGGCGCCGACGTCGAAGGTCCGCCCGACAGCCACGGCATGGTGGTGGACTTCATCAAGCTCCGCGACCTGCTCTCCGCGATCACCGCGCGTCTCGACCACCACATGCTCCTGCCCACGAAGAACCGGTTCCTCGCGGTCGAGCACACACCGGCGGCGGCCGGCCGTGCGGCCGAGGTGACGGTGCGGTTTAAGGATCACCACGGGGATCGCCGCTGGGTCTTCCCCGCCGACGAATGCGTGCTCCTGCCGGTCGAAAACACGACAGCCGAATGGATCGCCCGCTGGATCGGCCACGAACTGCTCGCGGCAATGGCGGCGGCCGGCAGCCCGGTCACCGGATCCTTGCGGATCGAAGTCGACGAATGCCTCGGCCAATCAGCCGTCTGGGAGCGTCGCCCTGTAGGGTAGGCTTCAGCCTGCCACTGAATCAGCTTCAGCCTGTCTTGCCCGTACGCGCCCAAACCGGCTCCGGCGATTCGACGCGATTCAGTCCGTCAGGCCTCGGCGACGACGAGCTTCCCGGCCGCTTCGATCGCCAGCGACAAGACGCGCTTGCTCACGCGCACCCGCATCAGCCCCGCGCCGTCGGGATTCCGCTCCACCTCGCCGACGGCGCCGAGCACGAGGCCGGAGTCGGTGAGGTAGCGCAGAAAACCGGCCGACTGGTCGAGCACGCGGGTGAGCCGGAATGCCGTTCCGGCTTCGCATTCGGCGAGCGAACGGGCGGGCTCCTCCTTGGGCGGCTGGAGCGATTCGCCCTCGCCGCGCGGGATCGGATCGCCGTGGGGATCGACGTCGGGATGACCGAGGAAGGCGTCGATCCGGTCCACGAGCAGGTCGCTCACGGCATGCTCCATGTGCTCCGCCTCGTCGTGCACCTCATCCCAGCTCATGTCGAGCGTGCGCAGGAGAAAGAGCTCGATGAGACGGTGGCGGCGGATCATGCGCAGTGCCAAAACGCGGCCGGCCCGCGTGAGCGCCACGCCCTCGTAGGGGCGGTGGGTCGCGAGCCGGGCGGCATCGAGCGTCTTGAGCATGCTCGTGACGGTGCCGGGAGAGACGTCGAGCGCCGCCGCCAATTGCCCGGTGGTGGCGGCGCGGCCTTCTTGCGACGACACGATCTGGTAGATCGTCTTCACATAATTTTCGACGGTCAGGCTGGGCACGGTGGCACCGGGCTACGTGGGCGGAATGCTTTGCTGATGGGACGGCAGCGGCGGGGATTGCTGCACTGCCGGTTTGGATCCATTATGTCCTCCACCCGGGGTGCTCCGCCATGAATCTCAATCAATCAGCGCTCGGAATCGCCGAGCGGACGATCGCCGACGCCGCCCGCTTGGGGCTAGTCGTCCACACGACCGGCGGGGCGCGCGTCATCGACTGCGGCGTGAAGGCCGCGGGCGGCTCCGAGGCAGGCCTGGCGGTCGCGCGGGCGGCGATGGCGGGGCTCGGTCGCGTGTGGGTGGAGGAGCCCGGCGCCCACGGCGAGGGTTATGCCGCAGCCTGGCCGGGATGCGAGTGGCCGCTCGTCGCCGTCGAGAGCGACGAACCACTCGCCGCCTGCCTTGCCTCGCAGTACGCCGGCTGGAAGGTGTCGGCCGGGAAGTATTTCGCGATGGCGAGCGGCCCGATCCGCGCCGCCATCGGCCGCGAGGATCTGTTCGACGACATCGGCATGCGCGAACGGGCGAATGTCGCCGTCGGGCTGCTCGAGGCCTCGAAGCTCCCGCCGGAAGACATCTGCCGGCAGCTCGCCGCCGACGCCGGCATCGATCCCGCGGCGCTGGTGCTGCTCGTGGCCCGCACGGCGAGCCCTGCGGGAACGCTGCAGGTGATCGCGCGATCGCTCGAGACGGCGCTCCACAAGCTGCACGATCTCCACTTCGACCTGCGGCGGATCCGCCGCGGCAGCGGCCGCGCGCCGCTCGCCCCGGTGCCCGGCGACGATCTCACCGCGATCGGCCGCACGAACGACGCGATCCTCTACGGCGGCCTGGTCACGCTCGAAGTGACCGGCGACGACGAGAGCCTCCGCGCGATCGGCCCGCGGATGGTGAGCCGGGCCTCCGCCGACTACGGCGCCCCCTTCTGCGAGCTCTTCGCGCGGGCCGGCCACGATTTCTACGCGCTCGATCCGGCGCTCTTCGCGCCCGCTTTGGTCGAGATCGTCAATCTCGACACCGGCGCGCGGCACCGCTTCGGCGGCCTCGCGCCCGAGATCGTGCGGGCGTCTTTCGCGGCCCCTGCCGGATCCGCCGCCACGGGAGCCTGACGTGCTGCGGATGGCGCTCCTCGGCGAGCCGACGGGCTGGCATCTCGGCCGGCTCGCGGGCGCCATGCGTGGTCGCGGCCACGAGGCTTCCGTGGTGCGTTGGAACGAACTCGCGGCGGAAGTCGGCGGGAGCGACGCCTCCGCCGGCGAACGCTTGTGGCCCGAGGCCGTCAGCCGGGCCGATTGCGTCATCGTGCGCGGCATGCCAACCGGTGCACTGGAGGACGTGATCTTCCGGATGGACGTGCTGGGCCGGCTCGCGCGGCACGGCACGCGCATCGTGAATAGCCCGCGGGCGCTCGAGGTGGCGATCGACAAATATCTCTCGCTCGCCCGGATGCAGGATGCAGGGATCGCCGTGCCCCGGACGATCGTCGCCCAGGATGCCGCGGGCATCGAGCGGGCCTGGCACGCCCTCGGGCAAGACGCGGTCGTGAAACCGCTCTTCGGATCGCGGGGCCGAGGGATCGAGCGACTGTCCACCCACGCGGATCTGGACCCCTACCTCGATGCCGCCCGGCTTCGCGCGGCCAATCCGGCGGCGAATGGACCGCCGGCGGCCTGCTATCTCCAGGAGTTCGTCCCCCACCAGGGCTGGGACGTCCGCATCTTCTTGATTGGCGACCAGGCCCTGGCGATGCGGCGGGTCTCCAACGACGACTGGCGGCTCAACGTCAGCCGGGGCGCGAGGGCGGAACCATGGACGCCGCCGGACGACTGGGTCGACCTCGCCCGGCGGGCGGCCGACGCGGTCGGGGTCGAGATCGCCGGGGTGGATCTCCTGCCCGCCGCCGACGGACGGGTCGTGGTCTTGGAAGTGAATGCCGTGCCGGGATGGCGGGGGCTTGAAGGAGCGGTCGGCCGGGATGTCACCGCCCTCGTCGTCGACTACCTCGAGCGGATCGCGACCTGATCTCCCCCAGATTGACACTTTCCCGCCCCTACAGTCAGGACATTTGGTAAATGCGACTCGCCGGACCTGCCTGCTTTTTGAGCAGCCGGGGCCCTGCCTCCGCCGTGGGCATCGCTGCCCAAAAAGAAGTCGCCCTCTTCCGTCGCGCCGCAAGTCGTTGATTTGCAAGCACTTGGTGCTGTCGCTTGACCGCAGCGACATCATCGAGGCGTACGCGGGACCACCGGATGTCCTGCGGGCGAGACCGTCCGGCACCTGGGATCAATGGAAGGGCTTTGATAGATGGCGACCAAGACTGGTGAATCGCACGGGGCGGCGCCCCAAAAGACCAATGGAGCGGCCTACGGGGCCAAGGCGGTGCTGCAGGTGGCCGAGCGACTCCACTCCATGGACCCCGAATGGGTCGTCTTCTTCCGCGAGGTGCTCGGCGTGGAAGGGGTCGTGCGCCGGACGTTTCAGGAGCCCGACGACCTCATCCGGTTCGAGTGCTCCCCCGAATACGCCCGGATTCGGGAGTTGCTCGACGACCTCCGCAACCGCCAACGCGACCGGCCGGCCGAGCGGGAGGCCCAGCGGGTCGTCACCGTCCGGATGCCCCGGTCCCTCCATGAAACCCTGAAGGCAGAAGCCGAGGAGATGCGGGTGAGCATCAACACCCTCTGCATCTCGAAGCTTCTCAAGATGCTCGACGAGGGGGGACGCCGTGACCTGGCGACGAACCGCCCGCCCCAGACGCTGGCCGGGGTGGCAGACCTCGTGACGGATGACTGAAGCGGACCTGTAAGCCGGGTTCTGTGCCCCGCCGTTCCGAGGAACGGAGAGGACGGTGACCATTTCTCTAGGACGCCGGTTGCCCGGCGCCTCCAGCAGCCGACCCGGAAGCGGGTGCGAAACGGGCCGTTTCGCGCCGATCCCGAAGGATCGAACTTCTTCCTGCTTGGCCTTGCTCCCGATGGGGTTTTCCGAGCCAGACCGGTCACCCGGCCTGCTGGTGAGCTCTTACCTCACCGTTTCACCCTTACCGACGGGTTGCCCCGCAGGCGGTTTGCTTTCTGTGGCACTTTCCCTGGCCTTGCGGCCGGTGGGCGTTACCCACCATCGCGCCCTCTGGAGCCCGGACTTTCCTCCCGCCGACGGTTGCCCGCCGGCCGGCGATCACCCGGTCCGCTTCAGTCGATCCAAGCCAGTTATACCCGGCCGAGGGGGCGAATTCCCGCACGACTCCACCGAGCGACGATTGATTGACTGTTTTGGAGCCTTGACCTACCCTTGCATTTGTGAGGAATGTGTGAGCGCGGGGCGGACGTCCCGAACGTTGTCCAAGAGTTGTACAAGACCGGATCGACACTGGACTGATCCTTTTCAAACTGCCGAGGTGCCCATGTACGGTGAATTGCAGCCCATCGGCGGCGGTGACCCGATTCCGTTGCTCAAGACCAGCCTCGTCGTGGGGCGGCGCGAAAGCTCCGACATCGTCCTGCGGTTTCCCAACGTCTCGGGCAACCACTGCGAACTGTCGCTCGTGGATGGCTATTGGTTCGTGAAGGATCTCGGTAGCAGCAATGGCACGAAGGTGAACGGCTCCCGGGTCAGCGAGCAAAGGCTCGATCCCGGCGACAAGCTCTCGGTGGCCAAACACGAATATGAGCTCTCGTACGAGCCCGCCCAGCTCGGCGCGAAGGCGGCGCCCCCCGAGCAGGCCGCGTCGCGGGATCCCTTCAGCCGCAGCCTGCTGGCCACTGCCGGACTCGAGTCGCGGCAGGTCACCGAGCCACGGCAGACCAGGCAGCAGCCGCGGCGCTGATACAATTCCGGCATGGCCAAACCCCGGAAGCTGCGCGTCGAGTTCCGCAAGAATCGGGGAGCTCGTCGCCGTCAGGTGGACCTGACGCGGGCGGTGGAGGCCGATCTCGACCGGGCTGCCGACCTCGCGGCCACGGAACGCATCTCCGGCAAGGGAGAGCTCACTCGCAAGCGGACGGTCGTGGCCCGCGACGGCATCGCTGCCGGCGGTGATCGCCGCGCCGACGGGCTCGCCGTCGAGCCGGCATCGACCGGCACGTGGCGCGGGCAGGTGCTCAACGTCCACGGGCTCGAGAGCTTCGTCCGCACTGCTGACGGCACGATCGTTCGCTGCACCACGCGCCGCCTCCTGCGCACGCTCTCCACCGAGCAGCGGCATCCGGTGGCCGCGGGGGATTGGGTGCATGTCCGCGGCGAGGGCCGCGAAGGCACGATCCAGTCGATCGAGCCACGGCGAAATTCGCTCTGCCGCTCGAGCCGTGGCCGGCGTCACGTGATCGTCGCCAATGTCGATCAGGCGCTGATCGTATCGAGCGCCGCCATGCCCAACCTCAAGCCCGGGCTCGTCGATCGGCTCATCGTGGCGGCCGAGGCCAGCGGCATCCGGCCGCTTGTCTGCATCAACAAGATCGACCTCGTGCCGGCCGCGAGCCTCGTGCCGCTGGCCGGCGTCTACGCCCGCATGGGATATCCGGTGATCCTCTGCTCCACGATCACGGGCATGGGCGTCGCACGGCTCGCCCGCGAACTCGAGGGCCGCGTGACGGCCGTCGTCGGCCAGAGCGGTGTCGGCAAGTCTTCGATCCTCAATGCGATCGCCCCGGAGCTCGCGCTTCCGGTGGGAGACGTGAGCCGCGACAACGACAAGGGCCGCCATACGACGACCACCGCGCGGCTGATTCCGCATGCCCGGGGCGGATCGTTCGTCGACACGCCCGGCGTGCGGCAATTTCAGCTCTGGGAGATCGTGCCGGCGGAAGTGCCGGCGGCATTTCGCGATCTGCGGCCGTTCGCCAATCATTGCCGCTTCCCGGATTGCACCCACACCCACGAAGCCGACTGCGCCGTGAAGCATGCCGTCGCCGATGGCCTGCTCGACACCCGCCGCTGGGAGAGCTGCTGCCATCTTGCGGGCCACGAAACCGGAGCGGGCCGACCGGCCGACGACGACTTCGAACTCGACGAGGAGGCGGATTGACGGAGCGCAAGAGAACCAACAGCGTGCGGAGCGAGAAGGCGGTGCTCGTCGGGGTGCTGCTCGAGCAGCCCGTGGATCCCGAGCATCCGCTCGATGAGCTCGGCGGACTGGCCGAGACGGCCGGCGCGCAGGTCGTCGCCGAGCTCACGCAGCGGCGCGACAGCCCCGATCAGACGACCTACCTCGGCAAGGGAAAGGTGCAGGAGCTCTCCGCCCTGATCGCCCACCACGACGCCGACGTCGTCATCTTCGACAACGATCTCTCGCCGGCGCAGACCCGCAACCTCGAGCGGGCCCTCGAGACAAAGGTGCTCGACCGTTCGGAGGTGATCCTCGACATCTTCGCGGCGCGGGCCCGCACCTACGAAGCCCGCCTCGCCGTCGAGCTCGCCCAGCTCGAATACTCCCTGCCGCGACTCAAGCGGATGTGGACCCATCTCTCGCGGCTCAAGATGGGGATCGGCATGCGCGGCCCGGGTGAGAAGCAGCTCGAGGTCGATCGCCGGCTCGTGGAGAAACGGATTCACGACCTCAAGCAGGAGCTCCTCGAGATCCACGGCCGCCGCGAGCGGCAGGTCGCGGCGCGGCGCGACCACATGACCGTCTCGCTCGTCGGCTACACCAACGCCGGCAAGAGCACGCTCTTGAACGCGCTCACCGGCGCCGACGTGCTGGCCGAGGACAAGCTCTTCGCCACGCTCGACACCCGCACCCGCCGCTGGCGGCTGCCGGGCTGGGGGCCGGTGCTGATCAGCGACACCGTCGGCTTCATTCGCGACCTCCCTCACCGGCTGATCGCGAGCTTCAAGGCCACGCTCGAGGAGACCCATCAGGCCGATCTGCTCCTGCACGTGGCCGATGCCTCCAGCCCGCTCGTCGACGCGCAGATCGCCGCCGTGCGGGGCGTGCTCGCGGAGATCGGCGTCGCGGAGACCGACACGCTGCTCGTGCTCAACAAGGTCGACGCGATCGCCGACCCGGTCGTCCGCGACGCGCTCGTGGCCCGCTATCCCCAGGCGGTGACGATCTCCGCTCGCACCGGCGCCGGCCTGCCTGCGCTCGCGCAGATCGTGAGCGACTGCCTCGGCCGCGGGTTTCGCGATGTCGATGTCGATACGACCCCGGGCAATGGGCGGCTCCTCGCTTGGCTCGGCGCCCATGGCGAGGTGCTCTCGCGGCACTTTGCCGACGACCGCATGACGATTCATTGCCGGCTCCCTGCCGCGTTGCTCGGCCGCATCCCGCCGGGCGAGGCGACCGTGCGGATGCACGGCCGCACCGACGCCGCAGCTCACGATCCCGAACCCTCCGCCAGCCCTCATGACGACGCCGTGGAATCCACCTCCGTCCGCTCCTAACGCCCGCCGCCGCGGCCCGCGCGTGCTCTCGGGATCGACGGCACTCGTGACCGGCGGATCGTCCGGGGTCGGCCGCGCGATCGCCCTCGACCTGGCCCGCCGTGGCGTCCGCGTGCTCGCCACCGCCCGGCGTGCGGACCGGCTCGCGGCGCTTGCCGCCGAGCCACTGCCGGCCGGCGCTGCGGGGATCCTCGTCCTTACGGGTGACATCACGTCGAGCCACGAACGCCGCGCGATCCTCGACGAGGCGGCCCGGGTGTTCGGCGGCCTCGACCTCGTCGTCGCGGCGGCGGGCAGCGGCGCCGTGGGGGAGTTTGCCGACGGCGACCCCGCCACGCTGCGAAGGATCATGGAGATCGATTTCTTCGCACCGGCTGAATTGATCCGTGAGTCGCTGCCGCTCTTGCGTCAGAGCCGTGATCCGGCCATCGTCCTCGTCGGCTCGATCCTCGGCTACCATCCGCTGCCACTCCACGCCGAATACTGCGCGGCCAAGGCGGCGCTGCGATCGCTCGCCGGCTCGCTGCGGCAGGAATTGGCCGCGGGCCGTGAAAGCCAACCGCCGGTGGACGTCGTGCTCGCGAGTCTCGGGCCGACGGAGTCGGAGTTTTGGGACAACCTCGTCGCGGGGGAGCGGCCCCGGTGGTCGCGTGGCAGGCCGCTCTCTGCGTCGGCGACAGCCGCGGCCGTGAGCGACGCGCTCGTGCGTCGCCGCCAGGAAATCCTGCCCGGCTGGTCGGCCAAGGGGTTCGCGTTGGCGGCGCGGCTCTTCCCCCGGCTCATCGACTCGATCGTGGCGCGGCGGTTACGATCGCGGGCATGATTCCTGCACGAGTCCGATGAACACGCTGCCGCCCTCCACCTTCGAGCCCGCCGACGAGGAGCCGCTGCTGGCGGTGGCCTGCCCGTGGTGTCACGGAGCGATCGCGGTCTCTGCAGCGCTCGCTGGCCAAGCCGCCGGATGCCCGATCTGCGCGGGCGGCTTCCTCGTGCCGCTGCCGCCTCCTCTGGAGTTCCCGCGGCCGCGGGACGAACTCGAATTCGATGAGCCTCCCCAGGCGACGATCGAAGCCGACGGCGGCCTGATCGAACTGCGCCGCCTCGCGCCTAAAGAGCTGGCCGCACGCCGGGCCCGTCGCAACGTCCTCATGCTCGTCTCGGGCATGGCGATCCTGATCACGATCGTCCTCACGCTCGGCCGCAAGCGGCGCAAGAAGTAGGCCGAAACGAGGCGGGCTAGAGCCGCTCGCCGATGGCGAGCAATTCTTCGGCGTCGAGCACGGCGTCGTTCGATTCGAAGAGCCTGGCGATCGCCGCCCGGTGAATCTTCATCTTCGTGCCGCCCACACCGAGGGCGCCGTAGACGACGGCCGCGCCATCGGCCCGGGCCTTGTCGGCCGCCACGATCCCCTCGATGCCGGCCGGGGGCACGGCGTTCAAATCGATGAGCACCCGCGCCTTGAGGGCGGATGCCCGACCGGCGGCGTCGAGCAGCGTCGTGCCGGCGGCGCCGGCCGCCACGATGAGGTCGGCCTCCTGGATCGCGGTTCGAAGGTCACCGACGGCGGCCGCGGAGTCGGCGCTCGCCACGGCTTCGATCCGCGCTCCGGGCACCTGGCCTGCGATCCGATCGCAGACCTCCCGCGCCCGCTCGATCGATCGCGAGGCGACGCTCACGGCGACTCCCTTCCGAGCCAGCAGCCTTGCCACCCGTTGCCCCACGGGGCCGGTGCCCCCGAGCACCACCGCGCGGTGCCGCGCGGCCGTCTCTGGATCGGCGATGGGCAGGTGCCGCGCGGCCGCGACAACGGCCGCGCTCGCGGTGGTATTGGCACCATTCGGGTCGAGCATCGCGCCCACCCGCACCGGGCCAAAAAAAGTCTTTCGCACGCGCTCAAACACCGCCTCGGCCGCGCCGACGTCGGAGCCGCCGACGAAGATCGCGGTCGACGCGAGATCGGCACCGCCGCGGGTGAACATCGCGCCATGCACGAGCGGCACGACGTTGGCGGGCGTCACTCCGCCGTGCCGTAAGAGCACGTCGGCCCCCGCATCGACAGCCACGACCGCATCGAACGTGCTCGGCTGTGCATCGCAATCGAGCTGAATCAAGATCCGCTTGGGCAAGGGAAGAATCTCCTGCTCGAGTCCGCGAGCGATGAATGCTGCACGAGAAAATCATCCGCGGGAATGAGGGGCGGCAGGCCGCCCCTCATTCCACAGCGGACGTTCGTCAGGCCAAGGCGGCTGCGGCCATGAATAGCCCTGCCGCCTCAGAACTAGAAACCCTTGAAGGGGTGCGCGGCCTTGTCCTTGCCGGCGATCATCTCGTCGACGGAGGGCTTGCCCTTCATCGCGTTCGAGATGGCGTCCATCGTGGCCTTGTAGTTGTAGTCGTAGATCTTCTTGTCGTCGGCGGCGAGCCAGTGGATGAACACGCCGCAGACGATGACGAGGTTCTCGGCGTCGCTCTTCGGGATCACGCCGGCGGCCACGCTGTCGGCCACGGCCTTGGCGACGGCGGCCTGCGCGGGGCCGAACATCTGCACCGCCTGCTTGGCGCCCTTGATCGTCACCTTGGTGATCATCACGGTGGCGGGCTTCACGGCGAGATTCGGCGTGAGCACGGCGAGGAGGTTCGAGTGGCCTTCGCTCTGGCGGGCCAGCGCGTTGGCAAACGCAACGCCCACGGGGCCGTCCTTGCTGCCGATCAAGAGATCGATATGGGCGATTTCGTTTCCGTCGCCGGCCAGTGCCTCGCCAATGAACATCGACATATTCCCTGTCTCCTCAAAAAAAGTGTCTCACCATAAAGGCCCTCGTGCGACGCACGGAGGCGGGCGACAGGATACCATTTGCCCCCATGCCAGCAAGCAATCGCGATGCCTCCGCCGCGCCGGCCGTCGTGATCCTCGGGGCAAGCGCGCGTGCGGCCGCGGCCTCGGCGGCGCGGGCGGGCTGGACCGTGCATGCCGCCGACCTCTTCTGCGATGCGGATCTCGCGATCGTGGCCGGGTCTTGCCGGCGCGTGACCGACTATCCGGGGGGCCTGCTCACCGCTGCCGCCGGGTTTCCCATGGCGGCATGGTGTTATACGGGCGCGGTCGAGAACCATCCCGATCTCATCGATCAGATCACGGCGACGAGGCCGCTGGCCGGCAATCCGGCCGCCGTCGTGCGGCGCGTCCGCGACCCCGCGATCCTTGCGGCGGCGCTCGCCGACGCTGGGCTACGATTTCCTGAGACGTTCCCCACGGCCGTCGGAGTGCCCACCGACGGCTCATTCGTCTCGAAGCCGCGATCGAGCGCCGGTGGCCACGGCATCGTCCGCTGGACTGAAGCCGCCGCGGGCGGCGATCGCGGTTTGGCAACGCACCTCTGGCAGCGCTGGGTCGACGGCCTCCCGATGGCGGCCGCGTATTGCCTCGGGGAACGCGGCGCCATGCTCCTGGGTGCGAGCCGACAGTTGCTCGGCGCGGCATGGTGCCATGCCGCGCCCCATGCCTACTGCGGGTCGGTCGGTATGCCGCTCGAATGGCTGCACGACCGGGTTCGAAACGACCTCGAGCGGCTCGGCTGCCTGCTCGCCGAAACGTTCGGCCTGGTCGGTGCGGTGGGCGTCGACTTCATCCTCGGCGCCGACGATTCGATCACCGTCATCGAGGTGAACCCGAGGCCCACCGCCTCGATGGAGCTCGTGGAGCGGGCGACCGGCGAATCGATCGCAGGAGCGCACTTCGCTGCCTGTGGATTCGCGCCGCCGGCGCCGCCGGCGGCCGGCGCGTCGCCCGGCATCTGGTCGAAGGCGATCCTCTTCGCCGTTCGGGATCTCGCGATCGACGAACCGCTGCTCGACCGCCTGCAACGGCTCGCCCACTCATGGACGCACGACGACGGCTGGCCCGCCCTCGCCGACATCCCGCAGCCGGGGCAGACGCTCGCGCGAGGACGGCCGGTCATCACGATCTTCGCGCGGGGAACGTCGCCGGAGGATTCCTACGAGCGGCTCGTCGGGCGCACGAAGAGCCTCGGCGACTGCCTCATGTAGGGCAGGCTTCAGCCTGCCTGCGACAGGCTGAAGCCTGTCCTACAGGGGGCCTCACCCGGCGAGGCGGCGCGGCATCGATTCCTCGGCGGCGGCGGCCGGCAGCACGAATTGCATCAGGTAGGCGTCTTCGGTCGTGTCTTGATAGAAGTCCTTGAGCACCGAGATCGCCCGGTAGCCGAGCGTGCGGAAGAAG
This sequence comes from Pirellulales bacterium, assembly GCA_044342075.1. GTDB lineage: Bacteria > Planctomycetota > Planctomycetia > Pirellulales > UBA1268 > RGVT01. The sequence goes on from JBIIQM010000005.1 coordinate 31,982, forward strand.
AGCTGGGCCGGGAGGTTGCGCTCGCGGACCTCGAGCACGATCCGGCTGCGGCGCTCGGGCGTGAGCTTGCCGACGAGCTTTTCCATCATCTGCGTGCCAACGCCGAGGCGGCGGTGCGAGCGGCGCACGGCGAAGTTGAGCACGTGGAGCCGCGAGCGGTGGAGCTCGTAAATCATGAAGGCGACGACCGAATCGGCCATTTCCGCCACCATGCCGATGCAATTCCGCTGCCGCATGCACCGCGTGAAGTCGTCGTCGGACCAGGGAAACTCGAAGGCCTCCTGCTCGATCTCCAAGACCTCGGTCATGTCGCGGCGGATCATCCAGCGGACGTGAATCTGCAGACGTTCTTGTTCCGAGGTCGCCACGGTCGCATCACTCCAAGGGGGCACGGTTTTCCGTTCGGGGGCGGGACCGTAGCAGCCGCTCCGGTCGCCGCCAAGACGATTCCCAGGCGGGTTGGCCGGGGCTTTCGCTGGCGAAACAACCTTGACCCTCCGCCGCGCGGCACCTACTCTCCCGCCGCATTTTCGCCGCATTCCCTTCAGAGCGAAGCCGCCCGCGATGCGACCCACACGATACCCCACCGCAATCCTGTTCCTCGTGGCTCTCTCCGGCCTGGCGGCCGGCTGCGCGGGACCGGCGATCCGCAGCCAGAGCCCCGAGGTCGAGGCGCTCATCAACCTCGAGGCCGACACCAAGCACGTCGGCGATTACGCCACGCCCTGGGGCACCGCGCCGCAACGGATCGAGCGGGCGGCGCTCGTCACCGGGCTCCCGGGCACCGGCAGCGATCCGCCGCCCGGCCTGCAACGGCAGTCGCTCATGGCCGACATGCAGTCGCGCGGCGTCGTCGAGCCCAACAAGTTGCTTGCCTCGCCGTCGACGGCGCTCGTCTGGGTGCATGCCTACCTGCCCCCCGGCGTGCAGAAGGGGGATCGTTTCGACATCCACGTGGAAGTGCCGCCGGACAACGACACCACGAGCATCGCCAACGGCTGGCTGATGGAGACGCGGCTCGCCGAGATGGCGGTGCTGGGCAACCGAGTGCGCGACGGCCACGTGCTCGGCGTGGCGGAAGGGCCGCTGCTCGTCGATCCCGTCTCGATGGGCACGCTCGACTCGAAGGCGAAACTCCGCGCCCGGGTGCCGGGCGGCGGTGTCTCGCTCACCTCGCGGTCGATCGGCCTGATCCTCGCCCCGGAACACCGGTCCGTCGCGCTCTCCAAGCGGCTTGGCGACACCATCAACAAGCGTTTCCATGCCGTGATCAAGGGGAGCAAACGCGGCGTCGCCACGCCGAAGACCGACCGCTTCGTCGAACTCGAGGTGCCGCCGGTCTATAAGCGGAATCTCGACCGCTACATCCGCGTGATCCGCGCCGTGGCCGTGGTGGAGCCGCCCGCCGGACGGCATGCCCGGCTCGAACTGCTCGACCGCCAACTGGCGGATCCGGTCACCGCGCCGTCGGCCGCGCTGCGGCTCGAGGCGATCGGCAAGGAAGCGATCCCCACGCTCCGCAAGGGACTCGAGTCGAAGGATGCCGAGGTGCGGTTCGCCGCGGCCGAGGCCCTGGCCTACCTCGGCGAATCGGTGGCCGCGAGCCACCTGGCCGACGCCGCAGGCAGCCTGCGCAGCGCCCGCCCCGCGGCGATCGCCGCCCTCGGCGTGCTCGACGACGCCAACGGCATCGACGCCCTGCAGGGACTCCTCTCGAGCGTCAGCGCGGAAACGCGTTATGGCGCCTTCCATGCCCTCTGGCAGATGGATTCGTCCGCACCGCTCATCCGCGGCGAGAAGCTCGCAGATGCTTGCTCGCTCCACGTGCTCGACGTGGAGGGGCCACCGCTCGTCCATATCACGCGCAGCCGCCGCCCCGAGATCGTGCTCTTCGGCGTCGAACACCCGCTGGCCGACGGCCTCCGCGCCGAAGCCGGGCCGTCGATCGTCGTGGTCGTCGAGTCGGGCCGGGCCGCCATCAGCTGCTTCGTGGCCGGGCAGCCTGACCAGAAGCTCGACGTGCCCGCGCGAGTCGATGAGGTCGTCCGGGCGATCGTGCAGCTGGGCGGCACCTATCCCGATGCGGTGCAGTTTCTCCAGCAGGCGAGCTCGAGCCGCTGCCTCGACAGCCGGCTCGCCTTCGACGCCCTGCCGGCCGCCGACGACGGCCGCATGAGCCTCCACCAGGAGGCGACCCAGCGCGGCCGCGAAACGCCCGACGACAACGACACCGCCCGCGATGACGCCCCCAGGAGCGACCGCACGGACGAGTCGTCATGACCAGGCTCAAAGCACTCGAACTGTTCGGCTTCAAAAGCTTCGCCGACCGGACGCGCTTCGAGTTTCCCGAGGGCATCACGGTCGTCGTCGGCCCGAACGGCTCCGGCAAATCCAACGTCGTCGACGCCATCAAGTGGGTGCTCGGCGAGCAGTCGATGCGCAGCCTCCGCGGCCGCGATGCGACCGACGTGATTTTCGCCGGCTCCGTGTCGCGCAAGCCGCTCAATGCCGCCGAGACGTCGCTCATCTTCGACAATTCCGCCCGTGCGCTGCCCGTCGAGCAGGACGAGGTGCAGATCACGCGGCGCGTCTATCGCAGCGGCGAGAGCGAATACCTCGTCAACGGCGAGATCTCGCGGCTGCGCGACATCCGCGAACTCTTCTCGGGAACGGGCGCCGCGACGGAGGCTTACAGCGTCATCGAACAGGGACGCGTCGACGCGCTGCTCGTGGCGTCGGGCCGCGACCGCCGGGCCGTCTTCGAGGAGGCTGCGGGCATCACGAAATTCCGCGCCCGCCGGACCGAGTCGCTGCGGCGGCTCGAGCGCACCGAGCAAAACCGGCAGCGGCTCGCCGACATCGTCGGCGAGGTGTCGAGCCGGCTCGACACCGTGCGGCATCAGGCCGCGCGGGCCCGCCGCTATCGCTTGATGACCGACCGGCTGCGCACGCTGCGGCTGTCCGCCGCGGCGGAGGATCTGGCCGAGGTCGATGCCTCGGTGGCGGCCGTCGATGCGGCGCTCGCCGCGCTGCGGCAGGATTTCGCCACGGCCGAGGCCGAGGCGACCCTCGCCGCCGGACGCACCGCCGAACTCGAACGCATCCAATACGACCTCGCGCCCCGTCTGGCCGACGCGCAAGACCGCGTCACGGCCGACAAGCAGCGGGCGGCCGCCGCCGAAGCCACGCTCGCACTCCTGCGGCAGCGGCGCGCGGAGATCGAGGGAGACGTGGCCCGGCACGAGGCGGGCGCGCGCGAGGCGGCCCAACGGCTGCGCGACGCGGTCGGCGCGGTGGAGGATGCCCGCGACCAGGCCGAGACGATTCAAGCCGAGCTCTCCCGCATCCACGCCGAACTGGCCTCCCACGAGCAGGCCGCCGCCGGCTCCCACCAACACGTCGCCGACCTCCGCGGCCGGCTGGCCGAGCAGTCCGCCCGCGGCGCCGAGCTCGAGCGGCGACGCCTCCGGCTCGAGTCCGACGCCGACCGCGCGGCCGCCAGCGTCGAAGAAGCGCGGCGGCGAATCGACGCCGGCCGCGAAAAAATAGACGCCGCCCGCCGGCAGCAGGCGCTGCTCGCCGAATCGATCGCCACCCGGGAAGGCAATGTCGCCGCGCTCGCGGCGCGGCTCACCGCGACGGATCGCGAGATGGCAGCGCTCGAGGCCGAGCAGCGCGAGCGGGCCATCGCGCTCGATCAGGCCTGGCGCGATCTGGCCGGCTGGCAGGCCAAGCTCGAAGCATGCCTCGAACGCAAGGGCATGCTCGAAGAACTGGTGGGCCGGCACGAAGGGCTTTCCGACGCGGCGAAGCGGCTGGTCGGTTCCGAGTCGGCCCAGTCGGCGGTGCCGGGACTGCATGGTGTGCTCGGCGACTTGATCGACGCCCCCGTGGGCTGGGCTCACCTCGTCGACCTCGCACTCAGGGATCGTGCCCAGAGCCTCGTCGTCGATTCGCTCGACGATCTCGTCCGCTGGTTTTCCCTCTGGTCCGATTCGGCCGAGGCGCAGGCGACGCTCGTGGCCGGCGGCCGCGTCAGCTTCACGGCGCTGGACGATTCGCAAGAGGCTGCCGCCGAAGGCTTCGATGCCTCGGGGCATCCCGGCGTGGTCGGCAGGCTCGACCGGCTCGTCGAGACGGAGCATGCGTCGGACCGCCACCGGCAGATCGCCCGCCGCTGGCTCGGCAGGGTGTGGGTGGTCGAGCGACTCGACCACGCGGAGGCTCTTGTGCGGGTGGCGCCGGCGGGAGTGCTCGTCGTCACACGCGGCGGCCAATGCCTCTCGACCGACGGCACGTTCGAGATCGGCACGCCCGCCGCGGCCAGCGGGATCGTCAGCCGCCGCAGCGAGCTGAGGGCGGTCACGACGCGGCACGAGGAACTCACCCGCACCGTCGCGGCCACCGCCGAGTCGATCAACGGCCTGCAGGCGGAACTTGCCGAACTGCAGCAATCGATCCGGCGGCTCCATGCCCGCCGGCAGCAGGAGGCGGACACCATCGCCTCGTCCCGCGCCGAATTCGAGCGGCTCACGCGCGACCGTTCGGCCGGCAGCCAGTCGCTCGCCGCCGCCGAGGCCGCCGCGGTCGACGCGGAGCGGGATGCCGTCGCGCTCGCCCAAGCCCGCGAGGCGGCCGACACCGCGCTCGCCGAGCATCTGGCGGCATTGGAAGCGACCCGGCGGGACATCGCCGCGACGCAATCCGCCCTCGACTCGCTCGATCGCGATCGCGGCGAGGTGATCGACGCCATCCATCGGCTGCGGATCGAGCAGGCCACCAGCCAGGAGCGGCTCGCCCGCAGCCACGATGCCGTCTCCACCCGCCGCGGCGACCTCGAAGCCCGCCGCGCCGATCTGGAAGCTGCCCGCGACCGCCGCGCCGTCGCCGAGCAGCGGCTCGACAGCCTCGATTCGGAACTCCTCGCCGCGCAATCGGCATTCGCCGAGGCGATGACCGCCGCCGAACGATCGGGGAACGAGCTCGCCGAGTTCACCGCCACTCGCGATGCGCTCCTCACCGACAAGGCAGCCTCGAATGCCGCCGCGGAGGCCGGCCGCGCCGCAGCCACCCGGTTCGGCGAGGCGATCCACACGCAGGAACTCGATGCGGGCGAGGCCCGCCACCGCCGGGCCCGGATCATCGAACGCATCCGCGACGAATACGACCTCGATATCGAAGCCGAGATTCGAACGCGGGCCGAGCACGAAGCGGCCGCCGGCCCGGAGACGCCGGCCGATGCGGCGCCGATCCCTGCCACGCGGCCGGAACTCGACGCGGAGATCGAGGAGCTGCGGCGGAAGCTCGCCTCGATGACCTCCGTGAACCTCGAGGCGTTGGCGGAGGCGGAGGCGCTCGCCGAACGGCTCGCCACGCTCGAGGCCCAGCTCGCCGACGTGACGAATGCGAAGCAGTCGATCGAGCAGCTCATCGCGCGGATCGACGACGAGAGCCGCCGGCTCCTCGGCGAGACGATCGAGACCGTCCGCGGCCATTTCCGTGAACTCTTCGAGCGGGTCTTCGGCGGCGGTCAGGCCGACATCGTCCTCGACCCCGAGATGGACCTGCTCGACACCACCGTCGAGATCGTGGCCCGCCCACCCGGCAAGGAACCGCGCAGCATCTCGCTCCTATCCGGCGGCGAGAAGACGATGACCTGCGTCGCCCTGCTCCTGGCGATCTTCCGGTCGCGGCCGAGCCCCTTCTGCGTGCTCGACGAGGTCGATGCCGCGCTCGACGAGGCCAACGTGGATCGCTTCGTGGGGGTGCTGCGCGACTTTCTCTCGTCCACCCAGTTCATCATCGTCACCCATTCGAAAAAGACGATGGCGGCGGCGAACACCCTCTACGGGGTCACGATGGAGGAGTCGGGCGTCTCGAAGCGGGTTTCCGTCCGGTTCGAGCCGCACGCTGCCGTGGCCAGCCGGCCCGCGGCCAAGGCCGCGTAAAGCAGCGAAAAACACCGGGCAACAGCCGTTGCAACCGGTCCCACGGTCCTGTCCCCGACATGCGCACCACCCGGTGCCACCGTCCTTTTCGCGAAGAACGTCTCAAGTCTCACCACAGGATCTTTCGATCTACCCTCTCGGACGGTCATGCCGCGAACGTGTCCGGGTTGAACCCGAGCCCGTTTCAGCGGTGTGGATGCAGGGGGGGATACCTGCGAGTCGCCGCGTCCGGCGGAAGCATCCTTCGGGTTGCCTCCCCGCCGTTCGCCTTCTCAGAGCCCCCTCTCTGCAGCCAGCCGGCCTGCATGGGGCGCGACGACGCGGTCAAACCCCAAGGCAAGCGAACCGCGTCAGGGGGGCTGTGTCCGTTACCCGAAAGGGACGGGCTGGCCAAATCGGTTCCGGACACAAAAGATCGAAATGGAGTTGTTGCGATGAAGGTTTTCACGACAGGCCAGGTCGCCAAGATCTGTAAAGTTGCTCCCCGCACGGTGAGCAAGTGGTTCGATTCCGGTCGCCTGAAGGGCTACCGCATCCCCGGCTCGCAGGATCGCCGCATCCCGCGGGAATACCTGATCAAGTTTCTGAAAGAGCACGGCATGCCGCTGGGCGACCTCGAAGACGAGGCGATGGCGAAGGTGCTGCTCGTCGGCCAGGACCAGGTCCTGATCGAAAACCTGAAGAAGCACCTGCCGGTCGAGAAGTCGTTCAAGATCCAGGTCGCCGCGAGCGGCTTCGAGGCCGGCATCCAGGCCGAGAGCTTCCACCCGGACTGCATCGTGGTGGACTACGCGATCGGCCGGATCGACGCCCAGCAGATCTGCCAGAACCTCCGTCGCAACACGGAATATGCCGACACGATCGTGATCGCCCTGCTGCCGGACGACGGCTCGCAGATCACGGTCGATCGGGCCCACGTCAACGAGAGCTTCAAGAAGCCCTTCGACGTGGCCCTGCTCGCCGAGCGGCTCCGCACGCTGATCGGCGCCCGCAAAGAACTGGTCTGATCGCCGTCCGGGCGGACTGACACCTCGATTTGCTTCGACTCCATTCCCGCGGGCCGGTGCGCACGACGCACCGGCCTGCGGCGTTTATACTCGCCCGCATGAGCGATCTTCCCCACGGCATCCGAATGATCGACGTCGGCGAAAAGCCCGTCTCGCTGCGGACCGCGCGGGCCACCGGCCGGCTCCGCGCCCTGCCCGAGACAATCCGCCGCATCCGCGCCGGCGAACTCGAAAAGGGCGACGCCGTCGCCACGGCGCGGATCGCGGGCATCATGGCGGCGAAGCGCACGAGCGACATCATCCCGCTCTGCCACCCGCTGCCGCTCGATTCGGTGACGCTCACGATCGGCTTCGAGGACGCGGCCGTCACGATCGAGGCCGTCGTGCGGGCCACCGCCCGCACGGGCGTCGAAATGGAGGCGCTCGTCGCCGTCACCGCCGCGGGGCTCGCGATCTACGACATGGCGAAGTCGATCGATCCCGCGATGACCCTCGACGCGGTGCAGCTCGAGGAAAAGACCGGCGGAGTTCGAGGGGATTACGTCCGTTCCTGAAGATTCGTCTCGGCGAGGATCGGCTCGAGCTCTTCGACGAAGTCGCGAACGTCCTGAAACTCGCGGTAGACGCTGGCGAACCGCACGTAGGCCACCTGGTCGATCGTGCGCAAAAGCTCCATCAGCCGCTCGCCGAGCACGCGGCTCGGCACTTCGCTCTCGTAGTTGCCGTAAAGCTCCGCTTCGAGCGACGTGACCGCGCCCTCGATGTCTTCCTCGGTGACGGGCCGCTTCCAGCAGGCCTTGGCGAGCCCGCGCTTGATCTTGTCGCGATCGAAGGGCTCGCGGACGCCCCCCTTCTTCACCACGGAGAGCAGCTGCCGCTCCACCCGCTCGTAGGTCGTAAACCGCTTCCGGCAGCCGACGCATTCACGGCGGCGACGGATCGAGGCGCCGTCGTCTCCGGCGCGAGAATCGATCACTCGGTCGTTGTCGGTGCGGCAGAAGGGGCAACGCATGGTGGGCAGGCTCTCGGCGGTGATACGCATCCTACGAGCGGCCGCGGAAAACCGGCAAGTCGGCGTTACTCGGCCTCTTCGGGCTCGGGCCGCGGCGGCTTCGCCGTGCTGGCGAGCTTCCAATCGCGGCGCTGCCGGGAGCTCGGGATGTCCATCGCCTTGCGGTATTTCGTGATCGTGCGGCGGGCCACGGTGATCCCGCGCTTGGCGAGCTGCTCCATCAGGTCGTCGTCGCTGTAGGGATCGTCCTTCGGCTCGGCGTCGATGATCTCCTGCAGCTTGACTCGCACGGCGTCCCAGGCCACCTCCTCGCCGTCGGCGCTCGTCGTGCCCCCCACGAAAAACCTGCGGAGCGGGTAGAGACCGCGCGGCGTCTGCAGCCATTTGTCGTCGACGGCCCGGCTCACGGTTGTGACGTGCATGCCGATCCGGTCGGCGATCTGCTGCATCTTCAGCGGCTCGATCGCCTCCGGCCCGTCGGTCAGGAACCTCGTCTGGTGGTCGACGATCGCCTGCGCGGTCTTGAGCAGCGTGCTCCGCCGCTGCTCGATCGACTCGATGAGCCACTGCGCCGAGTTGATCTTCCGCTTGATGTATTCCCGCGTGTTGGGATCCGTGTCCGGCGACAGGAGCATTTGCCGGTAGATGGGACTGATGCGGAGGTTCGGCAGGTCCACCTCCTCCAGCCGCACCTTCCAGCTGCCGTCGGCCTGCTGCTCCACGTAGACATCGGGCTTCACCCGCGGCACGACGGGCGTGATGAACATCGCGCCGGGCTTCGGATGGAGCCCGTGCAACTGCTCGCGCAGCCGCTCGATCTCGGCGATCGAGAAGCCGGTCTTCTTTTCGATCAAGGGCAGGCGATTGCCGGCGAGGTCTTCGAGGTGGTCGCTCACGAGCCGCCGCAATTGCCGCGCGCCCGGCATCTCGGGGCGGATCTGCAGGAGCAGGCATTCCTTCAGGTCGCGGGCAGCCACGCCGGCCGGCTCCATTCCCTGCACCACGGCCAGCGCCTTTTCGAGCAGCGCGAGCTGGTCCTTGGGGCCGTCGGGGTCGACGAGCTCCTCAAGCGGCATCGGCAGATAGCCGTTGGCGTCAAGATTGTGGATCACCTTGTCGGCCGCCTGCCGCTCGGCGTCGTTGAGGTCGTAGTTGGAGAGCTGCTCGTGCAGGTGATGGAAGAGCGTCTCGGGCCGCTCCTGCATGTTGGCCATCGCGTCGAGGTAGCGATCGGAGGCCTCGTCGATCCGCGAGGCCGACGGTCGGCTGCGGTCGTCGTCGGAATCGGGATATTCGCTGGCCCAGTCGTACGACCGCTCGAAATCGGCCTGGTTGGCATGCTCCTGATCCACCACGAGCGGCTTCTCGTCGACCGTGCGTTCGACGGCCGTGGGGGCCGCCTCCGCCACCGGGGCGCCCGGCTCGCCGCCGGCCTGCTCCCCCTCGGCCTCCTCCACCTCGAGCGTCTCGTTGTTTTGGATCTCCTGCTCGATCCGCTCCTCGAGGGCGAGCTGGGGCAGCTGCAGGATCTCCATCGACTGGATCATGCGCGGCGCAAGCATCTGCTTCTGCGCCATCCGCATATCCTGGCCGAACGACATCCGCATTGCTGGGGTTCCTCCGCGCCCGTGACGGCTCCTGCCGTTCCTCGGACGCCTTCAAGGATACCGTGTCGCCGGGATTCCGTTCACATCCGCTGGCGGCCGGAAAACGCGTCGGCGAGCATCTCGCGATTTGCCTGCTCCAGCGACGCGCCCACGGTGAGGCCGCGGGCCAGCCGGGTGATCGTCACCGGCAGGCCGGCCAGCCGCGACGAGACCTCCAGCGCCGTGGCATCCCCCTCGACATTCGGCGTGGTGCCCATGATGACCTCACGGATGCCGCCCGCCTTCACGCGTTCGACGAGCCGCGGGAGCGTGAGCTTCTCCGGGCCCATACCATCCAGCGGCGCGATCCTGCCGCCGAGCACATGATAGAGGCCGCGGTAGTTGCCCGCCTGCTCGAGCGCCAGAAGGTCGCGCACCTGCTCGACCACGCAGAGGACGGAGCGATCGCGGCGGCCGTCGAGGCAGATGTCGCATTCGTCCTGCTCGGCGAGGTTGAAGCAGGTCTTGCAGGGATGGAGCTTCTCCTTGACGGCGCGGATCGCATCGGCGAAGGCGAGCGCCTCCTGATTCGGCATCCGCAGCACGTGGTAGGCCAGCCGCTCGGCCGACTTGCGGCCGATCCCGGGCAGGTCTGCGAAATAATCGACGAGCCGGGCGATTGCCCCGCGGGTTTCAGCCATCCATGCCTCCCAGGGAGCCTGCCGCGGCCTCTTCACCGGCTGCGGCATCGTCATTGGCCGCGACGGATGCCGCGGGAACAGTCGTCGTCTCCTGCGGTCGCGGTGGCTCCACCTTCCGCACCGCGGCGTCGAAAAGCGTGCGGGCGTGGGTCACGAGCGGGTGATCCATCACCTCCCGCAGGAGCGCCGCCTGCGAGTGGACGGGGCGGGGCCGCTCCGGGGCCGCGGGCTCGCCCGCCGCGCCATTGGCCCGTGCGGCGGCAGCCGGCGCCGCGGCCACTGCCTCCAACACGATCGCGTACTTGAGCGGCCGGCCGGCGATCTCGCCGAGCACCCGCGCGAGGCTGGCCGCCACCTCCGGCCGTCGGAGAAACGAGACGGCGGTCGTCGCGTCGCCAGGCAGCGCCACCTCGAGCAGTTCGTCGCGCCAAGACGCCCGCGAAGCCATCGCGGCGAAGTCGGCCACGAGTCCGCCCACGGCTTCGCCCGCCTGCAGCCAGGCGGCATGGGCGTCGGCCGGGAGCATCGCGGTAGCCGGCTCGACGGCGGGCTCCGCGACCGGCTCACGCGCCGCTTCTATCACTCCTGCGGCGGCTTCATCATCAGCCGACGGGGCGGCGGCCACGGCCGCCGGCGTCAGGTCGGTCGTTTTTTTTTCGCGCTCGGGATCCGCCGGCCGCGCGGCCGGCGCAGATACGGGGGCGGCAGTCACCGCAGGCAGCCGCCGCGCGGCGGTCGCTGCCGAGGCGGGCTTGTCGGCGGGCGTGACGTGCACGAGCGCCGTGAGATTGTCGAGGTCCTCAAGCTTCGCCAGCCGCACGACGGCCATTTCCGCGAGCACGGCGGCATGGCCGCTCGTCCGCATGCGGGCGAGCGCGTGGTCGATGATCTGCAGCATCGCCAGCAGCGTTTCCGTGCCGACCTCGCGGCCGATCGCGGCGAGGTCGACGCCGAGGCCCTGCCCCTGCAGGAGCGATTCGGGCCCGCAGCCCACGCTCGCGAGCAGGCAGTCGCGCAGGGCCGCGATCAATTGCTCGAGCACGCCGCCGGGATCGGCGCCGCCGGCGAGCGCCGCGTCGAGCGCCTCGATCGCCCCGCGCGGATCGCGGGCCGTGATCGCCGCGACGAGCGCGCCCACCTTCTCCTCGCGGCCCGTGCCGATCACCGCGTGGACCTCGTCGACGCCGATCGGCCCGGTTGCCGAGCCGAGCAGCTGCTCGAGGAGCGACTGGCTGTCGCGCATGCTCCCCGCCGCCCGTCGGGCGATCAGATCGAGGGCGTCCTGCGCCACGCTCGCCCCTTCGGCCTCGACGATCTGGGCGAGCCGGCGGGCGATCGCCGGCGGATCGACGGTCTGAAAGTCGAACCGCTGGCAGCGCGAGAGGATCGTGATCGGCAGCTTCTCCGGCTCGGTCGTGCAGAGCACGAACTTCACGTGCGACGGGGGCTCCTCGAGCGTCTTCAAGAGCGCGTTGAAGGCCTCGCGGGTGAGCATGTGCACTTCGTCGATGATGTAGATCTTGAAGCGGCCGCGGGCGGGCCGCACGGCCACGTTCTGCCGCAGCTGCCGGATCTCGTCGATGCCGCGGTTGCTCGCGGCGTCGATCTCGACGACGTCGACGTCCTGCCCCGACGAGATCGCGCGGCAGGATTCGCACGCGTTGCAGGGCTCCGCGGCCGGCCCCCGCTCGCACTCGAGCGCCTTGGCATAGATTCGCGCGGCGCTCGTCTTGCCCACGCCGCGGGCGCCGGTGAAGAGGTAGGCGTGGCCGATCCGCCCGGTCTCGATGGCGCCGGAGAGGCCGCGGGCCACGTGCTCCTGCCCGACGAGCTCGTCGAACCGCTGCGGGCGGTAGCGGCGGGCAACGACTTGGTAGGCGGCCGGCTCAGCCATGGCGTTTCCGGAGGGTCGGCGAGGGCGGCCGGATGCCGATGAGAGGCCCACCGCACAAAGAGACGACTGCTTATGGCTGCTGCGGTTAGGCCCTGACCAAGTTCACAGGTCCCCATCGCAGGGGCCTCTCATCGGCACCCGCACCGACAGTGTTTTGTACGCCCCGGGTGCCATGCGGTCAAAGGCTGCTACATTTCCCGCCATGGCGTCCCCGATGATGCAGCAGTTCGAGGCGGCGAAGGCCCGGTGCCCGGGGGCGCTCGTCCTCTTTCGCATGGGCGACTTCTACGAGCTCTTCGGCGACGACGCCCGCGAGGCGGCCACGCTCCTCGACCTCACGCTCACCAGTCGCGACAAGGGGCCCGACGCCATGCCGATGGCCGGCTTCCCCCACCACCAGCTCGACGTGCAATTGGTGAAGCTCGTCGCCGCGGGCCGCCGCGTCGCCATCTGTGAACAAATCGATGATCCGAAAACGACGAAGGGGCTCTTGCGCCGCGAGGTGACGCGGATCGTCACGCCCGGCATCGTCGCCGATGAATCGCTGCTCGATCCCGCCCGGCGCAACCATCTCGTGGCCGTCTTGCCGCAGGCCGTCGCCTCCCGCGACGCGGACGAGATTCGCGTGGGCCTCGCCTGGATCGACGTGGCCGCGGGGCGGTTCGAGTGCGCCGTGGTCTCCCGCGACGACGTGGCCGATCACCTGCTCCGCCTCGACCCCACCGAGGTGCTTTGCGCGGAAAAGGATCGCGAGCCGGTCGACGAGATCGTCCGCATGACCGGCGGCCGCCGTGCCGTCACGTGCCGGCCCGACTGGTGGTTCGACGACACGACGGCGCGGGCGGCCGTGGCGAAGGCCCTCGGCGGCCTGCGGCTCGAGGGGCTCGGCTTCGACCTGCCCGCCGACCTGCCGGGCGTGCTCGCGGCGGGGGCGATCGTGGCCTACCTCGAGGAGAACGAGCCCTCGGCGATCGCCCGCATCGACACCATCGCCGCCTGGCGGCCCGGCCACCGCCTGGAGATCGACGAGGCCACGCGGCGGAGCCTCGAGCTCGTGCGCGGCGTCGCCTCCGGCACCCGCGAAGGCTCGCTCGCCGGCGTGCTCGACCGCACGAAGACGCCGATGGGCGCGAGGCTGCTCGTCGAATGGCTCTCGGCCCCGCTGGTGGAGAAGCCGCGGATCGACGAACGGCTCGATGCGGTCGAAGCGCTCGTCGGCGATGAGTCGCTCGCCCGGCGCATCGCCGCGACGCTCACGGGCGTCGGCGACCTCGAACGGCTCACCAGCCGCGTCGTCTCCGGCCGCGCCGGGCCGCGCGATCTCGAGCGGATCGGCCGCGCCATGGCGGTGCTGCCCGAGCTCGTGGCGGCGCTCGGCCCGTGCGGCGGTCTGCTGGCCGACCTGCGCGAGCGGCTCGATCCCTGCGACGACCTTTCGAGTCGGATCGGCGCGACGCTCCGCGAGGGCTGCCCCGTCTTCGCCCGCGATGGTGGCTTCATCCGGCCCGGGTTCGACGCCCGCTACGACGAGCTCGTGGAGATGGCCTCGGGGGGCAAGGCCTGGATCGCCGAGTATCAGGCCCGCGAGATCGAGCGGACGGGAATCCCCACGCTCAAGGTCGGCTTCAACCGGGTGTTTGGGTTCTTCCTCGAGGTGAGCCGAACGCAGGCGGCGAAGGTGCCGGCCGATTACATCCGCAAGCAGACGGTGAAAAACGCGGAGCGCTACACGACGCCCGAACTCGACGAGCGGCAGCGGCAGGTGCTCGGCGCCGAAGACGAGGCGACCCGCCGCGAGATCGAACTGCTCGAGCAGTTGCGGCTCTTCGTCGCCGAACATCGCGTTCGGCTCGACCGGGCGACGGCGGTGCTGGCCGAGATCGACGTGCTCGTGGCGCTGGCCGACGTGGCGCGGAGCCGCGGCTGGGTGCGGCCCGAGATCACGGAGGGCGCGGAGCTCCTGATCGAGGAGGGACGTCACCCGGTGCTCGAGGAACTCCTGCCGCCAGGCACGCTCGTGGCCAACGACCTCGCCCTCGCGGGCCGCTCAGGCAACGCGGCGGGCACTCGCTCCCCTGCCATCCTGCTCGTCACCGGCCCAAACATGGGCGGCAAGAGCACGTTCATCCGGCAGGCCGCGCTCGTTGCCGTGCTCGCGCAGGCCGGGAGCTTCGTGCCGGCGAAGCGGGCAGTCGTGGGAATCGTCGACCGGCTCTTCGCGCGGATCGGCGCGGGCGACGATCTTGCCCGCGGCGCGAGCACGTTCCTCGTGGAGATGGCGCAGACGGCGCGGATCCTGAACCGCGCCACGCCGCGGAGCCTCGTGATCCTCGACGAGGTCGGCCGCGGCACGAGCACCTACGACGGCCTGGCGATCGCGCAGGCGGTGATCGAGCACCTGCAGGCGGGGCCCGGCTGCCGCACGCTCTTCGCCACCCATTATCTCCAGTTGGCCGCGCTCGAGAGGCTGCCTTGCGTGGCCAACGTGCAGGTGCTCGTGCAGCAGCACCGCGACCAGCTCGTGTTTCTCCACCGCGTGGCCCCCGGCGCCGCCGACAAGAGCTGGGGTGTGCACGTGGCGCGGCTGGCGGGCGTTCCCGGCGGCGTCATCGAGCGGGCCCGCGACCTGCTGCTCGAGTTCGAAGCGGGCACGGCCGCCGCGCCGGCGAAGCCGCGCAAGAAGGCCGAGCCCGCCGACCAGCTCCCGCTCTTCGAGTAGGACGGGCTTCAGCCTGTCTCAAGCACGACAGGCTGAAGCCCGTCCTACTTACCCGCACTGATTCATCTTGTCGCGGGGCGTGCCGGCGGCGACGAGCTCCGGCTCCGGCTTGCCGAACTGCACGAAGGCCACGTCGGGCTCCACCGTCACGGCGATGCTCTTGTAGGCGGGCGTGCGCGAGAGCGGATCGGCCGACTTCGGCACGAGCACGTTGCTCTCGGGGTAATACATCGCGACGTTGCCCGGTCGGATCTGGTCGAAGGCGGAGACCACCTGGTTGCGCATCGTGCCGGCCGAGCTCGTGATCCGGCAGCGGCCGCCAGCGGTGAGGCCCAGCCGCTTCACGTCGTCGGGGTGCATGAGCACGATGTCGCGCCGCGTCTGGTTGCGATAGAGGTCTTCCTCCTCGTAGACGACGGTGTTGAACTGTCCCTCGCTGCGGATCGTCATCAATTGCAGGCTCTTCGGCGCCGATGGCAGGTCGTGCACGAAGAGGTGGGCCTTGCCGTCTTCGGTGGGAAACCGCGGCCGGTCGATCGCCCGGCCGGGGATGGAGAATTCCTTCTTCGTCTTGTCGATGTCGGCGATCTGCTCGAGCCCCGGCACGATCTTCGCGATCGCCTGCCGGATCGTGCTCGTATGGCTCATCGCCTGCCAGTCGATCGGCGTCTGCCGGCCGCTCTCCGCGCCGCCGAGCACCCGCTGGGCGAGATCGGCGATGATCTCCACCTCGCTCCGCGGGCCGACGTGCCGCGGCGTGCCGCCATCGGAGAGGCGGACGTAGCTGAACATGCTCTCCTGCGTGGAGGGCTCCGGCTCCTCGTCGCGGGCGAGCACCGGCAGGATGATCGTCTCTTCGGCGCCGAGGCCGCCGGCGTGGCCGGTGTTCAGCGACGTGCTCATGTAGACCACCATGTCGATCTTGCCCATCGCCCGCTTGGCGTAGGCGGCGTCCGGGCTCGCGCCCCAGAGGTTGCCGCCGAGGCACATCGCAAACCGCATCCGGCCTTCATCGGCCGCGTCGAGGCATTCGAGCGTGTCGTAGCCCTTGGTGGTGGGCAGGCCGACGCCGAAGTGGTTTTGCAGCCGGTTGAAGACGGCGTCCTTGAGCTTCGGCGTGACGCCGACGGTGCCCATCCCCTGGATGTTGGAATGGCCGCGGATCGGCTGCAGGCCGGCGCCGGGCCGTCCCACCATGCCGCGGGCGAGCGCCAAGGCCGCGATGGCCTGCACCGTGGCGGCGCCGTGGAGGTGGTGCGTCACGCCCATCGTCCAGGCGAAGACGGCCCGCTCGCTGCGGGCATACTGGCCGGCGATGTCGTCGATCTGCTCCCGCGACACGCCCGACTTCTCCACGATCTCGTCCCAGGAGAGCGCGTCGAGCCTGGCGGCGAGTTCAGGCCAGCCGACCGTGTTGGCCGCGAGGAAGGCCTCGTCGCAGGCCCCGGTCTCGCGGATCCGCTTGAGCAGGCCATAGACGAGCGCCAGATCGCCCCCCACGTGGGGCTGCACGTAGGTGCTCGCGATCTCGGCGCCGAAGAGCAACGCCCAGGGATCGCTCGGCACCGAGAAATTCACGAGGCCCGTCTCGACGATCGGGTTGACGACCACCACCTTCCCGCCGCGGCGGCGGACCATCATGAGCGTCCGCATCATCCGCGGATGATTGCTCGCCGGATTGCCGCCGATGAGCATGACGAAGTCGGAGTTTTCCATGTCGTCGAGCTTCACGGTGCCCGCGCCCGTGCCCACCACGCTCGCCAGCCCCACGCCGCTGGCCTGGTGGCAGTAGTAGGAGCAATTGTTGACGTGATTCGTGCCGTAGATCCGGGCGAAGAGCTGGAGCAGGAAGCCGGCCTCGTTGCTGGAGCGGCCGCTGAAGTACCAGAAGGTCTCGTTCGGGGCGCTGCGGAGGAGCTTCGTGGCGATCCGCTCCATCGCGTCGGACCAACTGATCGGCTTGTAGTGCTGTGAACCCTTCTCGAGCACCACCGGCTGCACGAGCCGGCCCGAGTGCTCCATCTGGTAGGGCGTGAAAGCCTGCAACTGCGGGATCGAGTAGGTCTCGAAGAACGTCGGCTTCACGGCCCCCTGCATGTCGGCGACCATCGCCTGGAACGACTTCTTGCAGACTTCGGGGAAGTGGCCGGCCTCGTTCACCATGCCGCCCGCCTGGCCGCCCATGCCGAGGGCGCAGGTCTTGCAGGCGTTCTTCGACCGCATCGCCTTCCAAAACTTCCAGAGGCCGCCCGCCTCACGGGACTTCTTGAACGTGTACATGACCGCGCGAAAGCCGCCGCCGGTCGTCACCTTGCCGAAAAATCGTCCCATTCCTGCCGCTCCGGTCCGAGTCCAAACCGTCCGCCAATTGTTTGCTTCCGAAATGGTACCTGCGTTAGGCTTGAAGTCTCAAGTTGATCGGACGATCCTCCCAGGAGTTCCAGCGATGCGTGCAGCATGTGTGATGGCGGTGGCCTTGGTGTGTGGCATGGCGGTCGTCGCCTCGGCCGAGATGACGAGCGGCCCGCAGGTGGGCGATTCCGTCGGTGCGTTCACGGTGACGAAGGTCGCCGGCAATCCCGACGACGGCTTTCCGGTCGGCCGCTCCGGCTGCTACCGCTGCAAGACGGGCTCGAAGCCCGTGGTGATGGTCTTCGCCCGCACCGGCGACGAGAAGCTCGCCAAGCTCCTCAAGAAGATCGAGGAGGAGGTCGAGGAGCATGCCGACGACAAGATGATGGGCTTCGTCAACATGATCGGCGCCGACGCCGAGAGCCTGAAGAAGGCGGCCGAAGGCTTCGCGACGAAGCACGGGATCACCCGGCTCGCCTTCGTGGTGCCGGAGGATGCCGAGAACGGTCCGCCCGATTTCAAGATCGCCCCCGACGCCGACCTCACGGTCGTCTGCTACAAGGAGGGCAAGGTGAAGGCCAACCATGCGTTTGCCAAGGGCGGCCTCACCGACGAGAAGATCGACGCCGTCGTCGAGGCTTCCTGCAGCCTGGTCGAGTAACCGGGCGAGCCGCACCGACACAGCCAGCGGCCCGGGGCCTCGCGCCCCGGGCCGTTTGCATTCAGGGAACCCGACGCCGCCATGATCGCCTTCCTGCGTTCCCTCCCCGCCCGGCTCTGGCGGCTCGTCATCACGCCCTACGAGCCCGACCCGCGGTTCGACGCCCACCTCGCGCGGGCGATCACGCAGGAACACCCGCAGGCGCGGGCGACGGTCGCCGTGCTCGCCGCCGACGAGAGCCGGCGGCTGTTCGGCGTCGACCTCGCGCGGCGCGGCATCCAGCCGGTCTTCGTGCGGATCGAAAACCGCGGCTCCGAGAACATGCGGCTGCAGTTGGTAAACATCGACCCGAAGTATTTCACGCCGCTCGAAGCCGCGGCCGTGAATCACTTCTCGATCGGCAGACGGCTCTCCGCGTTCGGCACGATGGGCTGGGTGTTCGTGCCACTCCTTGCGCTCGTGCCGCTCAAACTCGTCACGGCCTACCTTGCCAACGGCCGGATGGATGAGTTCTTTCGGGCGCGCGGGTTTCCGTTGGCGTCGATCCCGCCCGGCGGCGCCGCGGAGGGGTTTGTCTTCACGACGCTCGACCTTGGCACGAAGTCGGTGCACGTGCGGCTGGGCCGCGCCGGCGGCCTGCGGCAGGCATTCGGCAGGCTCGTGCATCCAGCGGCGCAACCGACGGCGCCGCCTGACGACGTCGAGTTTGTCTTCACGGTGCCGGTGCCCGGCATCACCGCCGACTACCTCGACCGTGACTTCGACACGATCCGTCCTCCGTCGACCGTCGAGGACTGCGATCTCGACACGCTCGTTTCGCGGCTGGAGGCGTTGCCGGCGGCGACGACCAACGCCGGCGGCACGCGGCAGGGCGACCCGGTGAACCTCGTCGTGATCGGTGAATTTGAGACGCTGCTCGGCGCCTTCGCCGCCCGCTGGGACGAGAGCGAGACGATCACGCTGGCCACCTGCTGGAAGACGGTGCGGGCCTTCCTGCTCGGCGCGAACTACCGCTATTCGCCGGTCAGCCCCCTGCACCTCTTCGGCCGCGACCAAGACATCGCCCTGCAGCGCACGCGGCACTCGATCAACGAACGGCTCCACCTGCGGCTGTGGCTGACGCCGCTCACGTTCGAGGGCAGGCCCGTCTGGGCAGGCCAGGTGAGCCGCGACATCGGCGTGCGGTTCACGACGCGGGCCTGGAACCTGACGACCCACCGCATCGATCCGAATGTCGACGAATCCCGCGACTACGTGATCGAGGATCTGGCGCAGGCCCGCCGCGTGGCTGCCGCCGGCTACGTGGAAGGGGTGGGCGGCTGCCCGGCCACGGCGCCCAAGCGAAACCTCACGGGCGATCCGTATTTCACCGACGGCAAGCGTGCGGTGATCCTCGTCTCACCGAATCGTACACCTTGATCTCCGGTCGGATATGATCGAGTTTCGTTATGGTCGCACTCGATCGCCTTCCCGAGATTCTCGAGCATGAGTTGGCGGTGGCGTTTCCCCACCGACGGCTCCAGGGCGCATGGCTCTATGGCAGTCATGCGCAGGGCCGAAACCGCGCCGACAGCGATCTTGATATTGCCGTTCTATTCGAGTCGCCACTGGAACCTGTGGCGGTCTTCGACGCCGCCGCCAGGCTGGCGTCGGTGATTGGAACGTCCGTCGACCTCGTCGATCTACGGCGGGCTGGTGGCCTCTTGCGGGTCGAGGCCATCCAGGGCGGACGACCGCTCGTGCGGCCCACGACCGAGGCTGATTTGTTCGCCACCCACGCGCTCGCCGATCACCTTTCCTTTGCCGTGAACCGGCGGGCGGCGACGGCGGCAATGCAGGAGAAGTTTCGTGCCCGATGACGTGGTGATGCAGAAACTCGCGAGCATCGACCGCTGTCTGCGGGCGATCCGCGACTACGTCGCAGGCGACTTGGAGCGACTCCGGGAGCCGATCGTGCTCGATGCCGTAGTGCTGAACCTGCAACGGGCATGCGAGCAGGCGATTGATGCAGCCTGTCGCGAGGTTTCGCGACGCGGTCTCGGCGTGCCGGCCGACAGCGCGGATGCGTTCTCGACGCTGGAAAGAGAGGGCGTGCTCTCGTCGCCCGTGGCTGAACGGATGCGTCGCATGGTGGGCTTTCGCAACGTTGCAGTGCATGAGTACCGCCGTCTTGATCCGGCCGTGGTGCGCACGGTCGTCGAGCATCGCCTTGGCGACTTCGCGGACTTGTGCCGCGAACTCTCGGCGGTGTCATAACAGCGGGACCTGCGATGAGCCTCGATATGACGACGTCCGATGTCCTGCGTTCCCTGCTGCTCGACCGCAGCGTGGCGGCGCTCGCCACGCTGCACGACGGGCGGCCGTTCGCCTCGATGATCCCGTTTGCCGCGCACGTCGCGGCGGGGAGGCTACGGCTGGTGACGCACGTGAGCGGCCTTTCGTCGCACACTCGCGACATGCTGGCCGCGCCGGAGGTCTGCCTGCTGATCACCGCGGCCGACTCGCCCGACGTGATGCCCCAGGCCCTGCCACGGGTATCGATCCCGGCGGTGGCCGAGTTCATCCCCCCCGAACACCCCGACCATGAGTCGCTGAAAGCGGCCTATCTAAGGAAGTTTCCGCACGCGGCTGATTTCTTCATGCTCGGAGATTTCTCGCTCGTCGCGCTCGAGCCCACCTCCGCGCGGCTGATCGCCGGCTTTGCCCGGGCGCAGACGCTCACTGCCGACGCGCTCGCCGCCGCGGTCGGAGGGGCGACTCACCGACGCCCGGCATGAAAAGCCGGGGGTCGCCTGGAAGCCGGTGGTTTTCGAGCCCCGCTGACGATCGCAGCCTCGCGGGGTATATTTTTGCATCAGGGCAGCGTAGCTCAGTTGGTTAGAGCACCGGCTTCATAAGCCGGGTGTCGCCGGTTCAAGTCCGGCCGCTGCTATTGGCGCGACCGAACGACTTCTCCTTGGTCAGGCCCCCGGTCTGAATACGACCGGGTTTGCCGCTTGAGGCCATGCTCGTGGTGTCCACGGCCTGGCGGCGATCGAGGCTCTTGCGAGCCTCCTTACGGGCATTGGGATCCACGGCCGCCAGCAACGCTCTGGCGAACGGGTTGGTGGCCGGAGACCCCGTGAGTGTGTTCTCGGCGGTGTCGGGTGTGGAGCGGGCGGCGGCAGGGAAATCCGCGTCGCCGTAGACGACCACACCTCCCTTGAGCCGCCGCACCATCCGCTTCGGCCCAAACTTCTGTTCGCCGAATGTCAGGCCGATCTTGATCCCGAGCCGGCGAAAGATATCACAGGCCTCCTCTCGATTGGCTGGATCCGCAAGCGCAGCGGCGAGGTGCCGGGCGATCCGGACGGCGGCCTCGACTTCCTCGTCGGCAGGCAACTCATCGCCGCCGGATAGGGCAGTTGTCGCCTTGGCGAGTTCGGCCTTCGCCTTCAGCGCCTCGGCCGTCAGCCGTGAGTTTTCCCGTTTGAGAATCTCGTAGGCCGCGTCGTCCCGCTCCACCGCCATACGTCTGCCGGTGGTCTCTGCGTCGGCCGTCAGGGCTGCCACCTTGGCCTCCCAGTAATCGGCCTGCTCCTTCCGCAGCGAGTCCGGCGTCGCCGATCGCAGCCGCAGGGCGTGCTCCCGGAGTTTCTCGCGGAGGGCGGCCTCTCCGGCGTGAAAAGCGAGACCGTGCGTCACCATCCGGCACGCGAACTCAAACAGTCGCTCCGACGAGACGGTATTGTGCTCACACTCCCTGCCGTCGGAATCCTCATAACGGCTGCAGACAAACTTGAATTCACCGT
The DNA here is from genome assembly GCA_044342075.1 of Pirellulales bacterium. Lineage (GTDB taxonomy): Bacteria > Planctomycetota > Planctomycetia > Pirellulales > UBA1268 > RGVT01. The sequence goes on from JBIIQM010000005.1 coordinate 53,653, forward strand.
GCTGCTTGTGGCCGTGCATCAATTCACCGCATCCCTCGCCGAGGCAGTGGACGCGGGTACCGAGCGGATACGTGTCGAGTGACCGCGAGCGCGGCCTCCGCTTTTGGGGGTTGGCACGGTTCGCCAGCGTTTCCTGAAGCCGGTGCCAACGCTCCGGATCCACCAGCGGCTCGAAGCCTGCCGGGGCCGTCACGAATTCCCCAGGCTCGTTGTAGATGAGCCGCAACTGCTCGTCTCCATTGGTATCGACCGTCAAGTCGCGATCATCGATGTCCCGCGGGCCATCAAGTGACCAGCGCTTGTGCGTGCCGCCGGACTGCCGGCCGTATGCCTGCAAGCCAATGATCAACGGGTTTTGCAGCAGTTGCTTCACCGTCTCCGAGTGCCAAGCGGTGCTCACCGGCACATCGACACCCTTGCGCTTTCGCTTCGTGCCCGCGGCAGGAGTCGGGATACCCTTCTCCGTCAGCCGATTGGCAATCGCACGCACCCCGAGCCCCTTCTCGGCCAGCTCGATCATCCAGAGCCACACTCTGATCTTGGCCCAGTCCTTGGGCTTGATCTTCACATGACAGCCCTGCTGATCCACCTTCTTTCCCTGCGGCAGTTCCTCGATCTCCTTGCCGTTGGCGTCAACGAGAATCCGGACAAATCCATACGGGGCCGGGCCGCCGAGGCGGTGCCCCTGCTCGGCGATGACCCTGGCCGTCTTCAGGACGCGGTCGCTGAGCTCATAGCTGTAGCGACCGCTCCGCGAATACTCGATGTTACGGGTGACAACCTCCACCGTGTCGTCTTCCCCGGGCCGCCTGGGCTCCACGATCTCGCTCTCGAAGACGATCGTCACGCCCAGTTCGAGAATCTCCTCTTCGAGCCTTGACCCATCAGACGTCCGGTGCGGCCGCGCGAGCCGATCCCGCTTATGAACGAACAAGTGGGATATTGATCGGTCAGCCTTGAGGTCGGCAATCAGCTTGTCGAGGCCCGGCCGGCTGAGTTCGGAGCCCGAGATCCCGTCGTCGACATAGAGATCGCCGATGTTGCAGGCCCCGGTTCGCTCTGCCTCGGCCACGAGCGCCGCGTCCACAGCCAGCGGGACGTTCACGTCCCGGGCCCGCTTCATGGCGACCTCGACCTGATACGCGAATGAGTTTTCTTGCTTGTTCTTGGTCTGGCTACGGCGGCCGTACATCGCCCCGCGGCCTGGTGGTCGCTTTCGAATCACACGGCCCCGCCGGCGACCATTCCGGTTGCTACGCGTCATTGCTTTGCTCCTTGGTATTGCTTCGCTCGGCGATGGACATGATCACGGGCGCGAATGCCGCCGCCTGATCTACTGGGCTCGGTGGCCGAGCCATCACGATGTCGCACCCCAGCATCTCCCGAGCGTCGGGATGGCAGTGGGTCGCCCACGCCTCGACGACGCGATTAAAAATTACCGTGCCGGCAGTTGGGTCCATAAACGACATCGGGTCGACGTGGTACCGCCAGACGAGATCGGACATAGCCTTCGCAGCCGGAGGGAAGTCGAGCGGAATCAGGTGACGCAGCCCGGCGTCCTCCCAAGCGGCAACCTGCACGACCGCCGCCAACTCCGCCATGAAGCCCGGTGCGAACTTCGCCTTGGCGACATCGATGCCGATTGGCTCAAGCAGCGCATGCAGGGCAACGATCGTGCGATCGAAGACCTCGTCGACGTAGAGCTTCACCCCTGCAGCCAGGCGATCCTCGACCGGCGCCGTTGTGGTCTTTGCCGCGAAATGGCAGGCCGGTTGCGAGTATCGCATGGCACCCTTCCATGAGTGTGACTATCGATGCCCGCGCCACCACACCGGCCGCGAACGGGCTCTACGGAATCCATCCCGAAACACCATTGTAAAGTTCCATCGCCACGACACAAAACATTTTTCCGAGGTGTTACCTCCGCCTTCCGCTCGCGTGGCTCCCGGAGCCAGCGCTAAGTCGCCGGCCCCGGGAGCTTCACGCTGCGATCAGGCTTTTTCCGCTTCACATGCGTTTGGCGGGCGACGCTGTTCCGCCCGTATTCGCCGAGCAATCAACTCGGCGAGTAACTGCCGAAACCGATGGACGCTCACAGGAAAGTGATGTGCATAGGGCGGATTCACGTCGCGTCGCTCTGCCCCGCGGTCATCGTCGGGGCCCTGATCGGGCTCCTCTCGTCTGGATCTGTTCATTGTTGGTGTATCTGTAATAAGAGAACCGGCGGCGTGCCCGGGAGCCACGTCAGCCCCAGTCGGCACGCCACCGGTCGGTCTTCATCACGAATCAGGCGGCTCGCCGCATGCGTCGGCCGCAACGGATATAGACCCGCGGCTCGAGGTGGCGGTCCCAATCGAGGCCACCGGTCAACTCGGCCATGTCGACGACGTCGGGCTCGTCGTCCCGGCGTGCCGTGTCGACGACGTGGAAGCCACGGTGCCGCACCAGCTCCACCGACTCGCCGAGCAGCCTTGCCACCGACGCATTCAACTCACGGTCATTCTCAGGCTCGTCAAACACCATCTGCGCACTCTCCCCCGGGGAAATCCGGGAACAAGGGACACGTCGCCGGCGAGCGTCGCCGGCGTCGAGAGAACTGAGGCTCGCAATGGCGGTAGCCACCGCGGCCAAGGCTAGCTGATCAACGCTGACCAGCCGCCGGGAAAACAATTACAGCGCCCGCGAAGGCGACCATCAGCATTCAGGAATTAATCAGTCGCACGTCACGAAGCAAACTGCCAACCATGTGGTCCACATGCTTGACGAGCATCGCCCGCACCACCGGTAGCAGCTTCCCGTACGGCAGGAATCGACCGCGGAGATCAGTCTGCTCGCCGAAGGAGCAGAGCAGGTGCTCGCTGTATTCGTCGGCGTTCCACACCGCTGCCCCGATTCCGCCGGGCATCAGCAGCACCGCCTGAAAGACACAAACGTCGTCGCTGTTGTCGTTCGTCAGGCCGGCGGGACGAGCGTAGATGCTTGGCCCTTCGACCTGATGACTGATGATCCCGAGCATGGCCAAATGGGACAGCTGGTCATTGACCGCCGGGATCGTGGCCTCGGCCTCTTCGAGGCCGGACCGAATCGTCGCTGCGAGCCTGGCCAGTTCGGCGGCTCGCTCGGAAAGAATCTCATGCATTGGCATATTCCTTGAAGAAAGATCGCGGCCAATACCAAAGGGCCGCTCAAGGAATATGCCGCGTTTTCGTGCGTTATTTAGCGGCCGTCCTGGAGGACAGGACGGTCAATGGCACTTCCTCCACCGTTGTCCGGACGGTGAGTTGCGTGTGAGTTCCGGTTGGTGTCTAGCTGGTGCCTGCCGGGCCGGTCGTCGTGGACCTGCACGAGCTCGGCCCAGTCGGTGGGCGGTCCACGGGCCGGTGAGACTCGCGGAGGCTCGAGCGGTTCGCCGAGGTGCGTGAGGATCTTCCGGAACGGGCCCGGATCGGTGATGAATGAGATGAGCCGGATGTCGCCACCACACCTCGGGCACTCGACTGGAAACTCCTCGCCCACCCGGGCTATGAGTTTGGCCCAGGCGATCCGCAAAGTGTCGCGTAAGCGCAGTTTGTCGCGTGAGTCGCAGCAGTCGCCGGTGGCATCTTCGCCCGCCGCATGTCCGCCGACCGCATACCCGCCGGTCGCGGCATCGCGCCGCTTGCCGACATTCCCTTTTGTCGAGTGCCGTGACGGCGGGCCTGAGCTTGTGATTCGGGGCGAAAACCCCGTGATACCGGTGGCGGTGCTTCCGCGGTGGCGGCACGAGGGCCGAGAGCCTATCCAGAAAATCGAATGGCGAGAGTTCGACGACGCAATTTACCCCCGGCCGGGTCGATTTTCGCGAGCGGCCCGGGCCAACCCAGTTGGCCGCCTTGTGTCGGGGAGCACGTGGCGGACGCGGGCGATGCGGCCGTCTTCACCACGCCGGACGGAAAGCCGCTCCAGCGCAAAGGGCGGACGGGCACAGTATCGCAGCAGGTGCTCGAGGCCTTGGAAATAGCTCGGCACGTCACGGTCGATGAGTGCGATCCGAACACTCGCATCGATCGAGAAGGTTGCAACGTACTTTGACGTGAGCGAGTCCTAGGTTCGGCGTATCAAGCAAGAGCGTCGAGAACTCAACAAGACTGCACCGTTTCTGAAGCGGCGGCGTGTGCCGCTTTGGTCTGCATTCGCGGATCAGGTCAAAGACATCATCAATCGCAAGCCGAATCTGACCCCCGAGGAACTGAAGAGGGAACTCGGGACGGATATGTCGGTTCCGACGTTGTGCACCGCGTTGCAGCGGCTTCGCCTTACCATCAAAAAAATTACTTAACGCCTCCGAGAGGGAACGTCCGGACGTCGCGGAGAGACGGGAAGAGCTTCGTCGGGAGCAGCCGCATCTGAATCCGGAGCGTCTCGTTGTTATTGATAAAACGTGGGCCACGATGAACATGACTCGCCCACGAGGGCGAGCATTGAGAGGGGAGCGTCTTCTGGTCAGCGTGCCTCATGGCCACTGGAAAACCACGACGTTCCTGGCGGCCCTTCGCACCACGGGTCTGACGGCGCCTCTGGTCGTGGATGGGGCGATCAACGGCGAGATCTTCCTTGGCTGGGTAATCCACCACTTGTTGCCGACGCTAAAGCCAGGGGACAATTCTGGTGATGGCCAACCTCAGCGCTCACAAGGTGGCAGGTGCTCGAGAGGCGATCACAGCCGCTGGAGCACGGCTCGTCTATCTACCGCCGTACAGTCCAGACCTGAACCCGATTGAACTCGTCTTCTCGAAGTTCAAGTGGCTCTTGAAGAGTGCGTCGGCCAGGACTGTCGAGACCCTCTGGTCGGTGAGCAGCGACGTGCTCGATCGCTTCACGGAGGAGGAGTGCCGAAACTGCTTCAGGCACTGCGGCTACCGCTACACGTAAACCATGAGCGATTTAGGAACGGCCTGTCTGCTCGTAGAGCCTCCCACGCGAGCCCATCAGCGCTCCACACGAGGTGCAGCCCGTCCTGCCCGTTGTCCTTGAAGTAGCTGAGGATGAACGGCCCGTCGGCCCCAGCCGCATGACCGCCACCGACGGCACTCCATGACATGACGGCCATCACCAGCGCCGCCATCAGCACAGGGGGCCGCCAGGGAGGCGTATCGCCATTCGGGTTCGGGGGCCGCGCTCAATTCACGATGTTCCTGAGAGGCCTAGCCAAGAGGGCCCGGCGATCGACCTCATTTCACCTCGAGCGTGAGGTCGGGACGGTTTTTTCTTACCTGCTCGATCGCAGTGTTGGTGATCGCCGGATTGCGGGTGATCCCCAGCCGCCGCAGCGTGGGGATCGCGGCCGCGAAGGCGACGGCCTCGTCGGTCGCCTGCCTGTCGAGCAGATCCAGTTCGACGAGCGGCACGCCGGCGATGCCCGCCAGCGCTTTGCCCGAACTCTCCTTGTTGAAACTGCCGAGGCCGAGTCGCTCGAGGCGACCGAATGCCGCAAGCGCCGGAGCCGCAGCGTCGGTGAACGCGGCGTGCGCGACCCAGAGCCGTTTCAGATTCGGCATCCGGGAGATGGCCGCCAGCCCGGTGTCGCTGACCGGCGCATGGTGCAAGTTGACGTTCGTCAGCTTCGTCAGTTTGCCGAGGTGCGTGAAGCCGCTGCCCGTGCAGGGTGTGGATGCGAGGCCGAGCGACTGGAGTTCCGAGAGCCCGGCGAGGTGCACGAAATGCTCGTCGGTGACGGGCGTCAGGGTGAGATTGAGATTCTCGAGCTTCGTGAGGCCGGCGATGTGCTCGAGGCCCGGCCCGTGGACGTCGCAGTTGGTCAGCCGCAGCTCCGTGAGCGACGTCGCCCCGGCCAGGTGTTCGAGCCAGG